>CAYVDY010000055.1:0-18961 GCA_964450255.1 uncultured Candidatus Solibacter sp. | reverse complement strand
CGGAAGCCCGCCTCCGGTTTGATGTCACGGCGTCCGTCCACCTCGTAGTAGCCGTTGGAGCCATAGCGCCCTGCCGGCAAGCCCATCGCCGCGGCCACTCCGTGCACGCCGGGCAGAGTGCCGAGTTCCGGCAGCAGCCGCGCAAACATGCGTGTTACCTCGACGTATTCCGCATCGGTCGCTGCTGGCTGGTGCGCGTACATCACGAGCAAGCGTTCCGGCTGGAATCCCAATGCCACTTCGCTCAACGCCGCCAGGCTGCGGCCCAGCAGGCCCGCGCCGACTGCCAGCACCACTGCCACCGCGACTTGAGCGATGGCGAGTCCCTGTCGCAACCGCTTGTGTTGTCCCCCGACCACGCCGCGTCCGTAGCCCTGCTTCAACGCCGCATGGACATCCACGCGGCTCGTCTGCCACGCCGGGCTGAGGCCCGCCACGATGCTCGCGGCCATCGACGCCAGCAGCGCGAAGCCCAGCACCATCGGGTTCACGGAGACGTGGTCTAGCCGCAGCAGGCTGGACGGTGCGAGCGCAAGAAGCAGGTCTGTCAGGTTGAATGCACGCCCCGCTCCAGGCGCTCCGCCGAAGAGCGCCAGCAGGAGATTCTCCGCGAGAGCCTGCCGCAGGGTCTGCGCGCGCGATGCTCCCAGCGCCACGCAAACCGCGATTTCCCGCGCCCGCGCCGAGGCCCGCGCCAGCATCAGGTTCGACACGTTCGCGCAGGCTAGCAGTAGCAGCAGGCCGGCCGATGCCAGCAGCCACCACAGCGTGGTCTTCACCGGACCGGCGAGCTGGTCCCGCAGTGCGACGGCGGTGAAAGTCCTGTTCTTGTTGCTCTGCGGATACTCGCGGGCCAGGTTCGCGGCGAGGGTGGCGAGGCCAGCCTGCGCTTTCTCGAAGGAAATGTCCGGCCGCAGCCTGGCGACGACGCGGTAGTTGAACGCGGTGCGATTCACGTTGGCCGGATCGGCCGGACCGCACAGCCAGACATCCGTCTTCTCGGGAAAGCGCATCGAATCCGGCGCGACGCCAACGGTTTCGTAGGCGACGTTCTCCACGCGCACGGTCTGGCCGACCGCACGATCGGCGCTGCCGAACTGCCGCCGGGCGAATCCTTCGCTGACCACCGCGGCGCGCTTCGCGTCTTCGCCGCCGAACAACCGGCCGGCCAACGGCTGGACGCCGAACACGCGGAAGAAGCCGTCGTTGACGAAATGCACGCCGGCGAAATCGGCCTTACCTTGCATCTGCACGCCGACCTCGCCGCCGTAGTATGAGCTGATCGCGGAAAACAGATCTGCGCGTTTGTTGAGGTCCACCAGATCTCCGCCGGTGATTCGCGGCGTCACGCGCCCTGTGTCCTGCCAGCGGGTGGTGAGGCTGACGATTTTCTGAGCCTCCGGGTAAGGCAGCGGGGCGAGTACGACGCCCTCGAAGACGCTGAAGATGGACGTGCAGGCGCCCACGCCCAACGCGAGGGTGACGGTTGCCATCACGGCGAATCCGCGATGCTTGGTGAGCGAGCGAAACGCGAGCTTAAGATCGTCAGTGAATGCCATGGCGGGTTTGTTGATGAGTGCAATCGGCGGGCCGCCGGCAAGACGTGTAGATTCAGCGCCACGCGGCGGCGTGGGTGTCCGATTCCGGGAATGGTCATCCCGCCAGCGGTCGTCAGGCGAGGTCGAATCACTTCATCGCCGATCCCGTCCAGGGACTTGACGCCAATGCGTTTGGCGATTCGGTCTTTCTTCGCGTAGCTGCCGGTTTCGATCAGGCGGCCAGCGCCTCTCTCATTGGGCCGCCCGCTCCCCCAGCAGGCCCGGATGGGTGGCGTAGGGTCGCCCGCTCATTGTTGCGGAGGCTTCTCCTTCTCCTCGGGGAGCGGCTCGACATTGGTGTCGAAGGTGATGGTCGCCTCGGCGCCGAACTTGCGATAGTTGCGGAACTCGGTGGAGTTCTTGACCAGGAGCTTGCCCTCGCGCATCCGCATCTCGGACTTCAGCGGAAGCAGGAACTGGCTGCCTGCGATGTCGATGAAGTCGTAATCGAGAGTCGAGCGGGCCTCCTGGATGGGGAATGTGGCCGGCATGTTCTCCGCCTCCATCGTCACCTTCACCACCATGGGCACATCGCGATCCACGTAGATGAGGCCTCGGTAGGCGGGGATCACTTCGAGCTGTTTCTGCCAGGAGATGCGCCAGTTGGAGCGGGCCTGCGACACGCGGTAGCTGTAGACGTGGCAGATTTTGCCGCGCAGCTTGGCCCAGCGTTCCCACTGAAATTCAGCCTGCGTGGCGGGCTCGAAGATCTGCTTGAGCATGGTTCCGAACTCGCCGCTGGAGGTGGCGCCGCCGAGCTTCTCGTAGTCGGTATTGGCCAGCCCGCCGTTGACGGAGATCAGCTTGTAGTTCTCTTTCTGTTCGAAGTAGCTGAGGCGCGCGGCCACCTTGTCGGCCAGTTGAAAGTACTCCAGGCCCGACGGATCCACATAGCGATAGGTCATCTGGAGGCAGATGAAGTCGGGCAGCCGCTTGGTGTAGCCGAGGGCGATTTCACGCGCTTCGCTGATCACCTTCGCCTGAATCTCAGACGATGGCGGCGGCATGGGAGGGGGCGGCGCAGTCTTGAGGATCGTGTCTGTCGGCGGGGTTGTGAGGTTCGCCGTAGCCTTGACCAGGGCGCTGAGGGCCGTGGTGGTTTTCTCGCCGATGCCTTCACCCATCAGCTCTTCGACATCGCGGCTGGTGAGCTTCTCGCTGAGCTTCACGTTCTTCAGGTAGTCGGCCACCTGCTTGTCGGGGTGCTGGAGTTTGACGGACGAACGGATGAAGCCCTTGAGTTGATTGACGGACATCGTCAGCCCCTGGGCCATTGCCAGGGCGGCGAACACACAGACAACGACTACAGAGCGGAAACTCATGCCTTTAGAATAGACGCCGCTTCCTGGGCGCCGGTTGCGGAGATGGCGGCGCGAGAGCTCTTTCGATGGCGGCGAGGGCGAGCGGGGCCATGATGCGGTAGCCGGTGGGGTTCGGGTGTAGGCCGTCGTCGGCGAGGTTGGGCGCGAGTTGGCCGTCGGCGCCGGACATGGCCGGGTAGTAGTTGAGGTAGGTGTAGCCGCGCTTCTCGCAGAAGGCCAGCAGCCACTTGTTCATTTCGAGGATGGCCGGAATGGGGCGCTGGCGAGTGCGCTCGTAGGACGGATTGGTGTTCTTATGGTGATCGGAGACGGGCAGGATGCCGGCCAGGATCACCTTGATCTTGTGGGCGTCGGCGAGGTCGCACATCATCGTGATGTTGTTCTGGATGGCGGCGGGGTCGACGCCGCGGGCGATGTCGTTGGTGCCGGCGAGCAGCAGGAACGCAGCGGGCTTGAGGGCGATGACGTCGGCGTAGAAGCGGCCGAGCATCTGGCCGGTAATCTGGCCGCTGATGCCGCGGTTGAAGAAATCGCGGCCGGGGAAGTACTCGTTGAGGCGCCAGCCGTCTGTGATGGAGTCGCCATAGAAAACGATGCGGGCGTTCTTGGCCGCGGGCGCGGGAACCTGCGTATTGGCGTCGCCGTAGCGGCGCAGGTTGTCGCGGTCGGGTGAGCGGAGATCGTTCTGGAGCTGCTCGATCTGGCGCAGGTAATAGAGTTCAATGCGGATCAGGCTATCGCGCAGTTCGTTGAGCTGCTGTTTTGCCATTTCAGGGAACGTCGCTGGCCGGGGCAGGGAATCGGAGAGCAGCAGGAAGGCGCGTAAGTTCATCATGTAGCGGTAGTGGTGCTGCGGGTTGCGCATGCCGAGGAACTTAAGACTTTCGACGGACTGGCGCATGGTATCGGCGAGCGGCATGCTGGCGCGGCCGAGCTCGGCGGAGGCGACGCCGCTTGCTTCCATCAACTGGAGGCAGCGGTCGTAAAGGGCGAGGGCCTGCTGGTCGCTAAGTGGAGCGACGAGGGGCGCCGGTTGCGGCTGCTGGGCGGTGAGTCCGAAGGAGAGCAGGGCGAGAACAGAAATCTTCCACATTGTTTTATTGCGTTTTCTCCAGTTGGAGCGTGATGGTGCCGACGTAGAAGGGAAGTTGAACGCGGAGCTGGATGGGGAGGCGTTTCTCATCCTCGGTGACCCAGAGGAAGAGGCGGCCCTTGCGCCCGTATAACACGCCGTTAAAGAGGAACGCTTCGTAGCGGATGGCGGAGAACTGGCCGAGGGGCGTGGTGATCATCTCACGCTGCTGCGCTTCGACGCGGGCCATGATGACCTTCCTTCCGTCGGTGAGCGGTAGTTCGATGGAGGTGCCCACGGCGGGACGGAGCTGGCGGAGTTTGCGGAGGCCGCCCATGACGTCGTGTGCGCAGGCCGGGATTTCGATCTCCTTAGAGAGAGCGGTGGCGCCGGTGTTGAGGTCTTTCTCGACGAAGTGGGCGCGCTTGGCTTCGGGGTCGAAGCGGACTTTGACGTCTCGGTTGCGGCGTCCTTCGTGGGCTTCGAGGCTGATGGAAGTAATACAGTAGCCTGGGGAGTAGGTGGAACGGTAGGTATCGAGGACCTTATACAAGGAGGCGACGATGCCAGTGGTTTTGAGTTGCAGTTCGGCCTGGGATTCGCCCGTCCAATTCACCTGGGCCTCGCCGGCGCGGACAAACCGCCACTCGATTCCAAAGTTCAGGGTCTCGCCAGTTTGCTGGGCAGGCGCGGGCGCGGCGAAGGATACAAGTGTCACGGCCAGCGCGATCCGCAGAATCATCGTGTTCTCAGTCTGGCAGATAGGAGCGGAGTGCGGCAAACGCGGAGGGGTGGGGAAGTCGATTCGATTTTCTGCCACGAGATCGGTCATTGCCGTTCTCATGGTGGGCGGCGTGTTGCGGGCTTCGCCGAGGGTGGAGAGGAGCGAGCCGCCGAACTGGTGGCTGGCGGGGCATGGTCGCCGGTGCGGGTTCTGCTGCAAGGGGCAGCGGTTGCGGGGCTTTGCTGGCTGAGATCCTCGTAGCCACGAGGGAGATGCCGCTGGTGATGAAGCGGCTGGCGCCGGTGCAGATCTGCACGTGGCTGGGCTTGTTCTGTATGTGGCTCTACTTCCCGGTGGCGGTGGCCCGCAACGTGTTCGGGGCACCGGACGAGAAGAGCCCGCTGTTCCAACAGGGCGTCGAGTGGGCGGAGCTGTGCTTCGGGATGTATAGCGCGGTGACGTTGGTCTTCGCGTTCTTCCTGCCGGGATTGGCCGAGTGGTATGGCCGGCGGCTGACACATTCGGTGTGCTTGCTGGCCGGGGCCACGGGGTTGCTCTCGGTGGGAGTGATCCACGAGCCGAAGCTTCTGCTGCTCTCGATGACCGGTGTCGGCATTGCGTGGGCGAGCATTTTATCGATGCCGTATGCGCCGCTTTCGGCGTCGCTGCCGGCGGTATTGCTGGGCGGCTTCTTCCTGGCCGTGGCGGCGCTGCTGGTGCGGCGCGTGCCGGGCGAGGTAGAGGCGGGACGGTGAAGATGGTTTGCTTCGGGCGTCCCTACCTCGACCGGTCAAGCGGGAATGTCGCGCTCCAGACGCGGGCGCAGGAGCGCGGTCACTACGGCGCCCACCGCGGCCAGCAGGGCGAGTTTCCAGTAGACCTCGCGATATCCTCCCGCCAGATCGCCCGCCAGCCGCGCACGATCCATGATGCTCGCGAAGTAGCCCGGAACGATGAATCCGCAAAGCCCCCAGGCCGAGAACATCAGGCCATAGTTGGCCCCCACGTGTTTCGGGCCGTAGTAATCCGCCGTAAAGGATGGCATCAGCGCCAGATACCCGCCGTAGGAGAAGGCCGCCAGACACAACCCCGCCAGCAGCATGCCGAAGCCCGAGGCCGAATAGAGGAAGCCGAGGCAGGCCACGATAGAGGTCACGCACATCGCCAGCACAGCCGCCTTGCGCCCGAAGCGATCCGACACGCTGCCCCACGCCAGACGCCCCACGCCGTTGAAGATGCTCATCACGCCCAAGGCCGCTCCCGCCGAAAGCAGCGTGCTGGCGCTGGCCATCTCCTTCAGCAGCGGAGTCGCTTCGCCTATGGCTGTGAGTCCCACGGACGTTCCCAGGAAGTACAGCAGCCACAGCGCGTAGAACTGCCAAGTGCCTAGCATTTGCAGCGGCGTCATTTCGCCGGCCCCGATCCGGCCCGGCGGAGGAGTCCACCCGGCAGGCCGCCAGCCCGCCGGCGGCACCCGATAGAACTGTGCTGCTCCGATCACGCCCACATAGAAGATCCCGGCCAGAATCAGAAATGTCCGCGGCAGCGTGATCGCCAGCCGGGACGGATCGTTGCCGATCAGGTATTCCAGCAGCGGCCCGAACAGCAGCGGCCCCACGCCGAAGCCCATCACCGCAAGCCCAACGATCATGCCCCGCCGGTCCGGGAACCACTTGATGCACATGGCAATCGGTGTGACATAGGCAAACCCGACGCCCACGCCGGCGAAGACGCCATACGCCAGGATCAGCCCGCCGACCGTTCCGCCGATCCACGCCGCCAGCAGGCACCCGGTGCCCAGCAGGAATCCGCCTGCGGATGCCACCACGCGAGGCCCTTTTCGGTCCTGCCAGAAGCCCGCCAGAATCATGCCCGCTGCAAACGCCAGCATCGAATAGCGGTACGGCGCGATCGTCTCGGCTTTAGACCAGCCATGGAGCTCGGCCAGCGGTCCGCGGAAGATCGACCAGGAGTAGATCACCCCTAGCAGAACCTGCATGAAGATAGCGGCGGCCGCGTAACGGACGCGGTTGACGGTCGCTGCGGCCGGAATGGAGGGCATCGCCACATGATAGACGAATGGCTGACCATCTGTACGCTCCGCGCCGTGATATTCGTGATATTCAGCATGCAGGCTCGCCTTCTGGCCATTTCGATCTTATGCAGCGCGATCTACACCGCTACGATCGCCACCGGCGGCTTCACCGGCCGGGCTGTGGTGAAGGCGCTCGCAATCGCGGTGCTGGCTTTCGTGGTGCGGAGGCACCCGATCCTGGCGGCGGGACTGTTGCTCGGCTCAATCGGGGACGCGTTGCTCGAATCCGGCCGCCGATACTTTGTCGCCGGCCTGGCTGCTTTTCTCTGCGGCCATATCGCCTACGCGCTCCATTTTCTGCGCTCGGGGCGGAGGCGGATTCCGCCCGCCGCGACGCTCGCGCTGGCTGCGTATGGCGTCCTGATCCTGGTCTGGCTGTGGCCTGGCTTGGGCGCGTTGCGTCTGCCGGTCGCACTCTACGTGGCGGTGATCCTCACCATGGCGGCCACAAGCCTGCGCGTCGGCGGCTGGGTTGCAATCGGCGCAGCCCTCTTCGTGATCTCGGATTCACTTCTCGCCGCCAACCGCTTCCGGTCGCCCATTCCGTATCGTGGCTATCTCGTCTGGGGTACGTACTACGCTGCCCAGATCAGCATCGCGCTAGGATCACTCCGGCGGTAAGCGTTAGCGGGCCACCGGCCAACGGTACGCCGCGATACCAGTCAATTCGCGGATGAATATCTCGTCCCCCGCCACGGCGATGTGCCCCCAGGTCGTAGTCTTGGCGATCTCCATCTGGGCAAGCAAATCGAACTTCTCCGGGGTGGCGTGGATCAGCAGCAGCGTGCCGCGCTCGTCGAGCGCCAGGATCTTGTCGCCGCGCAAGGCCATGGACCAGTAGGTTCCGTACGGTTCAGTGGTCCATTTCGTCTCGCCGTTGCGCAGGTCGATGCAGGTGAAGCGCTGGCTCATCAAGTGGAGATAGGCGTAGTCGCCCACGATGATTGGTGTGGACATGTAGCCCTTGGATTTGTTGCGCCAGGACTCCGTGACGGTGAACTTGGCGCCGTCAGGCTGCAGGCGAAAGAGATAGGTATCGTTGCGGTAGGAACTGGTGAAGATAGCGTTGCCATAGACCGTGGGCGTCAGGATATTCATGCCGCGGAAGTTGGGCACGGGCTGGGACCAGAGCGTGCCGCCGCTGCCCGGGTCCACTCCGAAGAGCGTCGTGCGAGTCTGGATGAGCAGTTGGCGGCGGCCGGCGACGTCGGCGATGGTGGGCGAAGAGAACGCGCCGCTCTCCATCACGCCCTCGTCGTGCTGGAGGACGCGCCAAACCGTAGCGCCCGTCTCCCGATTCAGTTTGACGAGTGAGTTGGCCGCCTGGACGTACAGGAACGCGCCATCGAGGAGCGGCGATGAGGCAAAACCGAATTCGGGCTTGGGCGTCGAAAAACGCTTGGGAAAATCGACGCGCCAGCGTTCCTTGCCGGTCTTGCCGTCAAGCGCGACGAGAACCTCTTCCATCCCGCAAACGAAAAGCGTCTTGCCATCGTAGAGCGGCGTGGCGCGGATCCAGTCGCCGCTGCGCTTCGCGTAGAACGGCACCGAGATCTTGCCCGGCCACGACGCGCGCCAGAGTTCTTTGCCTGTCTTGCGGTCCAACGCACGGACCAGTTCGGTGTCGGTATTGGCGGTTTCCGCGACGAAAACGCGGTCGGCGGCAACGATCGGACCAGGAAAGCCCTTGTCCAGATCGACGCGCCACAGGGGCGTGAGGGTGTCGAGATTGGCCGGCCAGGGGGAGCCCGGCGCGTGTCCGGTTCGCTCGGGACCGCGCCACTGAGGCCAGTCGGCGGCGGTGAGAAGCGTGGTGATAGTGAGGATGAGAGCGAGAGAGCGGATGACGGTCATGTAGAAAGAGGGATGCCGCCACCCGCACGCTTGGTTTATTTACTGATTGAGGAGGCTGTCCCCGAACTTGAACGAACCCTTCAGATCAGCGATCTGCACCGCGTAATCGCCCGGCTCTGTAATCCAGGTGTTTTTCAAGCCGACAAAGGCGAGGTCCTTGCGCGTCAGCTTAAACTCCACCGTCTTCGTCTCGCCGGGCTGCAGGTCGATCTTCTGGAAACCCTTCAGTTCCTTGTTTGGCGGCGAAACCTGACGGAACAGGTCGCTGATGTACAACTGGACCACTTCCTTGCCGGCCCGGTTGCCTGTGTTCTTCACGTCCACCGTGATGGTCGCCGCTCCGGTGACCTTCAGATTGGAATACGCAAAGGTGGTGTAGCTGAGGCCGTAGCCGAACGGCCACTCCCAGCCAGTCGGATTGTCATGGGTGTTCTCCAACGGCTTGTAGTCGTAGGTGGTGAAGCCGTTGACGTTCCGAGGATAGCTGAACGGCAGCTTGCCGCTGGGGTTGACATCGCCGTAAATGACGTCGGCGATGGCGCGGCCGCCCTCGTTGCCTGGCAGGTAGGCCATCAGGATGGCGTCAGAGTTTTTGACGATGGAGCGAAGCACGCGCGGCCGGCCCTGAACCAGCACCGTGATCACTGGCTTGCCCGTCTTTTTGAGCGCCTCGACAAGGCGGATCTGGGCGTCCTCCAATGCGAGGTCCTCGATGTTGCCGGGCGTCTCGCAGTAGGAGTGCTCACCCATTACGGCGATGATGACGTCGGCGGACCGGGCACGCGTGATGGTCTCGGCCATGTTGACGTCCTTCTCCCAGGTGGTGCCGGCCGAGTAAGATACCAAGCCCTCGACGGCGGCGGCGCGAACTGCCTTGTAAACGGTGTACTTGTCCTTGGGGAACAGTTCCTCCTTGTCGCCCTGCCACGTGAGAGACCAGCCGCCGTTCATTACGTTAAGCAGGTCGGCGTTGGGCCCGGTGACCAGCACCTTCTTGCCGCGCGACAGCGGCAGGAGGTTGCCCTCGTTCTTGAGCAGAGTGATGACCTCGCGGGCGGCGTCGAGATTGGTCTGGTGGAACGCCGGCTGATCCCACGTGGCCTTCATCTCGGCGTCAGGCCGGGGACGCTCGAAGAGGCCGAGCTGCATCTTCACGCGCAGGATGCGGCGCACGGCGTCGTCGATCCGCGTCATCGGGACGGAACCCTCCTTGATGCACTGCAGCAGCAGGTCGTAGAACGAGAAGTCGAACGGCACCATGCTCATGTCCACGCCGGCCATCACAGCCATGCGCACCGCGTCCTTGGGAGACGCGGCAACGCGATCGCGCGTGTGGAGCCGCTTGATGTCCTCCCAATCGGAGACGGAGAAGCCGCGGAAGCCCCATTCCTTCTTGAGCACTTCGGTGAGTAGGAAGTAATTGGCGTGGCCGGGGATGCCATTGATTTCGCCGGAGTTGATCATCGCGGTCGGAGCGCCGGCGCGGACGGCGGCTTCGTAGGTGGGCAGTACTACCTGGCGCAGCGTCCGCTCGTCGAGAATCACCGGCGTGCGGTCCTTGCCGTTGAAGGGCATGCTGTATCCCGCGTAGTGCTTCACGCATGCCGCGACCTTATCGCGCGCGGAGATATCCTTGCCCTGGAGCCCGTCGATGTAGGCTTCCGCGAGCTTGGTGGCCAGGTAAGGGTCTTCGCCCAGCGTCTCCCAGAAGCGCGGCCACAATGGCTGGCGGCCGATGTCGAGCACGGGATAAAAGGTCCACGGAATGCCGGAGGCGCGGGTCTGGTAGGCGGAGACGACGGCAGCGCGGCGGGTGAGCTCTGGATTCCAAGTGGCCGCCGTTCCGATGGCGTTGGGGAACAGGACCGATCCGAGCGTGTAGGTGGCGCCGTGGATCGAGTCGATGCCATATAGGACGGGCACCTTCAGACGGCTCTTTTCCGTCTCGTCTTGGATGGCGTTCAGTATCTCGTGCCAGTGGTCGATAGTGTAAGCTTCGCCGTTGACGTTGAGGATTGAGCCGACGTGGTACTTCTGGACGGCGTCAGCCAGCTTCTTCGGGTCGACTTTGTGCTCGCGGCCGGCAGCGTTGCCTGCCGTAATCACGTCGATGGCGACCTGGGTCATCTGGCCGACCTTCTCCTCCACGGTCATCCTGCGGAGAAGGGTGTCAATGCGGGTTTCCATTGCCGGACGCGGTGTCTGCGCGAAGGCGAAGGAGGAGAAGACGAGGAGTACCGCTACATTTCGAGACATGCCGATCCCATTGTCATGGAATTGGAGAGATGGAGCAACACGGATACACTCTAGAGATGTTGTCCGCTGTCGTCGCATTACTGCTGTTTCAAGGGGCCGGCGCCTGGGTCTCGCTTTTCGACGGCCTGTCGCCGGCAGGTTGGCAGGAGGTGACGGGGCGCCAGTTTCCAGCCGCTGCCTGGAAGGTGGAGGATGGCTGTCTGCGTGCCATGGTGGTCAAGGAAGGGGGATTTCAGGACATCGCCACGGTGCGCAAATTCCGTGAGTTCGAACTGGAGTTCGAGTGGAAAATCGAGCCGGGCGGGAACTCGGGCGGGAAGTACCTGATAGAGAAAGTGGATGAGTGGCAGCGCGAGAAAGGCCGCATGGCGCGTGGACGGGGGCCGGAGTATCAGCTCATCGATGACGACGTGCACTCAGACTCGAAGGGGAATCCGGCCAAGCAGACGGCGTCGCTCTATGGGAAGCTGGCTCCGGCGCAGCGCCTGGCGAAGCCGGCCGGGGAGTTCAACCTGTCGCGGATCGTGGTGCGTGGCGGGCGCGTGGAGCACTGGCTGAATGGCGTGAAGGTGCTCGAATATAAGCGCGAAGCGGTCGAAAGCCCCATCGTGTTGCAGAATCATTCCAGTGCGGTGTGGTTTCGGAAGATCAGAGTTTTGGATCTGATATGGTAGTAGCTTCCAGGGACCGTCATGATTCCACACCAACCCTTCCACTACAAAACTCTTGAAGATCTGCGCGCCGATATCGAACGGGTAGCCGTTGACGTGCCGGTGAGTGACAGCACGACTATCCTGGCGCAGCCGCTGCAGTGCGGGGCGTTGACTCTGCCGAATCGCATGGTTGTTTTGCCGATGGAGGGCTGCGACGGACTGGCGGACGGTTCGCCGGATGAACTCACGTACCGCCGCTACCGGCGGTTTGCGGCCGGTGGGTCCGGCCTACTGTGGGTGGAAGCCTGCGCCGTGGAGGAAGAGGGCCGGGCCAATCCCCGCCAGCTTTGGCTGCACGCGGGCAACGTGGACTCCTACAGCCGGATGGTGGAGCAGGCGCGTACGGCAGCTCGGGAGACCATGGGGCCCGATCACCGGCCCGCGCTGGTTCTGCAATTGACCCACTCCGGACGCTATTCGAAACCCGGCAAGGCTGCGGCGCCCATCATCGCTCACCGCTCGCGATTCCTCGATCCGATCCACAAGCTTCCGGCCGATTACCCGTTGATCAGCGACGACGAACTGGAGCGGCTGGAGGACATTTACGTCGAGGCCGCCCAATTGGCGCTGCAGGCCGGCTTTGACGCCGTGGACGTGAAGGCTTGCCACCGCTACCTCGTCAGCGAGTTGCACGCCTCCCACACGCGGGCGAACTCGCGCTACGGCGGCGAGGCGTGGGAGGACCGGACGCGCTTCTTCCGCAACGTGGTGCTGAAGATCAGGGACCGCGTGCCAGGCATCGCGGTGACGTCGCGCATGAACGCCTACGACGCGATGGCCTATCCCTATGGCTGGGGAATGAACCGCGACGGCAGCGACAAGCCGGATCTGACAGACCCGCTGCGTCTCGTCGGCTTCCTCAAGGAGACAGGCGCGCCAATGGTCAACATCACCATCGGCAACCCCTACTTCAACCCTTACGTGAACCGGCCGTTTGATCTGCCGATCTCGGGCGCCCCGGTGCCCCCGGAGCATCCCCTGGAAGGCGTAGCGCGGTTCCTGCACATCGTGAAACAGGTGCAACAGGCGCATCCGGATCTGCCCGTGGTGGGCGGAGGGTATTCGTGGCTGCGGCAGTTTCTGCCGAACGTCGGCGCCGGCGCGATCGAGCAGGGCTGGGTGTCGCTAGTGGGCGGCGGACGCATGTCGTTCGCGTATCCCGAGTTCGCGCGGGCCGTAGTTCGCGGTGAGGCGCTGGACCCGGAGAAGGTGTGCGTGGCGTGCTCGGCTTGCACGCAGATCATGCGGGACGGCGGCAAGAGCGGCTGTGTGCCCCGCGATTCGGAAGTGTATGAGCCAATCTACAAGGCGGGGCGCGCAGAGGCTTTGGATACAATCCTGCAGATGGCAGGGACCTGCCGCCAGTGCAGCGATCCCACATGCGTGCCGAAATGCCCAGCGCATGTGAATGTGCCGCAGTTCATTCAGGAGATTATCGAAGGCCGGTTCCGCGAGGCGTATGAGACCATTCGTGCGTCGAACGTCCTGGCGACCGTCTGTGGCTATGTCTGCCCGTCGGAGACACTCTGCGAGAGCGGCTGCATCAACGAGCACTATACGGAAACGGTGCCGATCCGACACCTGCAACGCTGGGTTTCGCGGAAGGCCGTGGAAGAAGGCTGGGCGCGTGAATCGCGGGCGGTGCTGCCCGATACGGGCAAGCGCGTGGCGGTGATCGGCGCCGGTCCCGCGGGCGTGGCGGCGGCGATCTCGCTGGCGTCGATGGGGCATCGCGTCTCGCTGTTTGAGAGAGCACAGACGGCCGGCGGCATGGCCAAAGAAACCATCCCGGCGGAGCGGCTACCTGATTCTGTCATCGATCGCGAGCTCGAAGACGTCCTGGTGAGTGTGGGCGCCATCGAGCGCCGGCAGTATTCGCTTGGTCCCGCGGGCACGCTGGACGATGTCATGGACGAAGGGTTTGACGCGGCGCTGCTGGCGTTCGGGTTGGGCCGATCGTCTGAGTTGCCCGGCGCCGCTCGGCCGGCCGGCGGCGTGTACGGCGCGCTCGATTTCCTGCGTGCCGTGAAGCGCGGAGGTTTGGAAGTCCGCGGCTCCGTGTTGGTATTGGGCGGCGGCAACACTGCGATTGACGCGGCGTTGTCGGCCAAGCGGGCGGGCGCCGAGGATGTGTCGATTGTCTACAGGCGGTCGTTTGTGGAGATGCCGGCGTGGCCAGAAGAGCGTGACACGGCGGTGGCGGCGGGCGTGAACTTCCTGGTGCTGACACAGCCGATGGATTACGTCGCCGATGACGCTGGCCGTCTCACAGGCCTACGCGTCGTCCGCACCAAACTGGGCACCCCGGACGCCAGCGGCCGGCGGCGGCCCGAGAACGTGGCGGGATCCGAGCACGTGATGCCGTGCGACATGGTGGTGGAAGCGATCGGGCAGGGTCTCGAAGACAAACTGCGAGCGGCGCTGCCAGGCGTGGAACTGACGCGCGGCGGGTTGGTTTTGACGAAGACCGGTTCGCAGGCCACGACGCGAAACGGTGTGTACGCGGCCGGCGATCTGGTGAATGGCGGCTCCACGGTCGTGGAGGCCGTCGCGGAAGGAGCGCGCGCGGCGCGGGAGATCAACGATGTTCTCTGTGGCGCCGGGTTGATCACGATAGGGTAGCTCATGCCGAGGCTGTACCTGCTGCTTCTTCTGGCGGCGGGGTGTGCCCTCGGGCAGTCGCTGACGATCCCGCGGGTCAAGCGGCCGCCGACCATGGCGGACTTCCTGAACGGCGTGCCGCGCGAGGCGGAACTCGTCGTTACGGATTTCGTGCAGTTGGATCCCGGAGACGGCGTGCCCGGATCGCAGCCGACGACTGCGTACCTCTCCTATGACGACAAGAACATCTATGTGGGGTGGATCTGTAAGGACGATCCTTCCAAAATCCGCGCCCGCATCGCGCGCCGCAAGGCGATACTGATGGACGATCGCGTGACGATCAACATCGACACGTTTCACGATCACCGGCGGTCCTATTTCTTCGACGTGAACCCGTATGCGATTCAGATGGACGGGATCACCACCGATGGGCTGGGCGACGACTTCAGCTTTGAGACGCTCTGGCATTCCGAGGCGAAGATCGTAGCCGATGGCTACGTGGTCTTTCAGGCCATTCCGTTCAAGAGTCTGCGCTTTCCGGACACGCCCAAGCAAACCTGGGGGCTGGCGCTGGGACGGTTCATTCAGCGCAACAACGAGTCCGTCTGGTGGCCCCACATCTCGAGGAAGGCGCTGCCTTCGTGGGTGGCGCAACTCGGGAACATGGAGGGGCTGGAGAACATCTCTTCGGGAAGGAACATCCAGGTCATTCCCTACGGACTCGGTGCGGTGGGGCGAGAGCTGAACGGTGGTGCTTATCAGACTCAGCGCGAACTGCGCGCCGGCGTGGACGCCAAGGCGGTGATCAACGATGCGTTGACGCTGGATCTGACCGCCAATCCGGACTTCTCTCAGGTGGAGTCCGACGAACCGCAGGTGACTGTGAATAAGCGTTTCGAAGTGTTCTTCCCGGAGCGGCGGCCGTTTTTCATGGAGAACGCGCAGTTCTTCTCGACGCCGGAGCAGATCTTCCACTCGCGGCGGATCGTCGATCCGACGTACGGGTTGCGCCTGACGGGGAAGGTGGATCGCTGGGCTATTGGCGTATTGACGACCGATGACCGCGCGCCGAAGGACAGTACGTACGATTCGGTGCTCAGCCTGCAGCGTGAGATCCTCAACGACTCGCACGTGAGGCTGATGGCGACTGCTCGGGCGGCGCCGGGCAATTACCACCGCGTGGCGTCTCTGGACCCACGGATTCGGCCCCCGCAAGCGGGGGTTCTGACAGGGCCGGGGATGTCCACCGACTCCACCTCGGGGCAGGGCAATGCACTCTCGGGCGGCCTTACCTACATGGACCGCCACTGGGAGTTCGCCACCAAATGGACGGACCGTAGCGAGGGGTTCCGCAGCGATCTGGGCTTCGTGCCCAGGGTGGACATCCGCGAACTGAAGCAGACAATCGGTTACACGTGGCGGCCCAACAAGCGCGGCCTCGTATCGCTGGGCCCGCAATTGAGGGTGCTGCGGAACTGGAACCACGCCGGGACGATGCAGGATTGGACTGTTCAACCGGTGTTTAAGGTGGAACTGCCGAGGATGACTCAAATCGTCGTTGGACGCGACGATAGTTATGAACTCTATCGCGGGTTGGGCTTCCGCAAGAGCAACAATGTCGTGGAGGCCAACAGCGAATGGTTGAAGTGGCTGGCGTTCAACACGGAAATAGTGAAGGGCGAGAGTGTTAACTACTATCCGGCCACGGGACTGCAGCCATTCCTCGCGAGTGGGCTCGACGCCCAGGTGGGTGTGACTCTCCGGCCCACGCCGAGGCTGCGAATGGATGAGACATATCTCTACTCGCGGCTGGATGGCGTGTTCCGTAACCATATTGCGCGGTCGAAAGTGAACTACCAGTTCACGCGAGAGTTCTCGCTGCGGCTGATTCTGGACTACAACGGCGTGGGTCCGAATCCGGTGGCGGCGCAGATGACCCAGCAGAAGCGCGTGACTGCCGATGTGTTGTTCACCTGGCTGCTGCATCCGGGGACCGCGCTGTACGTGGGGTACACCGATATCCACGAGGGGCGGCAGTGGGCGCCGGTTGTGAGTACCGGCCGGCAGGCTTTCGCCAAGCTCAGCTATTTGTTCCGGTTTTAGGGTGATAAAATCCGGATCGTGAAGAATCTGACGGTTTTCCTATTCCTTGCTACTTTGGCGGCACACGCACAGAAGCCGCCGACGGTGCTCTATGGGGCGTCGTACTACCACGAGTACATGCCGTCGGAGCGGTTGGATCAGGACGTCGAACTGATGAAGAAGGCCGGCGTGACCGTCGTGCGCGTGGGGGAATCCACGTGGTCCAGTTGGGAGCCGAAGGACGGGCAGTTCGAGTTTGCATGGATGGATCGCGTTATGGCCAAGATGCACGAGGCGGGCATCCAGGTGATCCTGGGGACGCCGACGTATTCGATTCCGCCATGGTTGTTCCGGAAGCATCCGGAGATCCTGGCGACGCGCCTGGACGGAAAGCGGGCGACCTACGGCATCCGGCAGAACATGGACACCAGCCACCCGGCGTACCGGTTTCACGCCGAACGCGTGATCCGCCAGATCATGGGGCGCTACAAGGATCATCCGGCGGTGATCGGCTACCAGATCGACAATGAGACTTCGAACTACGGGGCGGCCGGCCCTCTGGTGCAGGCGGGGTTTGTCGATTTTCTCAAGAAGCGTTTCGGCGTCACGGAGGAGCTCAACAAGGTCTGGGGGTTGGTGTATTGGGGGCAGTTGGTCCAGGACTGGGACGAACTGCCGCCGCGCGACGGAATCCTGAATCCGGGCTACAAGTTGGAATGGGAGCGGTATCAGCAGTCGCGCGTGACGGACTTCCTCGGATGGCAGGCGAAGATCGTCAACGAGTACAAGCGCAAGGATCAGTTCGTCATGCAGGACTTCAGCGGCGGGGTGCACACGGACATCGATCAGTGGGCCATCGCGCGGCATCTGGATGTCGTAGGGACGAACCCCTATTACCCTGTTCAGGACGAGCTCGACGGTCATTCGGCGACATTCACCGATGACGTAGCGCGGTCGTTGAAAATGACGAATTTCCTGGTCACGGAAACTAATGCGCAGACCATAGGCTGGGATTCGAAGGGGCAGTTCCCGCCCTACGACGGGCAGCTTCGCCTGAATGTCTACAGCCACATCGCCGACGGCGCGAACATGGTGGCCTACTGGCATTGGCACTCGCTGCACTACGGGCAGGAGACGTATTGGAAGGGAGTTCTCTCGCACGATCTCGCACCGAACCGCCTTTATGGCGAATTCTCCAGAGTGGCCGGCGAACTGAAGAAGTTCGGGCCGCGCCTGGTGAACTTCCAGCGGAAGAACGACGTTGCGATTCTGTATTCCATCGACTCCTTCCACGGGATTGAGTTCATGCCGTTCGACGACAAAGTGAACTACATGACCGTGCTGCGGCAGATGCACAAGACGCTGTACGGCCTGAACGTCGGCGTGGATTTCGTGACGCCGGAGTTGGCGGATCTGTCGCGATACAAAGTTCTGCTGGTGCCGCCGCTGTACGTGGCCTCGGATCGGACGCTGGCGAAGCTGACGGAGTACGCCCGCGGCGGCGGACAGTTGGTGCTGGCCTTCAAGAGCGGGTTTACGAACGAATACGACACCGTGCGTGCGGCGATGGCGCCGGGGCCGCTGCGTGAGGCCGCGGGGCTGCACTACCAGGAGTTCTCGACTCTGGCGAAGCCGCTTGCGTTGAAGGGCGATCCGTTTGGCGTGGGAGCGGGGAACCGCGTCTCCACCTGGGCCGAGATGATCGAACTGGATACAGCGAAGGGGTTGGCCTACTACGATCACCCGTTCTTCGGCAAGTACGCGGCAGTCGCCCGGAATACGTTTGGTAAGGGCGCGGTGACGTTTGAGGGTACGGTGCTCTCCGATGAACTGCAACGGGCGGTAGTGCTCGACGTGCTGAAAGCGGCAGGTGTGTCAGGCCCGGACCAGGGACTTCCGGCGGCAGTGAAGGTGAAGCACGGCACGGCGAACAATGGGCGGCGGATGCACTACTACCTGAACTACTCGGCGGCGCCGCAGAGTTTCGCGTATGCCTATGGAGCGGGCGCCGACGTGCTGACCGGGCGGCCCGTGGCTGCCGGCTCGACCGCGACGGTGGGGCCGTGGGACGTGTTGATTGTTGAGGAGAAATAGATGCAGGTGACTCGGCGGAATGCGTTGAAGAGTGTGGCGGCGGTGAGCGCGCTGGCCGCGTCGCCGTTGAAGAAGATCCGCACGCTGGATCTCATCCACCACTCGCACACGGATGTCGGCTTCACGGACATGCCGTCGGTGTGCCGCGAGCTGCAAGTGAGGTTCCTGGACGCAGCATTGGAAGCGTGCCTGCGCAATCCGTCGTTCCGGTGGACGATGGAGGTGATACTGACCGTGGACGACTGGTGGAAGGGAGCGTCCGCGGCACGGCGGGCCGAGTTGTTGAAAATGGTCAAGGCGGGCCGCATGGACGCGATGGCGCTGCCGTTCCGGTAGGATTTGAACAATGATTCAAACTTTGAATCGGCGTTCAAACCCGGCCGAGCCTTCGGAGCGCATCGAGCGTAAAGGCGAAGCGAAGCGCCTGGAGATCCTGCGTGCCGCGGGCCGGGTGTTCCGCCGGCTCGGTATCTCGGGCACGGGCATACGCGAGATTGCGGAGGAAGCGGGGCTCGTCCCCGGCAATCTCTACTACTACTTCAAGAACAAG
>CAYVDY010000054.1:0-19296 GCA_964450255.1 uncultured Candidatus Solibacter sp. | reverse complement strand
CCGTTTGAGCGCCACGATCAAGACCGAGGCCGTGAAGGCGGACGCGCTGGCGCGCCACACCACCGCCCTGGGCGCCGGCCTCTCCATGGAAAGCTTCCCGTTCCCGGATGCCGCCCATCCATTTCATTCACGTGCACGTGGCGGAGGTGGGACGCATATCTGCGGATTAAGGCGTCGTGCGGTTCCTTCTCGCTGACCGCGTTGTGCGTATCGAACATCGTCTGCACTTCCGGTTGATTGATGGAGCGGACCAATTCCACCGCCTCAGCCAAAGTAGTGAGCACGTTGCACAGGTGCGGACCCAGAGGTTCGGCGAGCAGCAACACGCCCAGCTCCCGCGCATGCTTCGCCGATTCAGCCAATCCATCGCGCAGGCGCTTCACCGCGTCCCCGACCGACTCGCCCTTGGCGGCCGCCCTCTGTTTGCCTGACCCGAGCACCAGGTAGCCACCCGCGCCGAGATCGGCGCATAAGTCGATCATCTGGCGAAAGTGGCCCCAACTCCGTTGGCGGAGGGCCTCGTCCGGCGTCGTCAGGTGCAGACCGGCAGGAGCCGACATGGCCGCGTGCAACCCGCTGAACTTCACCCCGGCATCCTTCATGGTGCGGCGCAACTCAGCGCGCTTGGCCGAACTCAGCGCTGCGGGATCAGGCGCCAGCGTGGAGGGCATGATCTCAAGTCCGGTATAGCCAGTTTCCGCAGCGAGCCGGCAGGCCTCCGCGAACGATGAGCCCTCGAATGTTTCGTTGCAGACAGCGAGACGGAAAGGTTCGGGCGCTGCTGCGGCGGCCAGAGGTGCAGCCGCACCCAAACTCAGGATGGCTTCGCGCCGCGTCACAGTTTGAACAACGCACGCGCGTTGCCACCCATCACCTTGGCTTTCACATCCGGCGCCAGATTCAGACCCTGCACCACATCGACGATGATCTTCGGATCCACCCATGGATGATCGGTGGAGAACAGCATCTTCCCTGGGCCGGCGAAGTCGATTCCATATTTCACTGCCAGGCCGATGGGCGACACCGTGTCAAACCACACCTGTTTCAAGTACTCGCTGGGCGGCTTGCGGATTTTGGCTGCTCCGCGTTTCAAAACCATCGTTTGGTGATCCATGCGGCCAATCAGATAGGGGAGCGCGCCGCCGACATGCGGGCATACCAGCTTCAGCTTTGGATACTGCTCCGGAATCCCAGCCAGGATGATCCGGCCCAGCGCAATTGTGGTATCGAACATCAGGCCGAGCATGGTGGCCATCTCGTAGCCCTTCGTTGCCTGAAACGTCATCGGATACGCGGGGTGCAATAGCACTGGCAGGTCCATGTGCTGCGCGTGCTCAAACATCGGGCGGAAGCGCTCCTCGTCGGGGAATTCGCCAGCCAGGTTCGAATACAACAGGATGCCCTTCATCCCGAGCGTGTTCGCGCAGCGCTCCATCTCGGCCAGAGAAGCGTCCATATCCTGCAGCGGCAGAACCATGAGGCCAAAGAACCTGTTGGGGTGCTTCTTCGCGATCTCCCCGATGGCATCGTTCACCAGCCGCGCGACGGCCGGACCGTCCTTGCCGAACAACTCCGGTCCTGGATCGTTGATGCTGAGGGCGGTCACGCCGATGCCCGCGGCGTCCATGTCGGCCAACTTCGCGTCCACGTCCATGTGCTTGGGCATCAGCCTCCGCACCCATTCGTTGACCACAATGTATGTGCCGCCATCCTTGCGATACACGTAGGGCGAGGTTTTGCGTTTCTCCATCAGCGCCACCAGTTCGGGGATGAAGAGGTGGCTCTGGCAGTCTACAGTTGGGGCGACCGGGGCGGCCGTCCCGGCCGAGGCCACCAATCCCGCACCGGCAATGAATTCCCTGCGATTGGCTCGCCGCATGGTCACATCCCCGAGGCTTCGATGACTGCCTCTTGCACCATCAGATCCTGCAGAGGAGTTACGGACAGAGGCTTGCCTTCCCGGATCGCCGCAGCCAGTTCCCGGAAGTCGTCCTCGAAGCGCACATAGGGAGCCGTCTCGAGTTTCTGCCGAGGCGCCTTCTTCGCTTCCAGCCAGAGCGACCCTGGCTCGATCGGATCAAGCGCCAGCGTCCCCAGGGTCCCATTGACGGTAAAGCTGCGCCTCCGGTTGCCGTCCGGATGCAGCGCCGATCCCATGACGACCCCGATGGAGCCGGGGAATTCGAAGACCGCCACGGTATTGTCGGCGAGCGCATCGTCGAACTTGCCGCTCTTCTTAAGAAATGGCGTAATTCGGTCCGGGCGCCCCAATAGCCGTACCAACGGGTCGATCAGGTGGGAGCACTGCTCGAACATCTGTCCGCCGCGGAATCGCGCCCACTCGGGACGGCGTTCCGCTTCGAGGGTCTTTTCCATCACCGCCGTCACCATGTAAACGTTCCCGATGGCGCCGCTTCTTACTTGATCGTGGAGCATGCGGAAACCGGGATGATGCCGCCACATGTAGCCTTGCTGCATGACCAGTTTCCCGCGCCTCGCCAAGTCGAGCAGGTCACGAAAGCCCGCCACGTCGGTGGCCGGCGGCTTCTCCACGTGAACGTGCTTGCCGGCCGAAAGCGCCATGTGCGCGTGACGCTGGTGATCCGGTACGTCGGACTCCACGACCACTGCCTCGATTGCCGGGTCGCGCAGCATCTCTTCCGGCCCCACCACTTTCAGGCCCTGCGCAGCCAGCTTTTGCCTCACCGCCTCGTCATCGTCCCAAACGCAAATCAGTTGGAACGTAGGCGACGATCGGACGACTTTCAGCTTGCCGGCCGTGTGGCTGTGGCTCGCGCCCAGAAATGCAGTGCCGATCGGCCGCCCACCGGCCGCCGTTGCGCTTGCCGCCACCGCGTTCGTTGCCAGAAAATCACGCCTGGTCATCTGCAGTCACTTCTCCTCTGCGAATCGGGCAAAAAGTCCGTCGGCAACTGGCGCCTTCAGGTCACCATCAAACACCACAACCAGGTAGCGAAGCTTCAACGTCTGACCAGCGGGTAGGGTGTAGCTGCCGTCCCTGCTCTTGTCCTTAGCGAACGAACCCGTGGCGAATGGATTGGCGGAAGACAAGCTGTATCCTCGTGCGTGCCAGCCGGTAGGATGGCGCAGGTTCGAAGGATGATCCATCATCGCCACACCGGCTCGCTTCCCGTTTATGGTGGCCGTGTATTTCACCCAGCGCGCGGGTTTGCCCCATATCTTCTCGGTTCCGGTCAGACCGTCCGAGTTCATCAATTCCGCTCCCCGATCCTGCCGGAACTCCGTTGCGAGACGGAAGCCGAAGCCTCCGTCGTCCGTGTCGCCGAATTTCAGCGCCACTCCTCTATCGGCAGCCACGCTGATAACGGAATCGATCAGGAAGTTGGCGCCCTCACGGCGCAACTCGTACCGCTCGCCAATCGTGCCCAGCCGGTTCCCCTTGGCCCCGATCATCGCGAGCATGATCTCCAGACTGCCTTTGTTGCCGTTGGAGATCTTCGGCGCTCCGTCCATGACGAGGCGCGCGGTTGTCCGGTCCGGCTTCTCTCGCCAAAAGTCCTCGCCGTTGATGTCGCCGTGGCCGTACCAGATTCCACGGTGCCAGGCATGGTCCTGCTCGTCCCCTTCCCGCGGCTCAACGGGCCACCCTCGTGACAGCACCGCACCTGACACCGTGCGTATCGGGTAAAGGAAAGGCTTGTCCCACTTGGAGTGGAAGTGGAAAGTGGTTAGCGGACGTTCGTCGAGGAGGATCTCCACCCGGTCATCCTGGCTCTCCAGTTTGAAGCCGGAGGGGCCGTTGCTGCTGGCGACATTGGAGCAGCCAGCAGTGCCGGCCAGGGCACAGAGGATGACCATTGAGCTTGTCCGCATGGACCAAGACTACGCGTCCACCGTCGGATCTTGGAAGTGCGATTACGTTCCAGCGAGTTACGGAACGTTCTGCCGTGGCAGGAATCCGGGTGGATTCGCCTCGACCCGTACCCAGTAGATGCGGGCTGGCGGGCGGGTTACCTTACTAGTCCAGTGGGCGATGGACGCCACCAGTCCGATCTCCTTCACCGCTCCGATCTCGTCAAGCTTCACCTCAACGGGCAAGACCGTGTAGGTCTCAAGGTCGCGGCTGAAACTGGCGCGAAGGACCCCTCCCCCCTTCTCCATCCGCAGCACTAAGGGAGGGGTGCCAGGGAAGTCTGGCAGGCGAGTGTCATTATCATCAGTTCGTTCCAACAACAGCGATCTGCCTCCTAAGTCCCGCCGAATAAGTCCCGCGCTGCCCTTCGATCCTCGTACCACCAGTCCGAAACCGCTGCCCGAAACCGCTTCGAAGTCGACCAGGGTCGAAATCGCCCAATCGCCGGAGGGCGCGCCACGCATCAGCGACCAGTTGCAGCCCAATGCGTCGGCAGCAATATTCACTTCCAGAACACCAGCGGTTACCCTTGGTGCGGCCGCCGATTTACACCCTTCCTGAATATGCCAGCCAGGGAACGCGGCAACTTCGAACCCTCCCTCGGGCCGGTTATGAAACGACAATCCGACTCCGAAGTGCTCGAACACCGCGTGAGATGCGGGATTGACCGTCTTGCCATTGAACGCATAGACCGCTGTCTTGAGGTCTCCCGAGGTGTCTGGCAGCGTAAATTTGCTCCCAAACTGCCTCCATGAGAGTCCGTCGGCACTAATATACGCAGTGTAGTCGGGTCCGGCCCGCCGCAACGTCAACCATCGGGACTGGCCGGCCTGCCCCAACGGATCGAACTCGTACGCGCTGGAATGTTGCTGGTAAGAACCCTCCCGTTCCATTCCAAACTCCATCAGGGCGCGATCCTTATGGTGCTGCCCCACGCGAACGAAGTTGTCGACGTCGTACAGCACCATCAGCCCCGCCTGCTGACCAGGGAATTCGGGGGTGAAGCGCAGGCGGACCGTCGCATCCTCGCCCTCGCCCAGGTTGGAACCCGTTCGGACCGCATCTGCAGCAGTGTCCAGTTGCTTGCCGCGCAAATCCCCGCGGCGAGTATCGATCGTCACGGGCGAGAACTTTCCCCGAGTTGCGGCCAACGAACCTCCGTAATCCCAGCTCTTCCCTAGCAACTGCCAGGCCAGAAAACAGATTACGGCGAACGACAATCCGGCCAAAACCCGTTTCCAGGGAACCCGCGCGACCGTATCGGGTGGAAGGACCGTACGTTCCGCGGGGGTGGCCGACAGGGATTCTGGTTCAGGTTCGACCGACGGAGGATCCACGTCCTCAACCGGCGTGTCCGCCACCGGTTCCTCAGTCCCCCGCCTGCGAAACCGCAACAGGTAGGATCGTCTGGGCATGGAGATTACGATGAGGTCCGATTGGCCGGGCCCAGCGTAGTATGCCTCGAGCTTGTGACGCAATTGAGTCGCCAGTTTGCGGACGGCGGCATCGTCCAAGGGATTGAAGTCAGTGGTCCGACCGAGCACCTTGCTCGCAATCTCATATTGATCCAGGTCGGTGCGCCCCTCCAGTGCAACATTGCCGCAGTACCGGCAGAAGTCGCTTAACCGGCGCGATCCGAAGAAGATTTCGTCGTCCAGCGTCTTCTCCAGTGCGGCACGGCACTCTTCGATAGCAATCCCGGATTCCAGCTTCATGGTGGGGTGGTGGAACGTAAACAGTTTAGCAGGGCAGGGCCGACAGGCTGGGGAGGGAACGTTCCTTCACCAAAGGGAACGACCTGCCACTCGCGAGTGGCGGGTTGGTCTGTTACTTTCTCTCACATGGGTCGGGCCCAAAACGGGTGAGGACGTGGTCAATGCCCCTCCTCCACAGCGTGACCTAAGGAGATTCCACGATGCGAGATATCAGACTTACCCCATGGTTGGCGGCCATGTTCCTGCTGTCGGCCGGTGGTGCCGCAGCGCAGGTGGTAACCGCCGGCTTCAGTGGCACTATCGTCGACCCCAGCGGAGCGGCCATTTCCGGCGCCTCCGTCACGATGCTCAACGTAGGCCGCGGTTCGGCCTTGAAGCGCACATCTGACACGCTCGGTGAGGTAGCGTTTCCTTCTCTACCCATTGGCGACTACACGATCACAGCCGAAGCGAAGGGATTCAAGACGTTGAAGCGCAGCGGCGTGACACTTTCCTCCGGCCAGGACCTGCGCATGACCTTGGCGCTCGAAATCGGCCAGGTGGCCGAGACGATCGAGGTGACCAGCGAGGCGCCTCTCGTCAACACCGCCAACGCCGAACAGCGTTCCAACCTGGAAGCCGGACGAGTGCAGGAAATGCCCATGGCACGACGGGACTGGACCAGCCTTCTCAATCTGAACACCGGGGTCCAAGTCTCCGGCGGCGCCGTCCGGCTCAACGGACTTGCAGCCACTTCCGTCCGCCTGACCGTTGACGGAACCGACGCAACCCAGAACAATGAGTCACCTTCCCTGTCTATGGACGGCAACTTCAACACCATCAAGGGGGTCAGCACCGAGGCCGTCGCCGAAGTCGTCGTGTCCAAGGGCATCGCCTCGGCCGAAATCGCCAACACGATCTCCGGCAACGTCAACATCATTACGAAATCCGGAACCAACGACTTCCACGGCAGCGCTTTCTAGCTCAACAATGTGGAGAACCTGAATGCCCGTAATCAGTTCCTCAGCATCAAGCCGGGCGTGACGTTCAACCAGTACGGCGGGTCGCTCGGCGGCCCCATCATCCGCAACAAGGTGTTTTTCTTCGGCGCGTTCGACGCCTACCGCTTGCGCGGTTTCCAGGCGTTCAATCAGCAGGTGCCAACCCAGGAGTTTCGAAACCGCATCAGCGCCCGGAACAATATCTACGACAAGATGTTCTCCGTCTTCCCGCTGCCCAATCAGCCGTACTCACCTACAGCCAACACAGGGGCATGGATCGGAGCAGGCAGTTCGCAGGGCCAGGATGATCACGCCATCGTCCGCGGCGACTTCAACGTCACCAACTCCACGATCCTTTCCACCCGCTACACTCGCGCGCGTCCCTTCAGCCTTTCGCCCCGCGCCATCTCTGCCAACAACCGCACCTTTGAAGGCACCATCGAGCAGGGCACGTTCAACCTCACCCACGCCCGCCCATCCTGGACGTCGGAAACCCGTTTCGGCGTCAACTACAACCGCGTTCCCCGCATCGACAACTACGCCAACTTGTATGCGAGCGATAACTCCCACAACGGCATTGGCGGCCTCGGCTTTGGAGTTGACGGCGAAGTGATCGTCCGCGAAGGCTTCACTTGGTCGCTCGAACAAAGCATCGGTAAGCAGATGGGTCGTCACTCCTTGAAGTTCGGTGGGATCTTCGTGCAGCAGCACGTCCGCCGCTTCAACTTCGAAGTCCCGATCCTTACCTACAATTCCGAAGCCGACATGATCGCCAACATCCCGAATGCCGTCCAGGTCACGATGGGTCTCAGGGAGTTTGACCTTCGCGTCAACACGCTCGGCTTCTTCTTCCAGGACGACTTCAAGGTGAACTCCCGGCTTATGGTCAATATGGGTGTTCGATGGGATTACTTCTCCGTACCCCAGGAGCGCGACGGACGGCTCTTCAATCGAGCCCAGCCTTTCGGCACCGGACCCTATACGCCCCCGAACGCAATCTGGCAGCCCGACACCAATAACTTCTCTCCGCGAATCGGCTTCGCCTATACACTCGACAAGTCGGGCAAGACTGTCCTCCGTGGAGGCGCCGGGATGTTCCACGGGCCCATTCCACTGTTCGCCGGTCCCGTCGATCTGGTCCGCGATGCCGTCGACGAACCTTTCCGTGTCAACGTCAACCGCACGGACGTGCTCGCCGCTGGCAATATCTTCCGTTGGCCGGTATCTAACGACAAAGTGAAGGCCTATGTGAAGGGCGCCACTGGTCTAATCGGGGATACTGCCATCAATACCGATTTCCCCAACCCGTTCAGCTATCAGTGGACCCTGGGCGTCCAGCACGAACTCCCGGGGAAAGTGGTGATCGAAACGTCGTATGTCGGCACTCGCGGTGTCCATCTCCAACTGGTCCGCTTCTGGAACCAGGTCGATCGGATCACCGGCATCCGGCCGGTGCCAGGATTCACGCAGTTTCGCTACAGAGACGCCGGGGAGAGCACGGGTTTTAACTCCTGGCAGACTTCGGTCCGCAAACGCTTCACGAAGGGGCTGAGCATCGGTGGGAACTACACTTGGGCGAGCGCCTACTCCTACACCAATCAGGCGGACCTCTCCCTCCCCACGTCCGTTCAGGACATATACAACGTCCGCGCCGACAAGGGCCCCCCCGACGATTTCATCCGCCACAACTTCAACGCCGATTTTATCTACGAGTTGCCCTTCGCGAAGATGACCCAGATCAACTCACGCCTTATGCGCAATCTGCTTCAGGGCTGGCAGGTCTCCGGCATCTACACCGCGCGGTCCGGCAACCCCCTTAACATCGTTCACCCCTCAGCCTTCGCGGGCAGCCGGGCAGACTACCTGGGAGGCAACCCGAAGTTCGAGAACTACACTGAGACCCTGCAGTACCTCAACCGTTCCTCGTTTGCCCTCGTCCCGATTGGAGCGGTGAGCGGCGTGCCGATCCGGCCCGGGAACATCGGGCGCAATGCAATCTTCGACATCGGTTTGTGGAACCTGGACCTTGTCACCACCAAGCGGTTCTTTATCACCGAGAGAATCGAAGGGAAACTCGAGGCACAGATGTTGAATTCTCTCAACCATACGAATCTCAGCGGTATGCAGACCAACGTTGTCAATTCCAACTTCGGCCGCTACCAAAGCACCCGCGGCACGCGCACCATTCAGATGAATTTCCGGCTAACCTTCTGACATGACCATCGGGTTCATCGGCATTGGGCTCTTGGGGACCGCCTTGGCGACTCGCCTCGCCAGGGCCGGTTTCCCTCTGACCGGGTACGACCCCGACCCCGCCGCGGCGGGACGTCTCCGCGAGCTCGGAGGAACACCGCTTTCTTCCCCCGTTGAGGTGGCAGCCTCCTGCAGCCACCTCATCTGGTCGCTCCCCGGCCCCGCCCAGGTTCGAGACACTGTTGCGGTCCTCGAACCGATTCTCGAGTCAGGCACCACGATTCTCGACACAACCACCGGCGATCCCGCCGATGTCGAGATTCACGCGGCCAGATTTGCGGGGCGCGGCATCTCGTATCTCGATTGCGAAATCGGGGGCTCCAGCCGCCAAACCGCCGCCGGCGAAGCCATCGTGATCTGCGGCGGCGATCCACAGGCCTTCGCCGGATGCCAGGAGATCCTCGCAGCCATCAGCGCTCGCATCTTTCACACTGGTCCTCCGGGCACCGGCACCCGGATGAAACTGGCGCTCAACATCGCCATCGGCCTCCATCGCGCGGTGCTGGCCGAATCACTCACATTCGCGGAAAGCAATGGTATCGATCTGGCCACGGCCCTCGAGATTCTCAAGTCCGGACCAGCGTACTCGCGGGCAATGGACGTGAAGGGCGCCAAGATGCTATCGCGTGATTTTACTCCCGAAGCACGGTTGGCGCAGCATCTCAAAGACGTCAGGTTGATCCTCGAGGTCGGCCGCTCCACGTCCGCCCGCCTCCCCCTTTCCACACTCCATGAGAAGCTATTGGCCGAAGCTGTCGAGCGCGGACTGGGAGCCTTCGATAACTCAGTGGTCATAGAATTATTTCGAAGTCACTCCTCATCATGAATCGCCCCATCGACCTACTCGTTGTCGCCATCTATCTTGCCTCGATGGCCGCCCTCGGGATGCGCTTCTCGCGCCGACAGGCATCCACCGAAAACTACTTTGTAGCCAAGCGCTCCGTGCCCGGATGGGCCATGGGCATGTCGATGCTTGCCACGATGGTCAGCAGCGTGACCTTCGTCGCGTACCCCGGCTCTTCCTACGCGGGCAACTGGTCCCTGCTGGTGCCCGGCTTCCTGCTCATCGCCACCTTGCCGCTGGTGGCCAAGGTCGTGATTCCCTTCTATCGCGAAGAAGTGGGTATGAGCGCCTATGAGTATCTTCAGAAACGCTTTGGACGGCCTGCCCGCCTGTACGCCTCGGCGGCGTTTTCACTCGCGCATTTCTCCAAGATGGGCTTTGTGCTGTACTTGATGGCCCTCACCATCTCCAGCATGACGGGGTGGGACATCCACATCGTGATCGTCTCGGTCGCCGTCATCATGGTGTTTTATACGGTGATCGGGGGCATTGAAGCTGTGATTTGGACCGATGTCGTCCAGGGCTTCGTCATGTGGATCGGGATCGCGGTGGCACTTGGGTTCCTCCTCTTCCTACCCGAAGGCGGTCCCTCCGCCGTCTTCTCAGTCGCCTCACAGAACGGCAAGTTCAGCCTTGGCACCCTCGCCTGGGACTGGTCCCGGCCCACCATCCCTGTCGCCATTTTCTACGGCCTCTTCTGGTACGGCCAGCGCTACATCGCCGACCAGACCATGGTGCAGCGTTACCTTCTGGCCAAGTCCGACCGGGCCGCCCTCCGCGGCGTCACTCTCGGCGCCCTGCTCTGCGTCCCGGTTTGGGCGCTCTTCATGCTGATCGGTACTTCCGTTTGGTCGTTCTTCCAGCTCAGCGGCGAGGCCATTCCCAGCACCATCACCAAGGCAGACCAGATGTTCCCCTATTTTCTGAGCACTCACTTGCCGCCGGGCATCCTTGGATTGCTGCTGGCCGCATTGACTGGTGCTGCAATGACCATGCTCGCGAGCGATCTGAATAGCCTGTCTTCGGTCGCCACCGAGGACTTCTACCGCGCCGTCCGTCCGCAAGCAACCGACCGCGAGCGCCTTCGGGCCGCCAAGATGATTGTCGTCGTCGTTGGCTTACTCAATATTGCCACTGCGATTGCATTAGTGCAGTCGAAAGGCAGTGCTCTCTCCATGTGGTTCGCTGTCTCCGCAATCGCCTCCGGAGGCCTGGCCGGACTATTTCTGCTGGCCTTCCTACTGGCTCGCGCCACTCGCATCGGTGCCTATGCCGGTATCGCTACGAGCACCGTATTCACAGTGTGGGCCGTCCTTACGAAAGGCGCCAAACCTTTGGTAAACCTCGGCTCGCTGAATTTTCCCTTCGACGAACTCACTATCGGGGCCTTCGGCAACATCGTACTCTTCGTGGTTGGAGCCGCCGTTAGCTTCCTCACTATTCGCCACGCCACCGAACGTGCCGCCGACCCCGATGCCGGCACACTCTGGCATTGGCTTCGCAATCGACGCACGCGTCACGCACAGGGACCAGCCTAGTTTGTCCGCCACGGTCATGGATCGTTCCATGGCAACTGCGAGGCTTGGGCTGGGCAGGTCCCACGGTACTTGTGGCCGGAAGTTCCACTGGGACGCACTCATGCATGATTCAAAAAGAAGGACGTTTCTTTCCGAGGCGGGATCGGCACTCGTAATTCCTACTCAGACGAGAACGGGCGGTCCACCGCACCGCTACAAGGCCGACTACGGGAGCTATTTATTTGCTCCCCGTTGGATTCTCGTCGTCGAACAGCACTGTCTCTTCAATGCCATACGGATGGCCACCGGCGTCTGTCGGTACCATTTGACGGACGTCCCGTCGAATTGTCGGGCGTACCGCCATTTGTCAGGCGTTGCCGTCCCATGCCCGGCGAGTTTTTCGGGAACTCGGAGCCTGATTCATGGATCCAGGAGTATACGATGAGCTGTCGTGTCGTTCTGCCCTTACTTGCCCTTCTGGCACTTCCTTCGGGCTCTCAAGGGGATCGGGAGGTCTCCTATGTCAATTCAATCGGTGTTCGAATGGTTCGAATTAATGCAGGCAGGTTCTGGATGGGGAATGACATGGCGACACCACCGGCCACACTGAAGCAGTTCGAGCTGCTCGAGGCTGGAGACTATGACGAGAAGCCAGTGCACGAAGTCCGAATCTCCCGACACTTCTACATATCCAACGTGGAGATCACTGCCGAGCAGTTCGCTCGCTTCCGGTTCGATCATGCGGATACGGGGAGATTCTCACCTGCTGCTTCAGGCATCACCTGGCATGATGCGGTGAAATTTGCGGAATGGCTGAGCCGCAAGGAGAAGAAGAACTACCGGCTTCCGACCGAGGCGGAGTGGGAGTACGTGGCGAGGGCCGGCACGAGGGGGCATTTCTCTACCGACCACCACGAGCCTGCCCTTGACGAAGTGAACCCGTGGGGAGTGAAAAATATGCACTCCGGGGTGGCGGAATGGGTGCTCGACTGGCACGGCATCTATCCTCCCGAACCTCAAACGGATCCTGTAGGCTCGGCGTCAGGCTGGTCGCGCGTCGTTCGCGGTGGAGGGATCATGGGCGCCACTCGCGGCGAGTGGCGCACCGATCTTGCTCTTCCCTACTACCGGAGATCTGCGAACCGCGCGAGTGCGCCACCGGACTATCGCGGCCACCACAACATCGGGTTTAGGGTGGTGGAAGCTCCCCTGCCGATGACGAAGAATTGGGAACCCGATGCGAAGTTCCCGCAGCAGTTCGTCAAGCAAGGTTCGCAGTATACGAAGGCTGGTCCTGCACCGGCACGGCCCTGGTTCCGGCAACGCCCTCTGCTGCCCATCCCACCGGACAATGCGCCTGAGAGTGCTATTCTCGCTGCGGGCCTAGATCCGTCGGTGCTGGGCCACCTCCACTCGGGCGGCTTGGCAGTGTGTCCCAATGGCGACCTTGTCGCAGCGTGGTTTACGTCTTCGACGCCCACAACGGAATACGAGGCCAATGCGACGCTGGCGTTCACCCGTCTCCGCGCTGGTAGCGAGCAGTGGGACATGCCGGAAGGATATTACGACTATGCGGATGTAAACGATCAAACCTCGCTGCTCTGGAACGACCGAGGCACCTTGTGGCATTTCACGGGAGGTTTCGGCCTCACGCATGTGCCCTTCCGCGTTCAAACATCAAGGGATAGCGGAGCAACTTGGGAACAGCCGCGTCTTCCTGTGCTCATTGAGCCCTTGGGAGGGTACTGGCCGCAGCCGATTAGCACCGCATTCCGCGACGCGAGCGGCGCCATCTACATTCCAACCGATGCCGTGGGAGGCGAGTCGATGCTGTGGTCGAGCAAGGACAACGGCCGCACCTGGTTCGACACCGCTGGACGAACTGCTGGGAGGCACACGGTTTTTGCCTTACTCAAGGACGGCAGTATCCTTGGAATGGGCGGAAAGAACTCCGATATCGATGGCTACATGCCGCAGGCAATTTCCCGCGATGGCGGGAGAACGTGGTCGGTGAGCAAGACTCAGTTCCCAGCGCTTGGAAGTAACCAACGTCCTTCCTTGGTTAAGCTGGCGAGTGGGCGCCTCTTTTTCGCTAGTGATTGGCGGGAGCGGCGCGGGAAGCAACCCGCAGGGATTATGGCAAAGGGTTCCTTCGTCGCGCTTTCTGACGATGAGGGAAAAACGTGGAAAGTTAAGTCACTGCCAGGTGCCCTCCCACATGAGTCGGTCGTACTCCCTGCCGGCAGGCGAAAAGACTGGCTGCAGAAGTACCACGACGAACCCACGCTTGGATACTCGGTGGCTGCCCAGGCGCCGAATGGAGTAATACACTTGCTGAGCAGCATGAATCACCCGTCACAGCACTGGGAAATGAACGAGGCCTGGATCCTCTCCTCGGTGACGGACCTGCCGAAAGCCGAACAGAGCACCGGTAGGCTGGTCAGCGGCCGCGATACCTTCGCGGACGGCAAGATGAGGGGTACATGGCGCGGACAAGTGGCCGCGAGCGGCCGGTTCCTGCTTCACGGAGCGGAGACGTGGTTCCTTCCAACCGGGGAGAAACAGTACGAAGTGACTTGGCGGCGAGGCATCAAGATAGGCGTCGAGACGTGCTGGCGCGAGGATGGTAGCAAGGCTTGGGAGTGGCAGCACCGTGGGGACGGCACGAAAACCTGGACACAGTACTGGCGAGGAGGACAGATGAAGTCCCGCTCAAATTGGCGCGAAGGGCGAGCAGATGGCGAATCCATTCGGTGGGATTTCGGAGGACGGCAGGTGGGCAGATACGACTTCAAGGATGGCGAGTTGGTACGGTAGCGGGACCACGGCGATGAACGACCATCTGGCATCGCGCAGCGTCGTGTTCGATCGTCCATGGGGCGAACTTCGCCGAAGCCGGGAAAGACCGGAGTCGCCGGCAAAGCCGCAACGGCGGCGGTTTGAATCCAGGGATCAGTCCTGCCCTCAGGCAAGACAAAGGTGCACCTCCCCGCAAAGCCGTTCACAGCCGCATAGAATCAGCTCAAGTCGTTTGGAATCAATCCCGCTGCCCAGCCTCCACACGTCGTTTGCTTGACGCCTCGCGCTATGCTGTAGCCGGGCGTCAGCCCGCCCACCATCGCTTCGGGCAGCGGCCCGCTTCCAACCGGACTAGCTCCTTGCCTCGTGAATTACCCTCCGAGGGTGCCTGGTTCAGTAGACGGCTTGCCCGGTGGTTCTTTGACAATCGAGTGTCTTTTGATGTTTGCTGTTCTGATCCTGCACACCCCAGCACTCCGCGCGGGGGCGGGCGTTGTGGCGAGTGCCCTCCTTGCATACTCCGAGGTGAACTCTTCGACGCTGCTTGGCGCGCGGTGGTGGCGGTGTCAGGCGCAGGCACCTGGGTGGGACTCGGGCCAGGGAGGACCGGCGGTGCCTCCAGCATGTTCTCAATCAGAGCCTGGAACGTCTTCTCATCAGCCCCGCGGCGGCGGTGTTGGAGGGCATGGTTGCGAACTTGCATCTCCAGCTCTCTTGTCTTTGTTGATGCGACGTCGGGTTCCACATACGGCTGGTCGCTTTTTAACATGCAAGGCCTCCGGCTTGGGTTCCAGCACCACTTTTGGCGAAAAACTCGCAAGGTCCCCGGGAATCGCCGCCGTGCCGCGACCCCTCCCCCCCCAGCCGCCACACCCAGTTAAGTTATTGAAAAAAAGCCGCGTAGATCGAACTCCGGGTCTTGGAGCGAACCCGGAACGAACCCAGGTCGCCTCACTCCACCCGTGGCGGCTACTACTCTACGCCGCGGACGGCGCGCGACGCAGTCCGGTCGAGCGCAACCGCCGCCAGGCCAGCTCCAGCAGGTTCAATAACAGCGCCGCCCCCAGCAGCCCCGGCCATAGCCGCATCGTCGCCGGAATCGACCGGCCCGCGGGGTCGAAAACCTGCTTCGCCGTCGGGTTGAATCGGCCCCCCGTGTAAGCCGAGAGCTGCCGCAACAGCAGCGGATTGCTGCCATACGTCGTGATCTCCGGCTCGGGCAGATACAGGCCCACCTCCGGGAACGCGCGCGATTCCGCCAGCGGCCGCACCCTGAATAGCCCCTTGCGGTTGGCTATCGGGACCGTTGCCCGGAAATGGTCCGCCGAGAGCCGCTCCAGGCGCAGCGGCGACTGGAAGTTGTCCGGGCCGATCGCGAAAATCGCCGGCGGTGCGGCGGGCGCCGGCAACCCGGCCGAGAATCGATAATCTGCCACCAGCAGTCCGTTCGCCGCGTCATGCGTCAACGTTGTCTGGCCCGGTTGGGCGTGCGGCAGCAGATCGCGCACCACGTTCGCCCAGAACTTGTCATAGCCCGGCCACGTCACCCAGGCTGCCGCCCAGCGCGTCTTCGCGTCCGACGTGAACACGGCTGTGCGGCCCAAGCCATACTGCCAGCGAGCCAGCAGCGGATCGTCCTTCTCTCCGGCGGCCGATGACGTGATGCTCAACAGCATCTCGGCCGTCGGCTTGGCCTGGAAGCGGACATAGCCCTTCAGCACCGGGGCCGTCTCCATCGCCACGCCCTCCAGGATCTCGGCCTGCCGCACCACCTTTGGCTGGATGTTCTTCTCGACCGTGGTCGAGCCCGTGTGCTCCATCACGTCCTTCAGCAGGATCTGCTCCAGGCCCGAGGGGTCCGTCAGGAAATACGCTTTGCCCTTGGCGTTGAGCGCCACTTTCTCCAGATACGCGCGATTCACGTCCTGGCCCAGGCCCACCGTCGAGATCGTGATCCGGTTCGCCGCCGCTTCCTTGGCCACCGCCATCGAATCGCCCTCTTCGGAGATGCCGTCCGTCAGCAGCACCACGTGTTTGTAGGCGCCCACGGCCGGGACGATCCGCTTGTAGCCTTCCGCCAGCGCCGGGGCAATCTGTGTGCCGCCGTCCGGAGTGATGCCGGAAATCAGGCGCTTCATCATCGTCTTGTCCTCGGCGCGGCGCATCGGGATGGCCCACTGATGCGAGTTATCGAAAATCAGCACGCCCACATGATCGATGGGGCGCAGGTTCTCCACCACGCCGATCGCGGCCAGCCGGGCCAGCTCCATCTTGCGGCCCTCCATCGAGGACGACTTATCGACGATCAGCACCAGCGCCGCCCCTTCCGGACTGCGCGGCGGAGCCACTGTGGCCGGCAGAACCCGGTCCAGCGCGTCCAACTGCGGCTGCTTCTTCTCGACATAAACGTGGTGCTCGCCGCCGATCACCATCAGCCCGCCGCCCTGCTGCACAAATCGTTCCAGTTCCGCCTTACGGAATGGCGCGATCGATTCCAGATCCCAGTTGTTGAACATCACGATCTGGTAATCCTCGAAGCGGGCCTGCGCGAACGACACGTTTGAGACCACTTCGAACTGCGCGGCGTTCAGCGTGCCGAACAGATGGGACTCCATGCCCGGCGCGTCCTGCGATAGATACAGCAGGCGCGGGCGACGCAGATTGACGGCCTGCTGGAACCGCAAATCGCCGAGAGTCTGTGTGCGCAGGTTCAGCACGAGATCGATGGCGCCCGGTGTCGCCAGCGAGGCCGTGACGCGCAGGTTGTTCAGTCCGGGCTCCAATGCCACAGGGCTTGCGCCCAAAGCCTTGCCTTCGCCGGTCAGCTCCAGCGTGCCCGTGGCCTTCTCCGGAGACTGCACGCTGATCTCGATTGGGAAGCGCTCACCTGTGAACGCCACCGTGGGCAGGCGGACGGATTCGAGCTGAAGCCGCGGCTGCGCGCGTCCGGCCAGCGGATACGTATCGATGGGGATCCCAAGCTGCCGGGCCTGCCACGCCGCGCGCGCCACGGAGCCGGAATTCTCCTTGCCGTCCGAGATCAGCACCAGCCGGGGCACCATGCCGCTGGGCATCGCCGCGGATGCTTCGCGAATGGCCGCCTCCAGACTTGTGGCGCGGCCGGATTCTCCGCCCGTGCCCCGCAGCTTCCAGCCGGAGGCGAACTCCTGCGCCGTCGTCGTGCGGATAGAACGGGCGAACGGCAGCACTCGCACGATGTTCCGACCCCGGGCGCCGTCTATCGCCGAAGTCAGGCGCGATGCCTCCTCCAGATCCGCGCTTGAGATGCTGGCAGAAGTGTCCGGCAGCACGGCCACCGCCATCTTCGTCTCCTGCACGGAGAGATCGGGCTGGAAGACGCTGATCACGGCGGCGGCAATCGCCGCGACTTTCAGGATCAGCGAGAGCCGCGACGTGGGCTGGTTGCGGAAGAACCACCATTCGATCGCCAGAATGAGCGCGGCCAGCAGGGCCAGGTACTGCCAGAGTTCCTGCGGCAGGGCGGTGGCTGCGGCCGGGGCGCCAAGGCCCCGCGCGATGGTCTCGGCGGGCTGCCACGCCGTGGTGCCCAGGCCGGGCAGCGTCAGCGCGAAGACCAGCTCGGAGTTCGGTGAGAGCACTCGCACCGTCGAGGGCGAGGCCGCGAAAAAGCGCACGCTGCGGCCTTCTACCGTAAACGGCAGGGCGTCGCCTTGGGCGTCCAGCACCCGGAGCTTCTCCGGAGCGTAGGACTCGGCCAGGTCCACGGAAACGGCGCCGGGCGGGCCGGCCAGAACCTCCTGCCGCAGGAACGTTTCCGGCGCGATCCACTGAAAAATGTTCGCGAAGAGGAGAGGCGTGGCCAGCGAGTAGCGCAGGTTGGAGCGCAGCGGATGGAATCCCAGCGTGACCGACTTGGCGCCCGCGACAATCAACGCGCCCTCCTTGGCCGAGGCGATTACCGTCTCGCCGTTGCCGGGAGTGAGAACTCGCGCATTGACGATTCGCATATCCCGCGAACGGATGCCCGCGGCGATCGGGTGGACCGAGTTCCAGCCGGAGATGGTAGCTTCCCCCGTGCCGGGATTCAGGAAGATCGCAGGGCGCTGCGGAGTCTGCAGCGGTTGAAAGGAGTCGATCAGGAACAGATCGGCGTCGGCGCTGGCCTGATACTGTGAGGGCGCCAGGAACGTGGGCTGAATGCGCACGTCGGACGACAGAATCGGGCGCAGCAGTTCGGCCTCGGCCGTGTAGACGTTCACTCGCAACCGGCGCGGCTCGGGTATCTCCAGCGTTACGCGGTCGTCGGCTGCCAGCGCGTCGCGCGTCGAGAGCCGCGCTTCCAGCCAGCCGGAGGCCGTGGAGCGGAACTGGAACGTGGCCGTGGTCTCGGCGTTGGGCGGCAGCGTGACGAGCTGGTTCGAAATCAAAGCCCCGCCCAGTCCGGCAATCAGCGGCACATTGCGGGCCATGTTGCTGTAATTGCGGGCGGTGACCGAGGTGTGGAACAGCGTCGCGTCCTCGGTGGAGCGTCGCAGTTCCACTCGCGTGATGCCGAGATTGGCTGGCGGCTCCTTGGTGAGCAGGACTCGCAGGTTGGCAGGGGCGTTGATGGCAGCGTTCGCCTCGGTGCGGCCAGGACCGGCATAGAGGATCTCACCCGGACGCCGGGCTTCCAACCGCAGCGCCTGCAGCGCCAGATCGAAGGCCGGCTGCAGGTCGAGCGCCGAGGACGAAGGCCGGCTGGCTTCGATGGCCGCGCGCACATCGGCGGCATTGGTCTCGAAGCGCGTGGCCGGGGTGGCCAGAGAGTCGGCGCGCACCAGCATCACGCGGTCCTGCGGCGGCACCCGGCGGAGCCATTCCAGGGCCAGCTTGCGCGATTCGGTGAACAGCGCCGCGTTCTGCTGCCAGGCGGATGTGTCCAGGATCAGCACGTGATCGCGTCCGCTGGTGTCGGGGCTGCCGAGCCGCGGCTGCGCGCTGGCAAGCAACAGCAGCGCGGTGGCGAGAAGTTGAAGCAGCAGGGACCAGGGTTGATCGATGCGCCGGCGCCGCGTCTGCTGCACCTGCTGCTGCGCGTTCTGCCAGAAGCGCAGGGTTGCCACGGCGAAGCGCTTCCGCGCCCGGATCAACAGGTAGAGCGCGACGGTGACTGCCGAGGCCGCGGAGAAGAGTGCGAGGAATTCGAGCGCGCTGAGATTGGCGAAGAACAAGCTGCTGGGCCTTTATGTGTGCTGAAGGGCCGTCAGAATGGCCTCTTGTAATGGGACGGATGTAGCGAACCCGGCGTAACGGCCGCCGGCGCGCGGCT
>CAYVDY010000053.1:0-19330 GCA_964450255.1 uncultured Candidatus Solibacter sp. | reverse complement strand
CCAAAGCGTCTCCGCAGATGGCGACTGTGCTACGACGATGCCGGCGGCAATATGACGGACCAGGGCACGCACCTCGTGGACGTCGTCCAGTGGTTTACCAACGCCCCTCCCCTGAAGTCCGCCATGGCGATGGGCTATGTCGCCAAGAACATCGGCGCCGAACACCCTGAGATCCTCAGCTCCACGTTGGACCACGGCAAGTTCTTCACCACCTGGGAGCTCAACTACTGCAACGACTTCGAAGATAGCTGGTCCATCCTCCTCATGGGTGACGAGGGCACCATGCGCCTCGATGACGCCGGCGTCGTTGTCTGGAAAGAGCAGTGGAAAGACAACCGCGTACCGATTGTCGAAGAAAAGGCGCCCGTGCCGATGGAGCCCCACATCCAGAACTTCCCCGATTGCATCAAGTCCCGCAAGCAACCGAACTGCCCGGTGGAAATCACGCAACGCGCCGTCGCCGGCCCGCATCTAGCTAATATCGCGATGTCGCTCGGCCGGGTGGTTCGCCTGGCAGACGACCTCGCCACGGTATCCTGATGCGTCTGCTGCTCATCGCCGTATTGTTTTGCGCGCCGCTCCCGGCCCAGCTCATCAACTGGGGCGTCAAGGGCGGCGTGCCCTTCAACGATGCCGTCAAGGCGGCAGGCAATTTCAGCAGCAACTTCAGCCGCTGGACCGTCGGACCCGTCGTGGAGTTGAATCTCCCGGCGGGCCTCGGCCTGGAATTCGACGCCCTCTACCGCCGCACCGGGTATTCCACCAGCAACGCCTACAATTCGGGCTCCATCGAGTTCCCGCTGTTGGTCAAGTACAAGTTCCCCGGCACTCTGGCCAGAATGTACGTCGACGGCGGCTTTGTCTTCCGGCGCATCGGCGACATCCCGCTGCTGCAGAATGCCAACTCCAAGGGTCTGGTCTTCGGCGTGGGCTTCCGCTACGATCTCAAGCTGATCAAGATCAGTCCTGAGATCCGTTACACGCGCTGGGACAACGAACCGTTCCAGCTACCCAGCCTGACATCGGCGCGCAACCAGACCGAATTCCTGATCGGAATCACGTTCTAGCTCTACGAAGTTGGCTTGTCCTTCGGCGGAGCGTAGGCCCAGAAGTCCCTGGTGACGCGCTCCGTCAAATCCCCCAACTTCTCCTCGACCACCGCATGGGATTCGCTGCGTACAATGAAGCCCACGTGGTTCGACTTGTCCATGCGCCAGACGATCTCCGCATCCGTGTAACCGCTGGTATCCGGATGCTCCTGGCGCGCCAGGGACACCAGCAGGCCCGCATAGTCCTTCCGCGCTGCCGGAACCTGGTAATCGGTCTTCCCGCCGGCAACCTCAATCCGCGCCCACTCGGCCCACAGGTTGATGCCCGTCGCCGCCTCCACCAATTCTGCGATATGAGCGCCGCCCACTCGCGCCGCAGTCTCCAGGAAATACAGCGTTCCATCGTGGCCGATGATGAACTCCGTATGCGACACGCCGCGAACCAGGCCCAGCGCAGACAACAGGTGCTTGTTCATTTCCAGCAGCAGTTGCTCGCGATCCGATCCGCGTTCCAGCAAACGCGTGCTGAACACGCCGCCCTGATGCGACACGTCCAGCGGCGGACGCCCGTAGCCGCTCGCCACGGCAAAGCGGACCTCACGCTCGTAGACGATAGAGTCCACGTGAAAGATGTCACCCGGCACGTAGCGTTCCAGCAGGTAATTCGGCTGCAGATCGCCCAGTTGCTCCAGCGCCTTCCATAACTGGTCCGCACTCTCGATCTTCTGAATGCCGATGGCCCCGGCGAAGCTGCGCGGCTTCAGCACCCATGGCGCCGGCACTTTGTCGATGAACCTCTGGATCTTTGCGTGATTCAGGATGTGCACGAAATCAGGCACGGCGATGGATGCTTCGTACGCCGACATGCGCATGGCGAGCTTGTCCCGAAACCGGCGTACCGTCGTCTCGCCCATGCCCGGAATCCGCAGATGCTCGCGCAATGACGCGGCCAGTTCCAGATCGAAATCGTCCAGCGGCACGATGCGGTCGATCATCTCCGTGCGCGCCAGGTAGGCCACGGCCTTGAGCGTGTCCGCCTTGTTCCACTCCTTGTCGACATCCGGCATATAAAAGATCTCGTCGATGCTTTCGCGGGGCCATTGGGCGTTTTCCTTGATGCTCAACGAGGTCAGCAGCAGCACTCGCGCGCCCTCTGCCTTGGCCTGCCGCAGAAACGCGTGGCCCTTCTCATAGCTCGCGATGGCGAGGATCGTAACGGGTCGGCTCATGTGCGTGACTACTCCACGTTCAGTTTTGTGCCCTTGGGCTCGGCCTTGGACAGGTCTTCGATGCGCGCATCAATCATGGCGCGCACGCCCTTCAAAAACTCGACACGCGCCGCGTCGAAGTGACGCTTCGCGCCCTCCGGCGGCCCCATGCGCCGCACGAACTCGCTCAACAGCGGCCCTGCGCCATGGCACAGGCAATTCTGGCCGCTACACGTATGTTGGGTCTTCTCTTCCGTCTCCGTCATGCGCCCTCCTGCATCTCTACTGTCAGAATGCCATCATTTAGCTTCGCGCGGACAGGCCGCAACTGCGCCATCGAAACCGGCAGGCCGATGTGCCGCCGGATCGTGCCGACCTCCACCACCAGCTCATCGCCCTTCTTGAACAGTCCGACTTCGCCTTTTTCCGTGAACGGCACACGCAGGTGCACCTCATAGCGGCCTTCTGTCTTGGTGAACTCGTAGGGCCGCTCGCGTCGCGTCACCGCCGCCGGATCCGAACCGTCCGCGTATAGCACCTGCCCAAGTTCTCGAATCCGCTCCAGCCCCACAATCTCATGCCGGAACAGCGGCACTCGCCGCACTGGCACCGGTGCGAAGTAAGCCTCGGTCTCGCCCAGAAACCGCTTCTGCGAGGCGCGCCACTCCGTGAAAAACTCATCCTCCACCGTATCGGGCAGCACACGGTTCACAATCACTTCATCCACAGTCAGGCCATGCAGCGAGAAATAGACGAACGCCCGTTGCGTCTCGCGCACCACCATCTTCTCCGCGTTGGTTACCAGCCGCACGCTGGTGATCTCCGGATCCTCCATCAGAGTGTCGATGCCCTCGATCTTCTCAAACAGCTCTTTGATGTTGGCGAAGTAGCTGTCCGGCGGCAGTTCCACAGGCGACACGCGATTCGCCAAAGGACGGACCGCCTTCAGAATTCCGCGCTGCATCGGGAACACGTGCTTCATATACCAATCCAGCGTGGTGGGCATCGAGACAAATCGCAGGCTCTCCGCGGTGGGCGCGCAGTCCAGCACAACCACGTCGTAGCTCTTTTCCCGGCGGTACTGATTCACGTACATCATCGCGCTCAGCTCTTCCATGCCGGGGAAGATCGCCATCTCTTCCGCCTCCACGTCGTTCAATCCCGAAGTGCGCAGAATGCTGGTGATGTAGCCCGAGATCTCCGCCCAGTGGCGCTTGATCTCCTTCTGAATATTGACTTCGTGGATGGAGAGATTCGGCGCGATCTCCAGCGGGGCCGACGTCTTGCCGTGGAACAGGCCCGATTCCAGATCGAACGAATCCGCCAGCGAGTGCGCCGGATCGACGCTCATCACCAGCGTCCGGTAGCCCAACTCTGCCAGGCGCATCCCGCTCGCCGCCGCCACCGTGGTCTTACCCACGCCGCCCTTGCCGCTGTACAACAGAATTCTCATAGCCCTTACTTGGATGCTAGCGCCGTCCGCCGCGGGTGAGAAGTTATCATAGGAGACTCATGGACAGACGCCAGATCCTGCAGTTGGCGGCAATTCTCGCCGCGGCACGCCCAGCGCCCGCCCAGTCCGCTTCCCCGGCGGTTCAACCCAAGCTCTCGAAGGAGCAGGTGACCGCCGCGCTCGCCGTCATCGGCCTGAAGTTCGACGACGCTCAGTTGGACCTGATGCTCCCCGGTGTCAGCCGCGCGCTCGGCGAGTACGAGAAGCTGCGCAAGATCGACGTTCCGCTCGACACCGAGCCGGCCTACTCCTTCCACCCCGGCCTACCCGGCAAACAGCCCAAGGCCGGACCTGCGCGTTTCCGCCCATTGCCCCCATCCAAGCTCGTCGCGCCATCATCCGAAGAGGACCTCGCCTACCTCCCCGTCACGCGCCTCGCCGCCCTCCTGAAAGCTCGCCGGATCACATCCACCCAATTAACCAGGCTCTATCTCGCGCGTTTGAAACAATTCGCGCCTAAGTTGAACTGTGTCGTCACGCTCACCGAAGACCTCGCCCTGCGGCAGGCCGGCCAGGCCGACTCCGAAATCGCCGCCGGCAAGTACCGCGGACCGCTCCACGGCGTCCCGTATGGCCTGAAGGATCTCTTCGCGACAAAGGGCATCAAGACAACCTGGGGAGCCGAACCCTTCCGTGAGCAGGTCATCGACGTCGATTCCACCGTGTATACGCGGCTGACGCAAGCCGGCGCCGTGCTGGTGGGCAAGATGTCCATGGGCGCGCTGGCGATGGGCGGCCTGTGGTTCGGCGGCATGACGAAGACGCCCTGGAATCTGGAGCTGACCTCCAGCGGATCGTCAGCGGGCTCGGCATCGGCCACCGCCGGCGGCCTGCTCGGATTCGCCATCGGCACGGAGACGCTCGGCTCCATCGTCTCGCCCAGCATTCGCTGCGGCGTTACCGGCCTGCGTCCAACGTACGGCCGCGTCTCCCGCTTTGGGGCCATGGGCTTGAGTTGGACGATGGATAAGATCGGACCGATCTGCCGCGGCGCCGAAGACTGCGCCCTGGTGCTCAACGTTCTCTACGGACCCGACGGCCACGACCGCACCGTCACCCCCGCTCCCTTCCACTGGGAACCGCGCGTGCCCGTCTCGAAACTCCGCGTCGGCATCGCGCAGAAGGCGTTCGACCGCATGCAGGGCGAAGACAAGGACGTCTACACCAAGGCGATCGAGGATCTGAAACGAACGGGCGTGCAGATGACACCGGTCGAACTGCCCGACTCCATTGCCGGCACGCTCCTGCTCCTCCTCAACGCCGAGGCCGCCTGCGCCTTCGACGACATCACGCGCGATGGCCGCGTGTCGCAATTGAAGGACCAGGCACGCGGCGCCTGGCCCAACTCCTTCCGCACCTCGCGCCTGATTCCGGCCGTGGAATACATCCGCGCTCAACGCGCCCGTACTCTCCTGATGGAGAAGATGCACGCCGCCTTCGAACCGTTCGATGTCATCGTCTGCCCGCCCTACTCGAACCTCAGCTCCACCAACCTCACCGGCAATCCGCAGGTCGTCGTCCCCTGCGGATTCGTCAAGGGCATGCCTCAGGGGTTCAGCTTCCTGGGGCGCCTGTGGGACGAAGGCTCGCCGCTGCGCCTCGCGCTGGCCTACCAGAGCGTCACGCAGTGGCACTCGCAGCGTCCGCCACTGAAATAGCCGTGCCTCTTCTTTCCATCATCGTGCCCGTCTACAACGAAGAGGAGTTCCTCGGCGCGGTGCTGGATCGGGTTCTCGCCGCACCCCTGCCCGACGGGCTCGAACGCGAAGTCGTAATCGTCGACGACGGCTCCGACGACGGCTCGTGGGAGATTGCCACGCACTATGCCAGCTCGCATCCAAGGCTCATCCGCGCCGTGCGCCATCCGCGCAATCTCGGCAAGGGCGCGGCGATACGCTCCGCATTGGAGCGTGTGCGCGGTGACTTCACTCTGATTCAGGACGCCGATCTGGAGTACAGCCCGCGCGACTGGCCCGCGTTGCTCCAGCCTTTGCTCGAAGGCCAGGCCGACGCAGTTTTCGGCACGCGCTTCGCTGTCGGCATTCAACGCCGCGTGCTCTACTTCTGGCACTCGCTGGCTAACGTCTTTCTCACCACGTTCGTCAATCTTGTGAGCGACCTCAATCTCACGGACGTCTGGACGTGCTACAAGGTATTCCGAACGTCTCTGCTGAAGAGCATTCCCCTCCGCAGCGATGGTTTCGGCTTCGAACCCGAGATCACCATTAAGCTCGCGCAGCGCCAGGTCAACATCTACGAGACGCCCATCAGCTACCACGGCCGCACGTACGACGAAGGCAAGAAGATCGGCAAGCTCGACGCCGTCTTCGGCGCGCTCACCGTCCTTCGCTTCGCGTTCACGCGCGACATCTACATCGAGTCCGGTCCGGAGATTCTCGATACACTCTCCTCCGCCCACCGCTTCAATCTCTGGATGGCCGACACCATTCGCCCGTATGTCGGCAAGCGCGTGCTGGAGATCGGCGCCGGCATGGGCAACCTGTCGCGATGCCTGGCACCCCGCCGCCAGCTCTATGTCGCCTCCGATATCGACGGCGAGCATCTGGCGCGCCTTCGCATCCGTCTCTCCCACCGGCCCAACTTCCGGGCGCTCGAATGCAATCTCAGCCAGGCCTCTGACTTTGAATCCGTCCGCGGGCTGGTCGATACCATCGTCTGCCTGAACGTGCTGGAACACGTCGAAGACGACGCCGGCGGGTTGCGCAACATGTTTGAGACCTTGGAACCCGGCGGCCGCGCCATTGTGCTCGTGCCGGAGGGCATGTCCGTATACGGCGAGCTCGATCGCGTCCTCGGCCACTTCCGCCGCTATTCCGAAGAGGAGCTGATGTCCGAGGCGCGCGCCGCCGGCTTCGAAGTGGAACACTTCCTCAAGTTCAACCGCATCACTCGCCCCGGTGGGTATGTGAACGGCAGCAGCCTGAAGGGGGGCAGCTTCAGCCGCGTCCAGTTGGCCGTCTTCGATGCGCTGGTGCCGCTCTGGCGGCGCATCGACAAGCTGATCCCCTGGCGGCCGGTCTCCATCATCATCGTGGCCCGCAAGCCCGCGGCCTGAATCTACTGCTGCACAGCCATCGGCCCGAACACCGGCGCCGGCATTCCTGCCTCGTCGCGCAGATTCAGATACGGATCGCGCCCAACGCCGTGATGCAGCGTGACACCCTCCGGCAGCTTCCCGCCGAACAGCAACTCCACTACATTCGGGCTCTCCGCGCTCACGCGTTGGCGATAGATCATCGGAACCGGCGTGCCGTCCGCGGCATGCAGCGTGAACCCGTTGAGCCGCCCCTTGTGCACAAGCTTCCCATTCACTTCGGCGAACTCCACCACAATCATGCCCCCCTTCACCTTCGCCGAAACGGGACGCGGACCGCGCTTCACGGACGCCGTCGCCAGATTCGCCAGCCGCACGGCTAGCAGCCCGTGATCGTCGGTGCCCACGTGGATACCATCGTCCAGCTCGCAATCCGTGCAGCCCGTCATCAGGGCGTTGGGCAGTTGCGATTCCACCTTGAGCTGAGCGTTCTGCACCAGGTTCCACTGCGCCGCGCTCGCGCTGGCGACGTGGCGGCCGATCTGCACATACAGAAACGGCAGATCCGGCTGCGCAAAGTCCTTGCGAACCGCCTCGATAAAGCCCCGGAACTTCTCTTCGAAAATTGGTCCAGCCGTGGGGTTCGCGTCCGATTCGCCCTGATACCAGAGCACTCCCTTCACCCGCCCGCCGGCCAGCTCGAAGCGGCGCACCATGCCGCCATACAGCGAGTCGCCGCCCTTGTCCTTCAACGCCGGATCCCACTGCGCCATCGACGTGCCGCCATGCGCGCAGGGAATCAACCCGACCGGCACACCCGTGCGCCTCACCATCTCCAGCGCAAAGGGCAGCCCCACGCCCGCGCCCTTCTTTCGATTCGCGATGAACTTCGCCAGCGCCTCGCCTTCCAGCTTCTCCGGCTGCCCCTGCGCGTTCTTGCGCCAGTTCACCCGATTGTTGGAATCCGGCAGACGATGCAGCGGATCGCTCGCCGCCAGCCACGTATCGGTCATATCCAGTGAATTCACCAGCGCGCTCGGCAACGGCAGATTCTCCAGATTGCCGACGCCTTCCATGTTGGATTGGCCGGCCAGCAGCCACAGATCGCCCACAAGAATGTTCGCCACGCTCGTCACCGCGGCCGCGCCAGCCACCCGCAGATCCAGCCGGTACGGCCCGCCCGTGGGCACGTCGGCGATCTGCGCCGTCCACGCAGCGCCGTTCACTTTGCCGGCAGCCTTCCAATCGAAACCCGCCACAGCGCGGCCCGCGGCCACCAGGCGGGTTTCCACAGCCCTTCCGGCGGCGCCCTGGACGGAGCCCTCCAACTTGAGCGTGGCCGCGTTGCCCGGCCCGCGCTGGAATACCTGATAATCGGCCGCCCCCTTGGTGACCTGGACGACTTGGGCCGGCAGTGCGGCGGCGAAAAGCGAAAGGACTAGAAGGTTACGCATGAAAAGAACTCTCAGCGCATGATTGTACCGGGTTTTCACCCATTAGAATGGCGCGACCTCCGCTCGATGATGGAGGAGGATCTAACGGCGAGTGGAGGATCGCGCCTTCCGAACGAATAGTGGACTACCGGGCCGGGTGTTCTCACATATAATTCATTCATGCTCACGACACGCCCGGCGCGCCGCACGTTCCTCCGCACCACTGGTCAGGCGGCAATCGCCTGGACCGCCGCATCCTATTCGCGTATTCTCGGCGCGAACGACAAAATCAATCTCGGCCTAATCGGCGCCGGCGAGCGCGGCCGCGGCGTCATGAGCAACTTCCTCAAAACCGGCGAGGTGAACCTCACCGCCGTCTGTGATGTGTACGCCCAGATGATCGATCGCGCAAAATCGATGGCGCCGGATTCGAAGAGCTACTCCGATCACCGCAAGCTCTTGGAAGACAAATCGGTGGATGCCGTGCTCATCGGCACCCCGGATCACTGGCACGCCGTCACCGCCGTTGATGCGCTCAACGCCGGCAAGGATGTCTACGTCGAAAAGCCGCTCACGCTCCGCATCGAGGAAGGCCCGGTCATCGTCAAGGCCGCCCGCGTCAACAAGCGCGTCTGCCAGGTGGGTCTCCAGCAGCGCTCCGGCGCGCACTACATTGAGGCCAAGAAGACATACATGGATACCGGCGTTCTCGGCAAGATCACGCTGGTTCGCACCTGGTGGCACGGCAACACCTATCACATCCGCAAAGCGCCGGCGTCATTGGCTACACAGCCCAGCAACCTCGATTGGGCGCGTTTCCTCGGTCCCGTCAAATGGCGCGACTGGGACCCGCAACAGTTCTGGAACTGGCGCGCCTACCTGGATTTCGGCGGCGGCCAGGTCACCGATCTCTTCACCCATTGGATCGACGTCGTCCACATGTTCCTCGGCAATGACGCGCCCACCTCAGGCGTCGCCGCCGGCGGCGTCTATCACTACAAGGACGGCCGCACCGCGCCCGATACCATCAACGTCCTGCTGGAATACGGCGGCCTGTACACCGCCACGTTTGAGGCCACCCTCGCCCCCGGCATCCGCGGAGAAGGCATCGAGTTCTGCGGCACGCAGGGCAAGCTCTACATCGATCGCGGCCGCTACGAGTACCTCCCCGCCGGCCGCGGCGCCAAGCCCGTCGAGGTGAAAGGCCCCGCATACGATTTCACCCTCGACCACGTCAAGAACTTCCTGGAATGCTGCCGCACCCGCAAGAAGCCGAACTGCGACGTCTACGACGGCCATCGCTCCGCTATGGCGTCCCACCTCGGCAACATCAGCTACGTCCAGAAGCGCCGGCTGAATTTCGACCCCGCCCGCGAGGAGATCCTCCCGCTCTAGGCCGCCAGCAGTGCCGCACGGGCGGCGAGGGGCATCTTCTCCGCCGCATACCGCAGCGTGAGCCGCGAGGCCTCGCTGCGGTGCGCCATCAGAAACGCCAGCGTCTCCGCGGGCCGCGCCGGATAGCTCTCCTTCAACAGCCAGCCCACGCCCTTCTCCACCATGTCGTCGCGATCCGCCAGCAGCCGCCCCGCAATCTCGAAAATGAACTCCGTGTGCCGCCCGAGCTTCGCCTCCTGCAGCAGCGAAACCGCGGCCGCCCGGCGCTTCCAACGGTTCTCAGCGGACGTCCAGGCCACCAGCCGGTGCCGCAGCTCCGGCTGGTTGGCGATGCACGCCGCCACCAGCCACGAACTCACCCCGTCGCAGTGCGCCCAGTTCCTGACATACCGGTCGATCCACTTCTCAAACAGACGAAACTCGCACTCCGCGCAACTCTTGGCAAAGCGCCGGTACACATGGCAGACCAGCGCCCCGCTCTCCACCTTGCCCGTCTCCCACAGCAGCTTCATCAGCGCATTGCGCTGCGCCACCGGCCACGGCTTCACCATCCGGCCAACTTCACGAACCATCACGTTCAGTTGGGCCGTGCGGACTCCATACGTGTCCACTTCGTGCTGAAAGAACCGCCGCTGGCCGGCGGCGAACTCGGCATCGGCGTGGGCCAGCATCTGCTCGTGAATATGGGCGGCGAGGTCGGCGGGTGTCATGATGCTACACTCCGAGCATATGACGGCTGGAACTCCATTTCCGATTGTCGGCGACAGCTATTCCAGCGCCTCAATCTCCGGGCAGGCCCCGCGCATCACCTCCCTGCTCATCAAGCCGGCCTCCGCCGTCTGCAACCTCGATTGCACCTACTGCTTCTATCTGGACCGTGACGCCGACCCCTACAAGGAACTGCCCGCCCGCCTGATGACGGACGATACCCTCCAGCGCCTGGTAGACTCCTTCCTCTTCTACTCCTATCCCGCCTCCACCTTCGCCTTTCAGGGCGGCGAGCCGACCCTTGCCGGGCTGCCCTATTTCACCAAACTCGTCGAGTATCAGCAGCGCTACGGGCGCAACGGCCAGTCCGTTTCCAATGCCCTCCAGACCAATGGCGTCCTGCTAGATAAGGACTGGTGCCAGCTCTTCCACTCCTACAACTTCCTGATCGGCGTCTCGCTCGACGGACCCGAAGACGTCAACGATCTCTACCGCGTCAACAAGGGCGCGCAAGGCACGTGGCGGAAGGTCATGCAGGGCATTGAGGTGATGCAGCGCGAGAAAGTGGAGTTCAACATCCTCTGCGTGCTCAGCCAGGCCAACGTCCACAAGCCGAAAGAGATCTACAAGTTCTACCGCTCCCTGGGCATCCAGTACATGCAGTTCATCCCGCTGGCGGAGTTCATTCCGGATGGCTCCCCCATGCCGTTCACCATCACCCCGGAGGAATACGGGCGCTTCATGTGCGAGATCTTCGACCTTTGGTGGCCGGAGCGGCGCAAAGTGCGTGTCCGCTTCTTCGATAATCTGGCCGAAGCCCTCGCCGGACAGAAGCCGGGCAGTTGTACGATGCACGAAACGTGCGACAGCTACGTGGTGGTGGAATACAATGGCGACGTCTATCCGTGCGATTTCTTCGTGGAGAGCAGTTGGAAGCTCGGCAACGTCAACCTGGATTCGTTCCCGGAGCTCGCCCGCCGCCAGAAGCGCTACAGCTTCGCCGGCAAGAAGACGCTCGCCCATCCCGAATGCCAGGTCTGCGAATACCAGTCGATCTGTCATGGCGGCTGCCCGAAGACGCGGCACGGCCCGCTGAAGCAGTTCGCGGATCTCGACTACTTCTGCGGCGCCTACAAGATGATGTTCGCCAAAGCCGTAGGCCCCCTCCGCAAGGAAGTGGAGAAGCTCACGGGAAAGAGCGCCGAACTGCTGCCGCACTCCATCAGCCCGTATTGAAGTAGAAGCGGGCGAACCCTTCTAAGTGCATCCCCCTCAGCCAGTTACTGAGCCGCGAGCAAAGGGAGCGGTACGACCCAACCGCGAAGCGCCTTCAACGGAACAGCGGCGACAAACGTCCCTAATGCGATGAAGATTCTCCCACAGGAGCCGCTAGGTCTTTGCGCCGCCGGAGTGGCCGGCAGCGTGTGCTGATATGCGTCGTGGTGGTGGAGTTGGCCATGGCAGGGCGCATTGGCATTGGGGGCTGTGTCGGCCTTTACCGCGGGCTATTGGGTAGTGTCTTCGCGCTGGGCTACGGTGATGGTGATGATGTTGCCGGGGCTCTACATCCCGAATCAGCACGAGCTGCGACCGGTGGATTGGCTGTGGATGGTGAACGGGCCGCAATCGCTAACCGGGGCGATTGTCTTGCTGGCGGCGGTCTTTGGACCGCTCACGTATCTATGTCACCTTGATGGTTGAGGGGGGTCGGGTCACCCGGCGTAGGCGATGATAGGGGGATGAGACTAGCAGCTCTGATGGTGTTGATGAGCGTCGGCGTGTGGGCGCAGGAAGGGACCAGTTCCTTCCTGGATGCGACGCTCTGGGTGCAGACGTCAGTGGAATACAGGGCAGCGGCGAAGCAAACCTACCGCGCCGCCGGCGCGAACCTGGTTCGTGCGATCCGGGACCCCCAGTGGACCGCGGCCCTGGAGCAGGAGGGCGCGCCCATGGCCGAACTGCCCCCGGCCGTTGTCCTGGATCTTGATGAGACGGTGCTGGACAACTCAGCCTACGAGGCCCAGATCGCCGCCGCCGGCAGGACGTTCTCCGACGACACCTGGCAGGCATGGGTGAGCCAGGCGCGGGCCGGCGCCGTGCCGGGCGCCGTCGAGTTTCTAAAGACGGCTGCCGCGCTCGGCGTGGAGGCCGTGTTCATCACCAACCGCGTTTGCGATGCCGGCAACCTGTTGGACCCCACAGTGCAGGTCCTGCGAACGCACGGAATCTCCTTCCAGCCGTCGAACCTGATGTGCAAGCAGGGCGCCAGCGACAAGAGCGCGCGCCGCAAGTCTGCGGCCGCCAGGTACCGCCTGGTGATGCTCTTCGGCGACGACTTCCGCGACTTCGTCAGCTTGCCCAAAGAGACCGATACGCTGGCTGGCCGCATGGAAGCCGCGCAATCGCGGGACCACTGGCTGGGCGAGCGCTGGTTCACCCTGCCGAACCCGATGTACGGCTCCTGGGAGAGCACCTTGAGCCGCTCAGGCCGGCCAAAGACGGAGTTCCTTAGGAAGTAGGCTGCACCCGGCTGCAGAGCCCGAGTTCCCGGCGGAATGCCGCCGCACCTTGGCCGCCGTCAACGTTGCCCGCTTCAGCCGGTTCCGGATGTGCAGGCGCGCGTACGGCGTGCCTGTCTGATACGTGTAGTTGTACACCCGCGCATTAACCAACTGCATGTCCGTGTTGAACACCTTCTGCTGCGTCTGGTTGCCGTCGGCATCCACCGTCTGCTCCACCCTGCTCGAAACGCCGTCCCGCGTCGTCGTCACCGGGGCCGCGTACGGGTTGCCATTGCTCAGCAGCCAGGTGAAATCCTTCTGCGACACAACCGACAAGTCCATCCGCCGGTCCTGATACTTGATCACCAACCCAGCCGTCGCCTACGCTGCATTGGTGTCCAGTTCCCACTTTTTGATCGCCTGCCCGCAGTTGCCGATCACGGATCGCGAACTGTGAGTCTTCAGCCCCATGTCGCTTGCCGGGGAGGTGACGTCATACTGCCAGCGCGCTCCGCCCACCGTGGCCGTCAAATACCGCGTCACCACCTATCAAGATCCTGCATCGCACTGAACTTCGCTCTCTGACCAGATGATCGTGAATAGAACTGAATCGGCTGGATTCGGGAAGCGGCTGATATACTCTCCCGCAACGTCCAGGCTTCTCTTGACCCATTTCTTCAAGTCCTCGTCACGGCCTCGTTCGCAGTGCCAGCTCTCTCCTCCGAACGCGATTCGGTTGCCTTTCCTTATCAGTGCGTCACCACCCAGCACCCCGACATCACCGCCACGCAGTAACTGAATGGCTGTCAACGCATCACATGGCGTGAAGGCCAATTCCGGGACTCCTAGACTGTCGAGTGATATTCCGCGAACATTCACGAATGTGCTGAACTCGTCACTAACTGACATTGGCGCACTCTCCTTATGGAAGCTTCTCAAACATCCGGTGGTTGATGATGCCATCCGGGCCGTTAATTGAACTGCTTCTTCGACTCCTCGCCCTCACGGCGCCCTTTGATAATCGGTGCCACATCGGCAGAACCGAGGTTTTGAACACCCACTCCACTTTGGACAGCGTACAGTCGGAATCGTACTTCACCTTGGCTTCCAACCTGGCCGACTACACTCACGCAGAGAATCACGAGGATGCAACCACGGAGCCTTTCCATATCCTCCATTCCAAAGTGCCGTCAATTGTGAAATGCGGTTCTGGCGACCCAGAGTTTCGCCCATATACCGTAAGCGGACTCGGTTGCTGCCGTCCACAGTCGGCCTGGGCTGCCCATCTACCGCCGCCCTAATTCCGCTGCTCCCGGCCAGCCCGTTGAAGCAGACCGCTGGGTAAGTATCTGAAAACGGCTGCCGCGCTCGGCGACGACTTCCGCGACTTCGTCAGTCTGCCCAAAGTGGCCGACACGCTGGCTGGCCGCATGGAAGCTGCGCAAACGCGGAACCACTGGCTGGGCGAGCGCTGGTTCATCCTGCCGAATCCGATGTACGGCTCCTGGGAGAGCACCTTGAGCCGCACAGGCCGGCCAAAGACGGAGTTCCTGAGGAAGTAGGCTCCACCCGGGCCTGGCGCGACAGAAGGGTCCCGCGGCCACCCGGTGGGGCCCGTCTCACGCGGCTTCGAGATCGACCCGCACGCGGCAACCCAGCGCGGTCGAGATGTTCACCAGGGCGTCGAGTGAGAAGCGCGAGACCCGGCCGCGAAGCAAATCGTCGATCCGCGGCTGGGTCACGCCGCAGTGTTGAGCCGCCTCAACCTGCATCCACCCCTGCTTCTTCACGAAGGCCGCAATCTGCCGCATCAGCTCGGCCCGCGCCTGCAGGTTGGCTGCCTCGCCGGGCGTGTCCGCAATCGCGTCCCAGACGCTGGCGTAGCTCTCCGGTTTCCTCATTTCCCACCTCTCGATAGTTGCGCGAATCGTTTCTTCGCCGTGTCTAGGTCACGCCTCGGAGTCGCTTGCGTCTTCTTCTGGAAGGCATGAAGCACATATACGGCCTCCTCGCGCCGCGACACGTAGATCACGCGGTAAGCGCCGCCCTCATCCGTCACGCGAATCTCCTCGACTCCCTTACCAATGGCAGGCATAGGTTTGAAGTCCTCAGGCTGCTCACCGCGCTGCACCTTGTCCAGTTGGTAGCCCGCGTCATGCCGCGCCTCCTCGGGGAAATCTCGAAGGGACTTGAGCGAGTCGCCCAGGAAACACACTGGCCGCATGGTCTGATTGTATCTGAGTGGACATGGCGGCGAGCGCTCTGATGTCCTCAGCGCGTGGGCCCCTTCCTGAAACCGAATGTCGACAGGATAGTGCGGGCCGATGTGCTGCCGCCCGACCGGGTCGCCTGAGATTTGCTCGTAGACACCGTCAGGAAGCAGTTCGCAAGCGAACCATGCGGTGCGGTCGCCGTCGCCACGTTCGGCCCCGCGCTCGTCGTTCCGTCATCGCCGGCTCGCTTCTGGCTTCACTCTCCTCAGCATCCCTCCCGTCCATACAAAATAGTGCCTGCCACATGGTTCGACGCGCGTCACTCCAGTGCCGGAGGGGCGCCATTCCAGTTCGCCGCTGGCGGCCAGCAGGCGGCTGTCAGCACGATAGTCGAGCTGGACTCCCTCCTGAAACCTGCACTTGGTCACCGTGAGGGGTAGGAACTCGACGTGACCCGACCGGACATTGACAATCGCCGAATCGGCACAGCCTATCCCACAACTCCACTGCACAATGGCAAAGTTCGCGGCATACTTGATTCTTCCGCCAACCGAGCTGCGAATTCTATCGACGAACTGCTTCCTCGACTCCTCGCCCTCCCGGCGCTCGATGATAATCGGCGCCAGCTCGGCAGAACCGAAGCTTTGAACGCCCATCCTACTTTCGACAGCGTACTGTTGGAATCGCATTTCACCTTGACTTCCAACCTGACCAACTACACTCACGCAGAAAATCAGGAGGCTGCAACCACCGAACGTTTCCATATCTTCCTGCCTGAGCTGCCCAAAACGTCTGACACACTGGCTGGGCGAGCGCTGGTTCATCCTGCCGAACCCGATGTTCGGCTCCTGGGATAGCACCTTGAGCCGCTCAGGCCGCCCAAAGACTGAATTCCTGAGGAGGTAGGCCTCGCCCGGACGCTGGCGCCCTAAGCGGCCGTAATCCGCTCGGCGTGCGTGTACACGTTGAACCCCTTGCCCCGCAGGAACCCGGCCAGAGTCTGTCCGCCCGCCGAGGCAAGCTCCACCGACAAACTCGACGGCGCCGATACCGCCACGATGATCGGTATCCGCGCGCCCAGGGCCTTCTGAACGATCTCGAACGACGCGCGGCCGCTCACCAGCAGAATGTGGCCCGCCAGCGGCACCAGACCGCGCAGCAGCGCGTGCCCGATCACCTTGTCCACGGCATTGTGGCGCCCCACATCCTCACGCGCCACCACCAGTTCGCCCCGGCAATCGAACACCGCGGCCGCATGAACTCCGCCAGTCTGGCCAAACGCAATTTGAGCGTTCTCAAGATGGCGCAACAGTTGGGGAAGAAGACTCCGCTGAATCGAAACGGTATCCTCCACCGGCGGAAAATGTTGGTGCACCGCCTCAATGCTGGCCTTTCCGCACAAGCCGCAACTGGTGGATGTCACACCGGACCGCCGCACCTTCTCCAGACCCGCCTTCCCGCAAGCCAGGCCGGAAAGCGCCACATTGACCATGTTCGGATGCTCCTGACGGATCAGCGGCCGGACTCCCGGCGCGATCAGGCTCTCGCTCAGGAGCATCCCGGCAGCCAGTTCGATATCTTGGCCCGGAGTGCGCATCGTCACGCTGACCGGCTCGCCGCCGATGCGGATCTCCAGCGGCTCTTCCACCGCCACGTGGTCGGTCAGATCGACAGGCTCAGCGTCCTCACCCCAGCGCAGGATCCGCGTGCTTCGGCTCTGCCTCATATCGCTTCCACCCGGACCTCAGCGTTATAGTCCGGCACCCCGCCCGCCGTATCCCGCCGGCCGCCCGCAAGCAGCACATTCCCCTCGGGCCAATGGACCTGCAGGTTCCCCGGGGCGATGGCCACGAGAAACACCCGCCCCTCAAACTGGCCCGCCTCGTTGACTAAGCGCACCGCGTCTCCGTGGCTCAGATGAAGCCGCGCTGCATCCTCCGGGTTCATCAGCACGGAGTCGCGCTGGGCGCCGTTCAACGGATCGGTCTCTGCATACACCATCGTGTTGAACTGCTTGCCGCGCCGCGTGGAGACGTGGAACCACCCGGGCTCCCGCCGGTTGGCGGGCAGTGCCACTGCCCGGAAATGCGCCTTGCCGTCCTCGGTGGGGAACTCCCACCCTTCGCACAGCCGCTGGCCGCCATACTGGATGGAGTCGCCCGTCTGGCGAAGTGCCTCGATCCCCGCATAGAACGGAACCACCCCCGCGATCTCCTGCCGGATCGCATCGCCGCTGTCGCAGCCAAGAAGGTGGGCCCGCGCCGGATAAGCCTGCGCTGCCACGTCCCGCAGAATGCGCCATTCCGCGCGCGCCTCGCCGACGGTCCGCGGAATCTGCGGACTGAACGCGATCCGTCGCTCGGTGGTCGTCTCCGTACCGCCGCCCTCCTGTTCGTACCGCGTCTGCGCCGGAAGCAGGATGGTCTCCTCCGCCGAATCCACCAGCATCTGATCGGTCACCATGATGTCCTGGTGCACGCGAAGCGGCACCCGTCCCAGCGCTGCTTCCACATATTGCGGATCCGGCAGTGTCCGGAGGAAATTCCCGCCCACTCCATAGAGAACTTCGAGTTCCCCGCGATGCGCAGCCTCGATCATCTCCGGAGCCGAGAGGCCAGCCGCCGCCGGCACCGGAAATCCGTAAACCTCCGCCAGCGTCTGGGCGTTCTCAGGCGTGATCGCCTTCCCTCCCGGCAGCGCTGTCGCGTACGCCCCCATCTCAGCTCCACCCTGCACCCCCGAGTGTCCCCGGATCGGCATCAGCCCGCACTTCTCGCGGCCCACAAACCCCTTCAGAAGCCCCAGATTCAGGATCATCTGCACGGCATCGGCCCCGCAGGCGTGCTGCGTGATGCCCATGCTCCACACCAGCACCGCCGTCCGGGCCTTCGCCATCAAGGCGGCAAACTCCTCCATGCTGGACCGCGTCAACCCGCTGGCTGCCTCGAGTTCAGCCCACTTCATCCGTCCGGCGCGCTCGGCCAGCTCCGCGAACCCAGTTGTGTGCCCGTTGACGAACGCCTGGTCGCAGCCCTGAACCTCGATCAGCCGTTTGATCACCCCATACAGGAAAGCGACGTCGCCGCCCTGGGCGACAGGAAACCAGTGGTCCGCGACATCGGTGCCGAAGAGCGCGCTGCCCGCCACCGAAGGGATCCAGTAGCGATCCATCCCCGGCTCCCGGTACGGATTCACGAGAACTACCCTAGTCCCAAACTGCTTCGCTTCGTGAATGTACTTCACGCTGACAGGTTGATCGTTCGCGGGATTAGAGCCAAAGAAGATCAACAGATCCGTGCCCCACCAGTCCCGGTAGCTGCACGTGCTCGCCGCCACTCCGAGCGTCGCCTTCATCGCCCCAGTGGACGGCGAATGACATAGCCGTGCCGCGTTGTCGATGTTGTTGGTGCCCAGAAAGCGCGCGGCCTTCTGAGCCACATAGTACGTCTCATTCGTGATGCCGCGGGAGGTCAGATAGAACGCGATGCGCCGCGGATCCACCTTTCGGATGCGGCCCGCAATCCGCTCCAACGCTTCGCTCCACGAAATGCGCCGGAACCCTCGCTCCCCCCGCTCCCGAACAAAGGGAAACGGCAGGCGGCCCAGCTCCCGCAGCTCCGCGTTCGACATCCCCTGCAGCCGCGCCGCATCCTCCAGATGCTCCGCGCGCATCGCCGGCATCGTGTTCAGCCGCAGCAGTTCCAGCCTCGTCATGCAAAGATGCACGCTATCGAGGGTCCAGTCGTGAAATCCCGCCACACCCAGCGCGCAGCCGTCACAAACGCCCTGTGAGAGCACCTTCCAGGCATACGGCAGGTTGTCCCTGTTCTTCCACAGAATCGCTGGAAACTGCGCGAAGTGGTGGGGCTTCGTCTGTCCAAGGCCGAATGGGATCGCTGCCTTCAGCTTCTCCTTCCGGCCTCGGACGATCTCGTGTGCCACTACCGGACCATGCCGTGCGGATCGATCACGAACTTCTTCGCAGCACCCTGATCAAAGTCCTGGTAGCCGCTCGGAGCCTGGTCGAGAGAAATCACCGTGGCGTTCACCGCTTTGGCGATTTGGATCTTGTCGTAGAGGATGGCCTGCATCAGTTGCCGGTTGTACCGCAGGACCGGACACTGGCCCGTCGCGAAGCTGTGCGACTTCGCCCAGCCCAGGCCGATCCGGATCCCCAATCGCCCCACCTTCGCGTTGGCGTCCACTCCTCCGGGGTCATCTGTCACGTAGAGCCCCGGGATGCCCAGGGCGCCGC
>CAYVDY010000052.1:0-19354 GCA_964450255.1 uncultured Candidatus Solibacter sp. | reverse complement strand
TGTGGGGGGAACGGCGGCTGCTGCGGACCGGGGGCCGGTTGCATTCCATTCGCGGGCGGGGAGGGCGGGATTCGGGGCGGCTTTCCATTTCGCTGGAGGCCGAAAGGACATGGGCGGATTGTCAATTCCCGCGGCGTGTTGGCGGCGCCCTATCTTGAGGTGTCAACGCGTTATTTCGTCGAAGCCCGGCGGATTTGAACCGAAACTTACCATCCACGTGCACGGCGGGCTGGTCCAGCGCGTCTGGGCTAGTACGGAGGTCAATTGCCATGCTCGCAGACTGTGCTTTGCGCCGCGCCTTGGGATCCTCGGTCCTTACGGGGGTCCTATGGCTCGCCTGCTGCTCTCAACCACTCGCGGGCCGATCAGATGAGATTCAGATTACCGGACAGTATCCGCCCGCTGAGATCAGACTCCAGCACAGCCACTTCCTGATTATCAACCGCGGCCCAATCCCTCAACCAGGCCGAAGCGACCAGTGGATCGAGCTTCGAAACCTAGACTGGACCGAGAACTTCCGAGCCGCTCCCGGCGAACAAAGCCCAGAGATCACGAGCTTCTCAATCACCAGCGGTGCGATCGGTCCTCGATTGCAGGTTGCCGTGGCTGGGAGGATGGCTTCGCTCGGAGGCGAAACAGCGGCGGTCATTGTCATCTACGATTCAGCGCGTCGTCGCGCCCCCAGAGTCATGAAGACATCCCCCATCCTCTGTTCCGAGATCGCTTTCGATCCCAAAGGAGATCTCTGGTGCCTCGGAACCGACCTCGAAGCGAGAAAGGCAGGAGACCAGAGCTACCCTATGATCTATCGGTATTCATCGCTCGGTTCGGTGGTGGCCAAGGGAGTCCCCCGCAACTCAATCAAGGCATCTGCCTCACCGGAGCTGGATAGTAGCAAGGGCTCGCCCCGCATCTTCTTCGGAATCGACGGCCGGCCACTGGTGCTGTTTCCGATCGTGGATATGATACTCGAACTGGGGAGCGACGCCCGTGAAGCGGATCGTTGGCAAGCCTATGTACCGTACTCCAGAGTAAACTACACTGCTGCAACGACCGGCGAAGGGCGGTTAATCGGCTTGCTACCCACAGCACCAGCGTCTGGCATTGACGATAAACGCTACCGTTTGCACGAACTCGTGACGCCACCTAATTCGGCCAGTAACAAGGCATCACGGTGGACACTGCTGGTTCATTCTGCGGCGGCGTCCTTCGCGGGGTTCTCAAACGAATTGGTGGGCATCGAAGAGTCGCGGCCCGTGATTTGGAATCGCACTGACGGCAGACTAATCTGGCTGCCGTCAGTCCATTGATCTGCCGCTACTGCGTCTCGAGATCACGTTCGATGTAGGCGTGGCGACTGGCACGGCCCGGAGACTGCACCAAGCCGAGGCACCATTGGGCGTTGCCGTTTGCCGGCGTTGCGCGGAACCAGCCTCGTGTCGCGTTTTGAAGCAGGACGGCGCCGTCGTGGTTGGGGATTCGGAGTGACTCGATTGCGAGATCGTGGAAGTGCAGGCGGGATAATGGAGCCATGTCGATTTCACAACGCAGCGCGCTGGTTGTCGTTTTGGCTTGCAGCGCATCCGTCGTTGCGAGCGGACAAGCTCGCGCCGCTGCAGGCGCGTGGGTTGCGTTGTTCAACGGCACGTCGCTGGAGGGATGGAAGCAGACTCCGTTCAGCGGCCGCGGCGAGGTGCGCGTGAGTGACGGGAAGATCGTGATCGGCAAGGGCCGCACAACGGGCATCACATGGACGGGGCAGTTTCCGCGGTCGGGCTACGAGATCCGCTTCGAGGCGGCGCGGCTGGACGGCAGGGATTTTTTTGCGGGCATCACGTTCCCCGCCGGAGAATCGTACTGCTCGTGGATCAACGGCGGCTGGGACGGAACGGTGGTGGGCCTGTCTAATCTGGACGGCAATGACGCCTCGGAGAACGATACGTCCACGCTGCGGGATTTCGTGCAGGGGCGATGGTATGCCTTTCGGCTGGCGGTCACGGAGCGCCGGATCCAGGGTTGGATCGACGGCGATCTGGTGATTGATGTCGATATTACGGGGCGCGCGTTGGGGCTGCCGTTTGGCGATGGAGACCTTTCCACACCGCTGGGCTTCTCGTCATACCGGACCGTGGCGGGCTTGAGGAAGGTGGAGTACCGGCGGCTTGCGGCTGACACCCGTTAAACGCCGCCAACGCCGGGGCTGTATAATGCCGTGCAGTAGCGGCCCGTTGCGCCGCGCGAAGGAGAAGAATGAATAGACGCTACTTTCTCATGGGTTCCGCCGCGGCCGCCACAGCCGGCAAGATGGTGCGGGCGGCACAGAGCCCCAACGATACGGTCCGCGTGGCCGTGGTCGGGTGCGGCGGCCGGGGCAATAGCCACATGGGCGCCTGGACGAACATGCCGAATGTCGAACTGGCTGCGCTTGTCGATGTAGACGACTCCCACTCGGAGCGCTTCATCGGCGCGCTGCAGCGCCGGGAAAAGAAGCCAGTGCCGACTTTCCGCGACATCCGCAAGGTGCTGGAAGACAAGAACATCGACGCGGTTTCCATTGCGACGCCGAACCACTGGCATACACTGCAGACCATTTGGGCCTGTCAGGCCGGTAAGGACGTGTACGTCGAAAAGCCCTGCTCGCACAACGTTTTCGAATCGAAGCAGATTGTGGCCGCGGCGCGCAAGTACAACCGCATGGTGCAGATGGGCAGCCAGAGCCGATCGTCACCTGCGCTGCAGGAGGCCGTGCAGAAGCTGAAGGCCGGCGAGTTCGGCGAGATCTACATGACCCGCGCCTTGTGCTTCAAGGCCCGCAACACCATCGGCAAGACGCCGGTGGAAGCGGTGCCGCCCGGAGTGGACTACGACATGTGGTGCGGGCCCGCGCCGGTCCGCCCGTTCACGAAGAACCGCTTCCACTACAACTGGCACTGGTTCTGGGATACGGGCAATGGCGACATCGGCAACCAGGGCATTCATGAAGTGGATATCGCGCGCTGGGGCCTGGGTGTGACGCACCCGACGAAGATCAACGCCATGGGCGGCAAGTATACGTTCGACGACGATCAGGGGACGCCGAACACCATCACCGCCAACCTGGAATTTGTCGTGGGCGGCAAGACCAAGATGATGACCTTCGACACGCGCCACTGGTACAGCAACCACGAGGCCGGCATCGGCGGGGAGCGTGCGGGCAACACGATCGGGAACACGTTCTACGGTTCCGAGGGCTACCTGGTAATCGACAACTACAACAAGTACTACAGCTTCATGGGACGCGACCAGAAGCCGGGTCCGGCGCGGATCGAACGCGACCGGCACTTCGAGAACTTCATTGCCGCGGTACGCAGCCGCAAGCGTGAAGATCTGACGGCGGAAATCGAAGAAGGCGCGATGTCCTGCGTGCTGATGCACCTGTCCAATATCGCTTACCGTCTCGGCCGCACGTTGAACTGGGATGAGAAGACCTGGACGGTGAAGGGCGATCCCGAGGCGACGGCGATGCTGACGCGGAATTACCGCGCTCCGTATATCGTTCCAGCCAAGGTTTGAGAAAAAGAGCGCCGGCTGGTTGCGGCCAGCCGGCGCACTTTTTGTTTCGGTGGGTGACGGGACGGCTGGCGGCTCCACATCAAAATCAATCGTTCACAGGCCCGCGTCGAGCGGGCTTTTTACTTTTTTATGCGCCTTTCGCCCGAGACGGGATGCGGGGACAGAACCGATGACGAGCCACTGGCGAATTGCGAGTAACGGTTCTACCGCGGCATCTGTCTACGGGGTGAAACCGGCCCACGCCCGACAGTTGCGCCGGAGAAAGGCTCCCCTCATGGTGATGCATCAGTTGGCCTTGACGCTATTCATCGCAACCGCGTTGCCGGCATACCAAGCCGACAACACTGAGCGAAACAAGCGGGATCAGGACGGTACGACAATGACGGCGGAGAAGCAGGGCAACAGCAAGCCCGATGTCGAATTGGCAGCCAAGATCCGGCGCTCCATCGTGAAGGACAAGTCGCTGTCCACGACCGCGCACAACATCAAAGTCATCGTAAACGAAGGCAAGGTGTGGCTGCGCGGTCCGGTCAAGACGGAGATCGAGAAGGACCGGATCGTGGAGCTAGCCAAGAAGAGCGCTGGTGATCAGAACGTCACGAACCTGTTGGAAGTCAGCAAAGGAGATAGTTAGATGAGCAAGAACATCTCGGTCTATGCCATTTTCGCTGACCGAACGTCGCTGGAGTGGGCAGTGACGGCACTCGAACAGCGCGGATTTCGTCAGGAAGACGTTTCCGTTCTGATGCCTGAAAATCTGGGGAATAAGGACCTCATCACGCAAAAGAACACCAAGAGCCCGGAAGGCGCAGCGGCTGGCGGCGCGACCGGCGGTGTGGTGGGAGGGGCACTGGGGTGGCTGGTCGGAATCGGCGCGCTTGCTATCCCGGGCCTCGGCCCTTTTATCGCCGCAGGACCGATTCTGGCGGCACTGGCTGGCGCCGGCGCCGGCGCGGCCCTGGGTGGCCTGACGGGCGGGCTGATTGGCGCAGGCATGCCTGAGTTCGAGGCCAAACGGTACGAGGGCCGCGTCAAAAGTGGCGGAAGCCTGCTTTCAGTGCACTGCGATGACAATGAATGGGCGCGTCATGCAAAGCGGATTCTGGGGGAATCGGGCGGCGAGGACATCACACAGACCGGCCAAGCCAGCGCCGACTACGACACGACCGATGTCCCTCATTCGCGCGGCGCGCACAACTAGGACAAATGGGGGCGCCGGATCCGGCGCCCCATTTTGCGACCATGCTTGCGGCGTCAGGCCGCACGTTGCTGCGATTGTGCCGCCCTTATCGCAGCCGCCCCTCGGCGCTGTAGGGCGGCGTAGCCCGTCCGGCCCCTGTTGGCCACCTTCGTGATGCGCGACCGCAGCGAACGCCGGCAGCGGTGGATGCGGACCCTTACCGCTGTTTCGGTGAGACCCGATACTTCCGCAATCTCCTTGATTTCCATGTCCTCCAGATACCGTTGCTTCAAAATCCTCCGGTCGGACGGGGAGCATAGTCTGAGCAGGATCCCCGCATCGAGTACAGCACTCGGCGCGGGAGCAGTTGGTTCTGTCAGGTCAGCGAGTTCCGAGAAGCGCATCGCGTATCGCCGGTCACTGCAGAACCGGCGATACGCGATGCTATTGATCCACGGAAGAATGCGTTCCTCGAACCTCAGCTGGCTGCGGGCCTCCCAACCTCGAACCCAGGCGGTCTGCGCCAATTCTTCGGCGGAATCGGCATTTGCCCCCTTGGAGAGGAGGAACCTGACCGTCAAACGGAAGCCGTTGGCATACGCCTTGGCGAAGGACTCAGGTGCTATCGATTCTTGATGGAGCTGAGTGGATGGCTGTGTCATCGAAGTAGCAGGTGGCACGCAGCGGGCCATTCGAAGTATTCCCGCTGTTCCAAGCACTTGCGCTATGCGCCGCGTTTTGGCCGTCTACTCGAAACTATTCGATCAGTACGGATCGCATCGAAATTTCTTCCGGGGAGACACGGGGGCGGCTCAAACCGATGGTAGGGAGAAGAAGAAGCTCGAACCTTCGCCTGGGACGGAGGTGGCCCAAGTCTTTCCGTTTATCCCGCATATAATCCGACGGCTAATTGCGAGTCCAAGACCAAAGCCCGGATACTCGCCAACGCCGTGCAGGCGTTGCAGCGGCTCCCAGATGGTCTCCCGATACGGGGCATCGAATCCGATGCCATTGTCACGGATCTCAAAAATGCATTCGTTCCCGGTGCTTCGAGCCTCGACTCGCACAGTGACAGGGCCGCGGCGGAACTTCCGAGCGTTGTCCAGGAACTCCACAATCACCGTCTGCACCGCGGCGGGAACGGAGCATTTCGGCACATCCGCGAGGACCAGATCACAATCGGGGTCCACGCCGACCGTCCGAATGGCATTCTGAAGAACCAACTCCAAGCTGGCCGGCGGCGATGAGCTGAGACCTGAACCGGCGTGGCAGTAATCCGCCAGCCTCGTCAAGAAGTGGTTCGCGAGGAGGTTCGCAGCTAGAACCGACAGGAGATGAGCCTCGCTAGAGGCGTCGAGATTGCCGGCGGTTGACCTCTCCAGCAACTGCGCGTGAAGGAGGCTTTGGCGAAGCGGAGCGCGCAGGTCGTGAATTGCCAACAGCATAAGCCGATCCAGTTCCGCTTGCGCGGCTGCGCCGGTGGTAGCCGATTCGTCCATCACTTGCCTCAGCTTATGGAGCCCCGTCTGATTCGGCGTCAACCGCGCCTGCGAATTCCGGTTCCCCACGGTACTTGCGGAGCTTCGCGTGGAGCGTTTTTGCGCTAATACCGAGGACGATGGCGGCGCGAGTCTTGTTGTTGCCCATTCTTTTGAGAGTCGCTTCGATCAGCCAGCGCTCCGCATCGTCGATCGTCATGCCTACCCCCACTCCGGCTGGATCGGTCAAGACGGCGGAGGACCGGCTTGGCTGTTCAGTCGGAGGCAGGGCATCGATTTCACCATCGCCCGTGAGAATGGCGGCGCGTTCGAGGACGTTCCGCAGTTCCCGCACATTGCCTTTCCAACTGCGGCATTGGAGGTCCTCCATGGCCGCCTTGCTGATGCCTGTCACTCTGAGGCAATGCTTCTGGTTGATGCTGTGAATCAACGCCTCGGCCAGACTAGGTATATCAGCCAGCCGCTCCCGAAGCGGGGGAACCTCAAGATCGAAGACATTAAGGCGGTAGTAGAGATCCTCACGAAGTCGCCCGTCACGAAGGGAATCGGCCGGCAGACGGTTGGTTGCGGCCACCACCCTCACATTGACTTCAATTTCCTGCTTTCCGCCAATCCGCCGGAAGCGGAAGTCCTCCAGCACACGAAGTAGTTTCGCCTGCATCGGCATTGGCATTTCTCCCAACTCATCCAGAAACAGCGTGCCGTGCTGGGCAAGCTCCAGACACCCCACCCGCCTGTCGATCGCACCGGTAAAAGCGCCCTTCTCGTGACCGAACAGTTCGCTTTCGATGAGCGATTCCGGGAGGGCCGCGCAATTGACGGCAACAAAGCGCGCGTTCGCCCTTGGACTGAGGGTGTGAATCGCACGCGCTACCAGTTCCTTGCCTGTCCCGCTTTCGCCAGTTATCAGGACCGGCGCTCTCGTTGGGGCAACTTGACGGATCATCGAGAACAACTCCATCATCTGCGGTGATGAGCCTACAAGGTCCCCTAGTGCACCGTGGTAGCTGAGTTCCTGGCGAAGTTGGCGATTCTCCTCGGCAAGCCTGCTGTGGGCGCCGGCTCGATCCAGAAGCACCCGTAGAGAAGTAACATCCACAGGTTTTTCGAGGAACCAGAATCCGCCCAGATCGTGAATGGTCGAAACCGCGATCTCCAAGCTTCCGAAGGCCGTAAGCACAATGGTGGGCGGCAGCCTATCTTGCGAACGCAGCGTGCGGATGAGTTCGAAACCATCCATTCGCGGCATTTTCAGATCCGTAAGGACCACTGACGCGGAGAAACTCTCCAATACTTCCAGAGCGTTCAGCCCGTCTTCGGCCGTGCGAACCTCGTGCCCCCAGGTGGTCAGAAGTTTCGCGAAGCCTTCACGCTCATTCCGGTCGTCGTCGACAACGAGAAGTCGCATTAGTTCCCCAGTTGGTCAATTCTCGCATAAATAGCGGTGATGGGGTAGCCGGCAGGTAGGCGTTGCGTATGTGGGAGGAGTCCGTAAGGTTGCAGGCGAAGGCGAATGGAAATCACAAAGGCGCGGCGACCCGGTGACGGGCCGCCGCGCCTGTACGTCAGTTCGCTAGTGGCATTAACGAGTCGACGTCACAGGGTAGTGGCGCTTCTCGAAGTCTTTGACTTGCGTTTCAGCCGCGTCCCGCGCGATTCCGTAACGCTCCTGAAGCCTGCCGACCAATTGTTCACGCCGCCCATTGATCACATCGAGGTCGTCGTCGGTCAGCTTACCCCACTCTTCCCTGATCTTGCCTCTGAATTGCTTCCAATTGCCTTCGAACGTGTCTTTGTTCATGTTCTGTCCTTTCCCAGCTTCGATTTGAAGCCAGATGCCATATTGAGGCGGGAGGGCGGGAGGGTGTTACAGGAAATGTGAGTAGACGAAGGCGGGACGTTTGGAGCCAGCGGAACCTCCTGACAGTTACGAATTGACCAACTCCTTTACGTTTTTACCGGGCGCTCTGAACCGGCGGCCGCCCGGCCGGAGAATAGCAAGCACCCGCATCAATGAGAGTTAACTGAATTGGCCAGTAGTTTGCTCGGACTTAAGTATGCGATTCACCACGTTCCTCCCGATTCTCGCGCTATCAGGGCTTCTGGTAGCCGCCGACGACAAGACAAAAGTAACAGGTTGCCTGACGAAGAGCACCAGCGGCGAATTCACTCTGACCGACTCTGCCGGCAAGAAGGTGACTGTGATGGGCCATGCAGACCTGGAGAAGCATGCGGCGAACCACAAAGTGACACTTCACGGCGCGGCGAAGACAACCGACGGGAAGACCGTCTTCCACGCGGATCGAATTGAGCATATCTCGAACAGTTGCGAGGCTCCAACCTCAAACTAGTGGAGCGGCCCAAGGCTGCGCGCATCCAGCCCCGTATACTGGGCTGGTGGGCTGGCTGCGCGCGGCCAGTGTATTGGAGCGGACGCTGAAGCTCGGAGCGCAGTGACTACGAAGGGGAGTTGTCTGCTGGACAGATCACAAACCACCAGCTGAGTAAGCATGTGGGGGCAATGGCTGAACCTACTGTGTTGATTGTCGAAGACAATCCGGCCGACGTTTATCTGGTGTGCGAGGCACTACGCCACTACGGGGTTTCGGCACTAGTTGTAACGATGACGGATGGTGAGAGCGCGATCTGCTACATCCAAAATGGCACTGTCCGCCCCGACGTTGTCGTACTGGATCTGAACCTTCCGAAGAGGTCGGGTGTGCAGATCCTGGAGTTTATTCGTTCGACCCCCAAGTACAACGAGATCCCGGTCATCGTCTTCACCTCATCACTTTCCGAACAGGACAGTTCACGGATCGTCGCTCTGGGCGTAACGGCCTGCATGCAGAAGAGCCTTGATCTGGACGAGTTCAATCGGATCGGGCTGGTGATCAAACACGCGCTTTTCAATGAGGCGGACCGGGCGGCATCAAGGCACCGGTAAAGTGAACCAAATCATGGCTCCCGCGCCGGGTCTTCCTTCAGCTCCGATCTGACCGCCATGGCGTTCCACAATTGCCTTGGAGATGGCCAGCCCCATTCCGGTCCCTGCGATCTCCTGGCCGTGCAGCCGCTTGAAGATTCCGAAAATCTGATCGGCGTATTCCGGACTGAAGCCTTGGCCGTTGTCGTGGACACGGACCAAGTAGTGGGCTCCGATTCGCTCGCTATCGATCCGAACCTCTGGATCAATCCCTTCCCGCCGATATTTCAGTGAGTTTGTAATCAGGTTGAGTAAGACCTGCGCCAGTTGCGTTTCGTCACCCGATACGTGCGGCAGCGGGCCGATAAGGACCTTGCCCCGTGAGATCTCCAGCAGTGTGCGGCAATCGGCCAGTACCTGAGTGGCGAGAGCATATAGATCAACCGGCTGAAACGGACGTGATTCGCCGGTGCTGGCGCGAGAGTACGCGAGGAGGTCGCTGATCAGCGCGCTGAGCCGTTTTGATGCGCCAACCAGGTGCGCAAAGAAGGTGGTGGCGCTTTCGTCAAGACGATTGCCGTATCTCCGTTGAATGAGCTGCGTGTAATTCGAGATGGTTCGAAGCGGCTCCTGCAAATCGTGGCTGGCCACGTAGGCAAAGCGGCTGAGCTCTTCATTTGAGCGTCGCAATGCGTCGTTCTGGCGTTGCAGTGTGTCCTCGAGTTCGCGGAGATTCGTGACATCGGTGTTGGTACCGAACCAACGTTCTACCCGGCCGAGCGAATCTCTGATCGGCAGCGCTCGTGACAGAAACCAGCGATAGTTGCCGTCCCTGCCTCGCAACGGAAATGTATCCTCCCAGTTTTGACCGCTGTCCCACGCATGTTGAATCCCATCTACAACCCGCCTCACGTGATCGGGGTGAAGCAGCAGATGCCAGCCCCAACGCTCCATATCGTCAAAGGTGGTTCCCGTGTAGTCATACCAGCGTTGGTTGTACCAGAAGACCGAGCCTTTCTCATTGGCCATCCATGCCAACGGGCTGATGTTGTTCGCCAATGTCCGGAATCGAGCTTCGCTCGCGCGCAAGGCTTCCTCGGCGGTCTTCTGGGCGGTGATATCGAGGATCGTGCCGAAGTATCCATGCTCGCCTGCCGGAGTCGCCTGGCCTAGTACCCACACCACAGCTCGATCCGGGCGAACCAGTCTGTATTCGGCTGAAAAGCCTGATCTGGCATCCACAGCCTGACGCCAGGCCGATCGAATCCGGTCTGCATCGTCGGGATGAACCACAGTCAGCCAACCTTCAGCGCTGGCCTGCTCCCCGGCCAGCCCCGTAATTTCCTGCCAGCGTTTGTTGACCGTCATTGGGCCACCCGGCTCACAGAACTGGAACTTTCCGGCTGGCGAGACCAAGTCCAGCAGTGCAAAGCGCTCCATGCTGGCGAGCAACACGGCGTCGCGCCGGTCGCGCTCGACAGCGATCGCACAGATGAGGGCCAGCGATTCAAGGCCCGATACTGCCTCTGCCGACAGCGGCACGCGCCCGAGGTAAATGCCGGCGATGACGGCGACCGGTTCGCCGATGTTTCCCAGCACAGGAACGGACCAGAACGATTTGACGACTCCGGCTGCGGGTTGTTCGCGGCGAAACGCCGCCCAATCGGGATCGTACTCGGCGTCCTCGGCCAAGGTAATGCCTACTCTGCCGGCGCTAAGCTCAATTGGACGGCAGGATCGCCGAGTGTCCGGATCGGCGATGTAGTTGCGGAACTCAGGGGAGAGGCTCGGGGCGGATAGTAGCCGAACAGACTTGTCTCCTTCGCGTAGTACGTGAATGGAACAGAGGCAGCCGGTCATTTCTGCCTCCACATGGAAGCAAATGCAATCGAGGACCTCGCGGAGAGGACGCCCTCGGGCGATCAGACGGAGGATCTCGACTCGTGAGTTGCTGCTCATGGCATGCACGTTCACATTTTCGCGGTTGACCTGAGCTTTCGCTCCATACTACATGGTCCGCGACTTGCTAGCGGATTGTCATCTAAAGAAGGAGACCTTCGAATGGCAACACTACGTGACTGTGCGTCGTTTGTTTCCGGGTTAGGTGCCGGAGTGGCCCTGGCCGTACTCGTCACTCCGCGCTCCGGCTCTGAAGTCAGAAAGGGGATCCGGGAGAAGGTGCAGCGAGGGACGCAGGTGCTAAAGGATGGCAAGACCGCGGCAGAGAGTGCCTTGGAGCGAGAGCTCGAAGGTATTGAAGCGGCCGTGGATGCCGGTAAACGGGCATACCGGGACACGAGTGGACGGGGCCAGAGAGACGCTGTCCGGGCGCCTGCGGGCTAGCCCGGCAGCGATGAATGGCAGGCGTTGGGACCGGTGGCTACGCGTTTCCAACGCCTCCGCCAGCTGTGCGGTTGTATCAGTGGCGGCCACGCACGGCCCGCCCAATCCTCTCATTTCGACGACAGTCAGTTCCTCCCGTGGTCCAGTCCGGTTTGTAGTTGATTCCCGGTCCTGCCAGCCGTCGCGGCGGCGTCAGGTTTGGTGGCCAGGGTACGGAGGGATTGAACAAGCATACCAGCGGCAAGAACTAGCACCGGAAGTTCCAGCGCGAGTAGCACATTCTTTGAGAGCCTCATCTGTATCCTCCTCCCTCGCTTCCGTTCCGACGCCTTCGGATGTCGTCGCAACCCGTGAGACGTTGAGGGGCTAGCACTTCACGTTCCACTCCCCAATCCGAATTACAACGCCGGCACAGGTAGAACGAATCGTCACGCCCGGGAAAAAATGTACGGCTTTCGACTCACGTCGAGGCTCTCGCAGGGGAAGATCCGGCCGTAATGACGGGCACGTCAGCCAAGAATCGTGACCCTTTTACACGGTTGCGGCCGTACCCGGTAATCGTTGCTGCGCAGGTAGCCTGTGGCGCAGGTTTGGAACTGCACGTGCACTTTGAGGCGTCATGAGAACAAATCACATGTTTGCCAAGATCGGGCTTCTCATTGTGGTTCTGGGCGGAGCGGCAGCCGCCCAGGCCGTCCGGCCGGTCAATCAGCCGGCGGCCGTGCCGGTATACAGGATTGAGGTCGTCTCCAGTTCCACGAAGGCCATCAACTATCAGCATCGAAGTGGCTCCACTACGATCGATTTCAAGGGAACCGCCGTTTCGCCGAAGGCCAATGGCGAGGCGAAGGTGGAAAGCAAGAAGGGCTACATCGAAATCGAGGTCGAGTTCGATGATCTGCAGAAGCCCGGTGAACTGGGTCAGGAGTACCTGACATATGTGCTGTGGGCAATTACGCCGGAAGGCCGGGCGCAGAATCTGGGCGAGTTGCTGGTCGACGGTGATCGTGGAAAGTTGAACGTCACGACGGAATTGCAGGCGTTCGGACTTATTGTTACCGCCGAACCCTACTTCGCTGTTACGGCTCCTAGCGACGTTGTGGTTCTTGAGAACGCGATCCGCCCGGAGACTCGCGGACAGATTCAGGAAGTGGTGGCCAAGTACGAATTGCTGAAGCGTGGGCAGTACGTCCGGAATCTGCGGCCCGAGATACTGAGCGCGTTCGTTCCCGATGGCAAGATACCTCTCGAATTGGTAGAGGCGAGGAACGCCATCCTCATCGCCCGCGGCGCCGAAGCCGACAGATGGGCGAGCGGGACCTTCGAGAAGGCGGTCAGCCGCCTGAAACAGGCCGAGGACTACCACGCTAGAAACCAGAAAAAGCCGAGTATTTCGGCAGCGCGAGAGGCTGTGCAGACAGCCGAGGACGCCCGTCTGATCGCAGTCCAGCGAATCGAGGAAGACCGTCTGGCCAGGGAACGTGCAGCGGCCGCACAGCGCGAGGCAGAAGCCTCCGCGAGAGCAGAGCAGGAAGCCGCTCGCCGCGCGCAAGCGGACCGGGATCGGCAGATCGCCGAACAACAGCAACTGAATGCAGAGAGACAGCGGTTGGCAGCCGAGCAGGAAAAAGCGGCATCGAACGCGGCGCGGCAGGCTGCCCTGGAGGCGCAACGTCAGGCACAGAGCGAGGCGGAGAGAGCGCGTCAATTGGCGGATGAGGCCAACCGGCTTCGAGCGCAAACCGAGCAGGACAAGGCACAACTGCGGGAGCGATTGCTGCAGCAACTGAATATGGTGCTTCAAACGAGAGCGACCGCCCGCGGTCTGATCGTGAACATGTCGGATGTCTTGTTCGACACGGCTCGATACACCCTGAAGCCGGGGGCAAGAGAAAAGCTGGCCAAAATCGCGGGTATCGTGGCATCTCATCCAGGCCTGAAGCTCCAGGTGGAGGGGCACACCGATAGCGTGGGCACAGACGGATACAACCAGACGCTTTCCGAGAATCGCGCCGGTGCGGTCCGCGATTTCCTGGTTCAGCAGGGGATAGCCGCGGGCGAGATCACGTCGCGGGGCTTCGGAGAAACCAAACCGGTTGCGACGAATGACACGGCCTCCGGAAGACAACAGAACCGGCGGGTGGAACTGGTGGTTTCGGGCGCGCCGGTAGGCGTGGAAACCAGCAACCTGGGCCCAACGGGCACTTTTGGGCGTTAGCCGCGCATACCACCGCGGCGGGATACGAGACCGAGAAGGGAGTCGGACGATGCCAGGGAAAAAGCACCTGCGTGGCGTTGGCGCTAAAGAGCAGCGCATGTATGAACACATCCTGAAGGAGGCGGTGAAGGACGGCCGCTACGGCAAACGGGCAAAGGAAGTGGCGGCACGCACCGTCCTGAAGCATCATGCCGAAAAGGGCCACAAGAAGGGCCAGTAAGAGGCCAGGAGGCACAAAATGCTGTTCAGCATGAAACAGGTATTGGGATTTGCGATTGAGGCACGCGATGGCCGAATCGGAAAGGTGGAGGACTTCTACTTTGACGACTACGTGTGGAGAGTGCGATATCTCGTCGCCCGGACAGGCGGATGGCTGGTCCGGAATAGCGTACTGATCTCCCCGGCGGCCCTGGACTCGCCCAGCCTGGAAGAGAGGTGTTATTCAGTGAAGTTGACAAAGGAACAGGTCCGCAACAGCCCCGACGTAGATGCAGACAAGCCCGTATCCCGGCAGATGGAGGAGTCGCTTCAGATCTACTACGGCTGGCCATCTTACTGGGCGATGGAGCCGTTCTCCGTTTCAGCCGCGCCGGAATTGGCAGAGGGTATACCTGCAGCGGCAGCAGACGGGCCGAGCGGTGATCCGCACCTGCGAAGCGTGCGCGAGGCCACCGGTTACGCGGTCCATGCTTCAGACCGCGAATTGGCGGTTGGCGCTGTTTCGGACTTCGTTCTCGATGACGAAGACTGGACAGTTCGGTATGTCGTCGTCCATGCCTCCGAATATGTTGGGAACCGGGACTTTGTTTTGAATTCCTGGTGGACACGTGAGATCGACTGGGCGCAACGAACGATGCACTTCGACATCACCGCCGCGCAGATTCAATCGAGTCCGGGATTCGATCCGTCCATCCCTCTCGACCGGGACTACGAAATCCGGCTGCATGAAAACTACGGGCGCATTGCCTACGGGCAGAGAGTAATGCGGTAGCAGAGTCGTCGTCGTGCGGGGCCCGCATGCAGACGGCCGATGCGTTCGATTTCAGCGTGTAAAACCTCAGATGCCAAACGCGGCCCATAAGAGAGGCTGCGGTTGGCTACCTCTTCGCAATAGAAGCTGCAGGAGTTGAAGGTGGCACGGTGAACACATTCTCCGCCGGGGATTTCGGCGTAGGCTTCGTCACGGATCCGCACACTGTCACCCGGCCTTCCGAACCAACTCTAAACACCAAGTGATCGAAGACCCCACCGAAGGGCAGCACGATTGACTCAAGCCTAATCTCACGCGCAATGCGGTCCTTGGACTTCGGGGTTTGGACCTGCCCCCCAGTTTTGGGACAAACAGTTAAGACTCAAAATCCATTGAACGGAGAATTGAGTCATGGGCTTGTTACGTAGGCAGTTCACCCAGGAGTTCAAGCTGGCCGCTGTTCGGCGGCTGGAGCAGGGAGTTTCAATCCCCGAGGCGGCGCGGGCGTTGGAGGTCAACCCCAACGTGCTGCATCGCTGGCAACGGGAGTTCCGGACCGGGCCGGGCAATGCATTCCCGGGCAACGGAAAGGAGCGGTGGTCGGAGGGTCGCATCGCCGAACTGGAGCGCAAGATCGGCCAGCAGGCGCTGGAGATCGATTTTTTGAAGGGGTGCTTGCAGCGCATCGAGCAACAGCGGATGCTGCAGGCGTTGAATGGAAATCCGCCGTCTACCGGAAGGTCGAAGAAGAAGTGAAGGCCAATCGGGGATTGACGATTGAGCGTATGGTGGAGTTGGGCCAGGTTTCCCGGTCCGGCTTCTACCGCTTCGACGAAATCGCCAAGCCGGGGCCGGATCCCTACATGGATCTGCGCGACGCCATCCAGCGGATCGCGCTGAAATGGCCCAGCTACGGTCGTCCGCGAATCACAGCCGAGCTACGCCGCCAGGACTGGACCGTGAACCCCAAGCTGGTGTACCGACTGATGCGCCAAGACAATCTTCTGCGTGTGCCGAAGAGGAAGTTCGTCGTGACCACCGATTCCAACCACAAGCGCAGGATCTATCCGAACCTGGCGCCGGGCCTCATCCTGACCACGACCGATCAGCTGTGGAGGGCCGATATCACCTATATCCGGCTGCGCGACGAGTTTGTGTTTCTGGCCGTCATCCTGGACGGCTACTCGCGCCGTGTGATCGGTTGGGCGCTGGATCGCACGATGGAAGACGAACTGACCTTGACCGCGCTGCGCATGGCGCTGTCGCGCCGCGTCGTCAGCGCTGGTCTGGTCCATCATTCCGATCGTGGCTCCCAGTACGCCAGCAACGACCACACGGATCTGCTCAAGGCGCATGGCATCGCCATCAGCATATCGCGCAAGGCGAACCCTTGTGACAACGCGGCCTGCGAGTCGTTAATGAAAACCCTGAAGTAGGAGGAAGTGCATCGCAACGAATACCGGGACCAGGCCGAGGCTCGCGCTTGCATCGCCGAGTTCCTGGAAAAGGTCTATAACCAAAAGCGGCTGCACTCCGCGCTCGGCTACCTACCGCCAGCCGAGTTCGAAGCCAACATCGTCGCGCAAAACAAAAAGGATGCCGCTTCGCGGCAGCTCTCTGGATGAGTTTTCTGAGGCATCGGGAAATCTATCCATCCGATGGAGGCGCTGGCCGCACGGCCAACGCCCCCACTCATCGTCTGGATGAGTTTCCAGCTGGTTATTCCTTGGCGGGTTGCTCTCCAGCAGAGCCCGCTTCTGCTTCGCCAGCCGGGTCCCAGTGTGCGGTACAGTCGTCTTGCCAGTCGAGGAGAATTCAGCGAACAGCGAACAGTGTCTTAACTGTTTGTGTCAGCCCAGGGGGCAAGCGCAGTTGGTTGCTTTAGTGCTTGCCGTAGAGTCGGTGCAACTGGCAAGTTCCCGGTACTTGCCAATGATGCTCTTTGTAGAGATCCCGGAGGGGCAGCGTGTCGTCCAGAATCTGGTTTAGCACTCAAGCGCTGATCTCGCAAACCTCGCGAGTTAATCTGGGCGACTGCAATTCCAACTTGTCAAATCTCTGGATCTCAGGGTTCCCTTTGACGAGCCTAGGTGCGGCCAACTTCTGGTTGTCTGCTTTCATCTTGTTCATTGGCTGCACAATTTCCGTCGTTAGTCCGGATACGCAAAACGCCCTTGACGTTCGACCAATTGCGCGACCGGCGAAGGCGACCGCTGGCCCCCGGGGGCGGTCCCTTAACCATCCCCGGAAGCCCGATTGTGCGGGATACTGCAGTTCTGCCCCTCCAGACTGAACATACGATCCCACGGATTGACGGACCGGGCGTACGCCAGCCACGACTATGGCTGGCGGTCCGGCCACTCCGAGATCTGAGGGGTTGGACCAGCTACTTTTTCTCCCACCTGGAGTACTTGCCCAGCGTGGCAAGAAGGGTCCTGGCTGGGGCCGGAGGCGTTCCGCGCGCGTCCTCGAGGATCTCGAGATTCGACAGACGCCGTCCGTAGATGACAGCGTTATCGTCGAGGTCCTCCCGCAGCGTGGAACCCGTAATCGCGACGCCAGCGAAAACTCCCCGTGAACGCGAATAGCCGAGGATCTCGGCGCGCATGAACGCGTCGGTTTCCGCCTGAGCACTCCGGCCTACGGGACCGGCCATCGCGGCGGCCTCGCCGCCAATCTTGAACTCGCTGCGCCTAATCTTCTCCGCGCCGCTCTCATTCATGATCAGCAGAACAGTATCCACTTCACCGGCTCCAATCTGGAAACCGACACTTCCACCCTCCACCCGGACCGTGGCTGGTCCCCGCCAGCCACCGGCGTCCTTGCGGCACGCAATCACACCCTTGCCGTATTTCGCGCCAACGATGAATCCCCCTGTCTTTAGACCCGGCACTACAACTACGCAGTGGGCCTTGTCCAGGAGATCCTGTGGTATGCCCTTGTCGGGCGATGCCATGATCTCTTCCATAACGCGGGTAGCCGCATCAACTCGCTTGATGGCCTCCGGTTGCTCGTTTTTCTCGGCTGCCAGGAAGCCCGCACCTACCAATAGGGTCAACAGTGTTCGAGTCATAGTTCCTTCTTTCTCCGGCACGGCCGCCGTTAGTTCTTGATATCATCGACAAGCTTCTTGATCGAGCTCTCAGCCTTGTCGAGGCCTTCTTCTACTTCGCGTTTAGTTGTTCGCCAGGCCGAATCGACCTTGTCGTCCCAGGTGGACATCCGGCGGCGCAGCTTCCGTGCATTCGCACGCATTTCGTCTGCCTGCTCCCGCAGTTTCGCCTTAGCCTTGCCAGACGACGAATCAGCTTTCTTCTGCAGCCTCTCGATCTCGCTATCGAGTTGGTCCAGGCGTTTTGACAGTGCCTCGCGGGCGTTCTCAGCTTCTCTGCGAGCAGCGCGCGCCGCCTCCGCGGTCTCTTCCTGAACGCGCTTCGTCGCAGTATCAGATTGTGGCTGGCACCCAATGCATACCGCCAATACTGCTGTGCCGCCGATCAATTTGCAGGTCATGCAATAGCTCGTTGCAAGTCTGCTTCCGTTCTCGAAATCCCCCGCGATCAGGCCTATTACGGCGACAAGTAGGCACCCTCAGCCGAGTCGGAACGCCGTGAAGCCGCAAGTTTTTCCATCGCCAGTTACGAAAGTTCCCATCCAGAGCAACACTCGAGAGAATCTGGTTGCATGATCGTCACGAAACGCAGCAGGGGGCTCCGGCTTGAGTGCGGCACGCTGGATCCAGCCCAAGCTTGTTGCCTGATTGGAACCTAAGGTAACAGTGGACAGGTCGAATAATCTGCAATCGATGCCAGATTCCGTGTGATAACAGTACAATTGTGGAACGGCATACGACGTGCACTATGTGAGCAGCATTGAACACTGAGGAGCGCCAAGGAAGCTCCTCGACTGGAGAAGAATTCAATGTTAACAACGATCATCGTCGTACTCTTGCTGCTATGGTTGCTCGGCCTGGTGTCTTCCTACACCATGGGCGGGTTGATTCACATTCTTCTGGTGCTGGCCATTGTCGCAGTACTGATCCGCATCATTCAGGGACGGCGGCCCATCTGAGGAGGCGTTTTCCGAAGCCAGATTCGCCCACGGAGGCCCTCCTCTGGCGCTAGATGGGCACGGACTGTTTGCGGACGCATGGGCGAGATTCTGAGGAACGAAGTGTGCGATCTTCGACAACATTCTTGGCGGGGTGCCGGGAAATTACGTCGGTCGAATGCGAATTCTGGCCCGACTGCCTACGTCTCCAGGGGGCGGACTCCGCGTTCGGATGGCGAGGAACTCTTTCGTTCGCGCCGGTAACGAGCCGGGGGCAGCCTAAACTCGCGCTTGAACGCCCGATTGAAGGCAGCCTCCGACTCGTAGCCCACTGGGTCGCGGGAGTGAGTGATTTGGTTGGCACGGCAGATGTTACCCGGTGGGAGTCCACGCCGCCGGGTGGCCGTCCAAGTCCCGCCCTACTTTGCCGCCAGCTTCTGGTAGTTGGAATTCTGTGTCTTCACCTGGACCTTTTTGGCGGTTGCGTTCAACACCGAAGAGGCCAGGTGGTTTGTGCCGTCGGGCAGAGTCTCAAAGACGGCATCCATGGTGACCTGATCTTTCGGTGGACTTGTCCCCAATTTTGAGACACGGGTTTAGACTCAGAGAATCCATGAAG
>CAYVDY010000051.1:0-19518 GCA_964450255.1 uncultured Candidatus Solibacter sp. | reverse complement strand
GGACCCGGCGACGGTGCAACTGGTATCGGCGGAAAAGTCCGGCCTGATCAGCGGCCAGCAGCTCAACGACATTGCGATACGGGGGCGCGACTTCTTCGCGTTTCTCCAAACGCTGCCGGGTGTCACGGACACGTTTGAGCAGCGGCGGGAGAGCACGTCGCCGGATTCGATCCGCGGGACGAACATCAACGGCTCCAGTTCCAGCCACAAGAACTTCACTCTGGACGGGATCACGAACCTGGACACGGGCTCCAACTCGAGCGTGCATGTGCAGCCGAACATGGACTCGATCGCGGAGGTGAAGGTACTGACGAGCAACTATAGCGCCGAGTTCGGGCGGAGCGGAGGCGGGCTGATCTCGGTGGTGACGAAGTCCGGGACGCAGCAGTTTCATGGCACGGCGTACGACTTCTACCGTCATGAGAGCCTGAATGCCAACAGCTTCTTTAACAACCGGAACGGCACGAAGAAGATCCCGTACCGCTACCGGATCAGCGGGTACTCGTTCGGCGGCCCGGTTTACATTCCGGGCAAGTTCAACACAGAGAAGAACAAGCTGTTTGTGTTCTGGTCTCAGGAGTTCACGGGTTCGCGCGTGAACTACGGGACGAAGCTTGTGACGACGCCGACAGAACTGGAGCGGCGCGGGGATTTCTCGCGCACCTACGACGTGAACGGCGCGCTGATTCCGATCCGCGACCCGTCGACGAGCGCGCCTTTCGCGGGCAACATCATTCCGGCGAACCGTTTGAGCAAGCTGGGCTCGTCGATTCTGAATTTCTATCCGGCTCCGAACTTCACCGACCCCAGTCAGGGCAATCTGTACCGATGGAACTATCGATCCGCAGTGACAAGCAGCTACACGCCGCGGCAGGAGGTGCTGCGATTGGATGGCAACCCGAGCCAGAAGTGGAACATGTACTATCGCTACATCACGTCAAAGAGCGAGCAGACGACGCCATATGGACTTTGGGTGAACGGCGGGATGAATTATCCGCTTTCGCCGGTGTACTTCACGCAGCCGGGGAACGGCCATGTGGGTCACGTGACGACGACGATCACGCCGACACTGATCAACGACTTCCGGGTGGGACTGAGCCACAACAACCTGTTTTTCGATGTGACGCAGCCGGAGAAGCTGGACCGCAGCCTGATGGGAAATCCGGCGCGCTGGTATCAGCACACGTATCCGGCGGCGAACTACATTCCGCTGGTGAACTTCGGGAGTGTGCCGTCCAGCGCAATCAACTCGAACATCCAGAGCCAGGCGCCATATGTCAACTACAACGACATCTACTCGTTCGTGGACAACGTGAGTAAGGTGTGGGGCAAGCACAGCCTGAAGGCTGGCGTCTACGTGGAGCGGACGTTCAAGCGGGAGAATGGCTCTGGCACATGGCAAGGCCAGTTCGACTTCAGCCGGGACGCGAACAACCCGTTCGATTCGAACCATGGTTTTTCGAATGCGATACTGGGCAACTTCGCCTCTTACACCGAAACGACGCAGACGAAGCGCCTGGACATGGACCTTTCATTTTGGAACACCGAGTGGTACGTGCAGGACAACTGGAGGGTATCGCGGCGGTTGACGCTGGACGTAGGACTGCGGGTGTATCACACGACGGAGACCTACGATGCGAACAACACGGTGGTAGCGTTTGTGCCGTCTCTGTATGATCCGAAGAAGGCTCCGGCGCTGTACCGTCCGGCGTTCAACGAGGCGGGCAAGCGGGTAGCGCAGGATCCCGTCAGCGGCGCGTTTGCTCCGGCGCCCATGATCGGGCTGTTCGTCCCCGGCACGGGCAATCCGGCGAACGGGGCGGTGGCGGCGGGGCGGGACGGAATACCTGCCGGCAGCACGTTCGCGAAGTTTCCGAGGGTCGGGTTTGGCCCGCGCTTCGGCTTCGCCTATGACGTATTCGGAAATGGCAAGACGGCGATGCGAGGCGGAATCGGCACGTTTCAGGACCGGCCGCCCAACCTGAGCGGCGGATCGGTGGCTGGCCCGCCGATCGCCTATTCGCCGACGCTTTACTACGGAAACCTGGACACGTACACGCAGACGGGCGGCGCCCTGGGGCCGGCCTCGATCAACACGGGCGCGGCGGCGGACTACAAAATGGGCCGGGCGACGAACTTCAGCCTGGGATTCCAGCAGCAGGTGTGGAGCACGATCATTGACGCGTCCTATGTGGGAATGATCTCGCGGCACGACCGCCTGACGCGGCCGATCAACTACTTCCCGATGTACGCGCGTTTCGACGCGGCGAACCAGGATCCGACGCGGCCGGGCAGCCCGCTGCCAGACGTGTTCCTCCGGGACTACAAGGGCTACCAGGGCATCAGCCGGCTGGAGACCTCAGGGACGACGAACTACCATTCGGCGCAAGTTTCGGCGAACCGGCGGTTCACGCGGGGCCTGCAGTTTGGGGTGGCGTATACGTTCGCGAAGGGACTGGGCATCAGCGACGGATTCGGCGTGAGCGGTTACTTCCCGACGCGGCAGCGGAGCTACGGGGTGAGCAGTTTCGACCGCACGCACGTCTTCGTGGTGAACTACATGTACGAAGTTCCCAAACTGGGCAAGCGGCTGGGCTGGAAGCCGGCATCGTGGGTACTGGACGACTGGCAGTTGAGCGGCATCACGTCGTTCATGTCGGGCACGCCCTTCACGCCCAGTCTGAGCACGACGGACGGCCAGGACATCACGGGGTCGCTGGAAGGCGCGCGCATCACGGTGCTGGGCTCTCCCATTCTGGCAAAGAGCGAGAAGACCTTCGGCCGCAACTTCAAGACCGAGATGTTCGCGCGAACGCCGAAGTACAGCTTTGGCAACGCGGGACTGGGGATGTTGCGCGGTCCGGGCGTAAACAACTGGGACATGTCCGTGAGCAAGCGGTTTCCGCTGCGGAGCGAACAGCGGTATCTCCAGTTCCGGACGGAGATGTTCAACACCTGGAATCATACGCAGTTCAACGGGCTGTTCAACACGGCGCGGTTCGATACGGCGGGCAAGCAGGTGGATGCTAACTTCGGCGCGTTCAGCAGCGCTCGCGATCCGCGGATGATTCAACTGAGTCTGAAGCTGATCTTCTAAGGAACCCGGAAGGACACTTACCATGCCAATGAACCGAAGAGTGTTTCTGGGCACGGCGGCGGGAGCGGCGCTTCACGGAGCGGCGCCGAGCGACCGGCTGCGGCTGGGCTTCATCGCGTGCGGAGGCCGCGCGCGGTATCCTATGAGCCAGTTCGCGAAGTATGACGATGTAGACATCGTGGCGATTTCGGACGCGATTGAGCCGCGGCTGGATCAGACACAGGCGCAACTGGCGAAGCTGGGGAGGCCACAGACGCCCGAGCGCTATGTGGGCTATGAGCGGATGCTGGAGCGCAAGGATGTGGACGCGGTGGTAGTGGCGACGCAACACCACTGGCACGCGCGGCCCTTTATCCAGGCGTGCCAGGCGGGCAAGCACGTGTACGTGGAGAAGCCGCTCTCGCACACGGTGCCCGAAGGGCGGGCGATGGTGAAGGCGGTGAAGAAGCACGGCGTAGTGGCGATGATGGGGACGCAGCAACGGGGCACGGAGCACTTCCAGAAGGCCATCGAAGTAGTGCGCTCGGGGCGGCTTGGCAAGATCGCGATGGTGGAGTGCTGGAACTGCAAGCTTTCAGGGACGCGCGCTGGGCGGCGTCCGGACGAGCCGACGCCGGCGGGCTATCACTGGGATCTGTGGCTGGGTTCGGCTCCGGTAGTGCCTTACAATCCAGGCCGGCTGCACAACAACTTCTGGTTCTGGGACTACGGTGGCGGCATGATGACGGACTGGGGGGTGCATCTGCTGGATGTGGTGGTCTGGGCGATGCAACCGAAGCGGCTGCTGGGTGTGACGTGCACTGGCGGCAAGTACGCGGTGGACGACATGGCGGACGCGCCGGACACGCTGGATGCGTCATTTGAGTTTCCGGACTTTCTGGCCACCTACCGGTACAGGAGCTCGAACAATTTCTTTCCAGTACAGCACCGGCCATGGGACCACGGGCTGTTGTTCTGCGGGACGAAGGCGACGCTGGTGCTGGACCGGCTGGGCTACGAGGTGTATGAGGAGAACACGAAGCCGAAGAGGCTGATCGAGAAGGTCGACCTGACGGACGAGCACGCGTGGTACCGCACGTTCGTCGACTGCGTGAAGGACAGGAAGGCGGCGCCGATGGAGCTGGAGGAATGCCACCAATCGACGACGCTGTGCAATCTGGCGAACATCAGCTACCGGACGGGTGAGCGAATCCGTTGGAACTCGGAGACGGAGAGCATTGTTGGGAGCGTGGAGGGATCGAAGCTGCTGTCACCGGGGGCCAGGAAGGGCTATGAAACACCAAAGGTATAGAGTGCTGCTGGCGCTGGCTGGAGCGCTGACGCTAGCCGCGCAGATGCCTCCGGCGCGCGACTTGCCGGAAGGTCCGGTGGATGCCGTGATCGCGCCGGCCGTGCCGCAGCGGGCATCGGCTGCGCCGGCGAAGGCGCGGCGGGTGCTGGTTTACCCGCCCTCCACTTCGCCGTACCCCAAGGGCGGGGCTACGTGGGGATCGCGGGCGTTCCAGTTGATGGGCGCGCAGAGCGGCGCCTATGAGGCGGAGGCAAGTTCGGATCCAGCGGCGCTGGCGCCGGAGAATCTGAAGCGGTTTGACGCGGTGATTCTGAACAACCTGATGGGGCGGCCATTCGGCGCGGCTCCGGCGGCGGACACGTACCGGCGGGCGATTCTGGAGTATGCGCGGGGCGGCGGCGGCGTGGTGGTGGTGCATTCATCGGCGACGCACTTTGAGAAGTTGGGCACGGCGTACGACGCGGAGTTTGACCGCGAGTATGGGCAGATGATTGGCGGCTATCTGAACTGGCATCCTTGGAACGGGATGCCGGTGTCGATCCAGGTGGAAGACCCGGAGCATCCGGTGGCGAGGGCGTTTGGCTCGCGAAGCTGGCCGATTCCGTTTGAAGAAGAGATCTACCAGTTTGAGAGCTCGTTCAGGCGCGATGCGGTGAGAGTGCTGTTGAGCCTGGACATGAGATCGGTGCAGGACCTGGGTAACGAGCCCATGCACGACTACCCGCTGGCGTGGGTGAAGCGGTATGGGGCAGGCCGGGTATTTCACACGACGTTCGGGCACAATGCGGATGCGTTTCTGAACGGGGTGATGCTGCGCTTCTACCTGGATGGGATTCAATATGTCCTGGGCGATCTGGAGGCCGACAGCCGGCCGAAGCCGCGGGTGCATCTGGGACCGGATCCGCGCCAGGTGTCGCTGATGGAGGCGGCGATGCCGCGCGCGCCGTTGATGCGGCCGGCCAAGCCACGGCGGATGCTGGTGCTGGGGCGGAACGACACGCATCCGCCGGTTCCATTCGCGGCGCGGATGATCGAGGTGATGTCGGACCAGACGGGCGCGTTTCAGGCGGTCTTTCAGGACGGATCGACGCTGACGCCGGAGATGTTCGGGCGGTTCGACGCGGTGCTGATCAACAATCTGCATGGCTACAATCCGTTCGCGGGGCCGCGGGAGGCGGAGTTGCGTGCTGGGCTGCTGGAGTTTGTACGCGGAGGCGGGGGGCTGATCGGCATCCATGCGGCTACGCTGGCGTTCATGGACTGGCCCGCTTACGGCGAGATGATCGGGGCGTACTACCAGGACTGGCCGTGGAAAGGCCGCCAAACGGTGACGATTCGCCTGGAGGATCCGAAGCATCCGATCAACGCGGTGTTTCAGGCGGAGCGAATTGAGATCGCCGATGAGATCTACCAGTTCAAGGCGCCGTACGCGCGGCAGAATTTGAAGGTGCTGGCGAGCATGGATCTGGAACGCACGACGCACCGGGGCTCGCGAGCGGACCGCGATTACGCCGTGAGTTGGATACGGACGTATGGCCGGGGGCGGGTGTTTTACAGCGTGCTGGGGCACAACGCGGAGACGTACTGGAATCCGGCGGTGCTGCGGCACTATCTGGCGGGCATTCAATATGCGCTGGGCGACCTGGCCGCCGACAGCACGCCCAACCCGAAGCCATGACGCAGTTTCACCGGCGAGACTTGTTCCGCATGGCCTGTGCAGCGGCGGCTGGCATACCCAGCCGCGAGGCTTCCACGGCGGAGATACACCGGCTGCTGGGATTCACGACGATGAGCGGCGAGGATCCGCTCACACTGTGGAAGCGCCTGCGGCCGGCGAAGGAGTGGCTGGCAGGGCCGTTGGCGCCGGACGGCTGGGCGGGCCAGGTGTTCGTGGCCGATCACGCCGATATCTTCGGGTTCCGTTTCCTCTCTTTGCCCCAAGCGTGGGCCGCCGAGCTGCCGGAGGCGGGTCCGGCGGCGGGGTGTGCCGGGCGGTTCAAGACGTGGATGCAGGATTGGCCGAAATGGTGGACGGGCGTGGGTCCGAAGGCACCGGACGACTCTTACGCGCGGCTGGACTGGCAGATGCCGGAGGGCGGACCGGCGGTGACGTACGAGTGGGCGCGCACGGCGCAGAACGAGGTGGTGTGCCGGATCACCAACAGCGCGCCGGCGGCGATCGTATTGGAGGGCTACGTACCGTGGGACTCGGCGCCCCCGAGGTACGCGGTTCTGTTTTCGAGCGATGGGAGCCGGCGGTTTCTGCGGGCACGGTCATGGGTACCGGGGACGCGGGACGCCATGCGTTGGGTGCTGGCTGTGAGCCGGCCGGCGGCGGACTGCGCCGGAGCGGGCTCGGTGTTGTGGCACGGCTACTATCCGGGCGTGGAGAAGCTGTATCTGTGCGCGCGGCAGGGGCAGCGTTACGAGGAGCTCGAGGAACAGACGGAGGCGTGGCTGGTGCCTGGGCGGATCGACGAGTTGCTGGGGGCGAACCGGCGGCGGTATGTGGCGGCGCGGCCCGAGGGACGGGGCTGGCTGGCGGACGTGCCGGCGGCGATCAACGATCAACTGCAATGGAGCGAAGTGTACACGCCGGAGCGGCGGCGGGCTTACATCACGGTGAGCCGGTCCTGGGCTCGTGATACGAACTCGGCGCCGGATTTCCTTTGGGACAGTTTCTTCAGCGCACTACTGGTGAGCCAGGAGGACCCGAGGCGCGCGTTCCAACTGATACGGGATATCACGTCGTGGCAGAACGAGCAGGGGATGTTCGCGCAGTACGGGCAGTGGCCGGGCCGGCCGAAGCCATCGGAATTTCCAGTGGCGTGGGGGCACACGCAGTATCCTATCGGCGCCCTGGCGGTGGCCAAAACCTACCTGCGGCATCCCGATGGAGAGTTTCTGGCGGAGATCTATCCGAAGTTGTTGAAGGCGCACCGCTGGTGGTTTGCCGACCGGGGTGACGGCCAGCCGTGGAGGGACGGCAACCGGAACGGGCTGTTGGAACTGGGGGCGAACTACCCGGAGGAGATTCCGGTGGAGCACCGGGAGCAGGTGGCCTACTACGAATCCCACGACGATTCGCCGCAGTGGTGGCGCGTGGCGCGGTATAACTCCGGTACGAACACGATTGAACAGGACACGGTGGAGCGGAACTCGCTGTACGCGATGGATTGCTGGGTATTGGCGTGGATGGCGGAGCGGCTGAAGCGACCCGCGGAGGCCGCGCGATTGCGCGCCGAACATGCGGCAATGGCGAAACGGATCAACCGGCTGCTGTGGAATCCGGCCACCGGCTGTTACGCAAACCGGCGGTGGGTTCCGAACGAGACGGGGGAGTTCTTCCCGCAGATGGCTCCGGACGTGTTTCTCTCGTTGCTCGGGCGGGTGCCGACGCCGGAGCGGGCTGAGCATTTGCGGCGGCTGTTTCACGACCCGAACAAGTTCGCGGGGCAGTTCATTCTGCCGACGATCAGCCGGGACGACGCGGCATTCCCGCAGCAGCACTACTGGCGCGGAAAGGTATGGGCGCCGATCAACTGGCTGGTATACCAGGGCTTCAAGCTCCAGGGCTGGGACCGTGAGGCGCGGATGCTGGCTGAATCCAGTGCGCGGATGTTCCTGGGGCCGTGGCGGAGCAAGGGGCACTGCTATGAGAACTTCCTCTCCACGACGGGGGAGGGATCCAGCGATCCGCACTATACGTGGGGCGCTCTGATGGTGCTGATCGCGGTGGAGGAACTGATTGACGTGAATCCGTTCCATGGTCTGCGTTTCGGCAATCTCCATCCAGTGGAGCCGGCCAGCATTCGCCGCTATCCGGTGGCTGGGGCGCTTTACGACGTGGAGCTATCGGACGAGGGGCTGCGGGTACAGCGGGATGGCCGGCGTTTGGTGTGGACCGATGGGCCGGCTGAGATCCGCTTTGTGGAGTTCGAGGGCAACGTGGTGCGGTGCGAGGTGCGCGCCGCGCGTCCGGTGGAGGTGAGGTTGGGGAGTTCGGCGGCCGTGAAGTTGCCTGCCGGGGTGTCGAGGGTGACGGGCGCGATCTGACCAGCCCCGGGCGTGCAGTTTGGCCAGCAGGACCAGTGGGAGTCTAGCTGGGCGTGGCGCAATGACTGGAACGACGGGGAACTGGCGGCCGGCTTGCGGGCCAGGTTCTGCATATCGCGGTCGTTGCGAAAGGGGCGATCGCGCAGCGGCACAGTCCAGCGTCAGGCAGCTCACATGCCGCGACGATATGACAAGATGGCGGGAGATCCCATGAAAGAGATACGAAACTCCCGCCGCAGCTTCCTGGCCCAAAGCGCGTTCCTCCTGGCCGCTCCCAGTTCTGCATCCCGCCCACCCCGCATCCTCCTTCGCAGCTCGTGGCAGAGCGTCAACATCGGCGACGTCGGCCACACCCCAGGCGCCCTCTCTCTCATCGGCAAGCACTTTCCGGAGGCGGAGGTTACGCTCTGGCCGGGGAGGCTCGGCCACGGCTCCCGCGAGTTGCTGACTGCGAATTACCCGCGGCTGAAGATCGTGGAAGGCAGCCTCGGTGGGGACGACAAGCCGTCCACGCCCGAGTTGACGAAAGCCTGGGCGGAGGCTGATCTCTACCTAAGCGGTTCGGGCTCCGGCTTCCCCGCCAGCAACCACGCGGTGGCGTTTGCCAAGGCTACCGGAAAACCGGTTGGGGTCTTCGGGGTGAGTACTGATCCGGTTTCCGGTTTCGGCGCGGGGCGCGAGCCGGAAGGCGGGACGCTGCAGGAGTTGCGGGCCAAGGCCGCCAAATTGCCCCCGGACCATCTCCCAGCCGACCTGCGATACATCATCGACCGGGCGGCGTTCTTCTTCTGCCGCGACACGATCTCGCGCGATTATCTCAAGGCGCAAGGCGTGAAGACGCCCGTCCTGGAATTCGGCCCGGACGCCCAGCTCGGCATGCACATTCGCGACAATGCGAAGGGACTGGCCTATCTTCGGGCGAATCAACTCGTGGAGAAGAAGTTCATCTGCGTCATTCCCCGACTGCGATACACGCCCTACTATCAAGTCAACAACGCGCCGCGCAAGGCCGACGACGACGCGAAGGATGCGATCAATGCGCGCACCGTCAACCAGGACCACGCGAAGCTGCGCGAGATGATTGTCGCCTACGTCAGGGACACGGGGAACAAGGTGCTGGCCTGTCCGGAGATGACGTATCAAGTGGAGTTGGCGAAGACCGCGCTAGTGGATCCGCTACCGGCGGACGTGAAGCGCAACGTGGTTTGGCGCGACACGTTCTGGCTGCCGGACGAGGCCGCCTCGGTGTACGCCAAGGCCCAGGCGGTGGTCAGCGTGGAGTGCCATTCGCCGCTGATTGCGTTTTACAACGGAACGCCGGCGTTTTACGTTCGCCAGCCCACCGACACCTGCAAGGGGCAGATGTATCGCGATTTTGGCGCGGGCGACTGGTTCTTCGAGATCGATGAGACGGGCGGCGCGGAGCTGTGGTCGCGGCTGCGGGCGGTGGTGCGGAATTCGGCGGGGGCGAAGGCGCGGGTGAGTACGATCATGGCTACCGTCGAAGCGCGGCAGAAGCGGATGGTTGACGCCGTACGTGCGGCCTGCGGGAGCGAGCCTTGAGGCGGCAGGCGTGCAAAGGGGGCCGGCAATCTGCCTTCTACCAGCGGCTCAGGCCTCGATGATATCCGTACGACTGAAATCCTCACCGGTGAACAGCAAGGGCAATCCAGCGGCCGACGCTATCGCGTACGAGAAGCAGTCCCCGAAGTTCAGGGCCGCCGGATGGCGTCCACGCCCAAACCGGAGGAAGGCCGAGGTGGCGGCATCGAGGTGTTCCTCGTTGAACGGAATGACCTCAGCATCCAGCCGCTTCAAAAAGGCGGCGATCAGCGGACGGGCATCCTGTCCCAAGCGAGTGGTCAATACCATGGCGGTTTCCAGTAGAGTGGGCGCTCCCACAAAAACAGCGCCGGCCGCCTCGATTCTCTCGACCAGCCGTTCGTGGCCAGGTTCGCGCAAGTGAATGGCGACAATGGCGGAACTATCCAGGACCATCCCGCTCAAAACCCTTCCGGCCCATAGCCTAAAATCCGGTCCTCTTCCTCGCGACTCATCACGCGCCCGAGTTCGCCGGCGGGCACCATCGGCCATACGTTCTGCTCGAGGTACGCCATCAGGCTCTGGCGGCGTCCGGCCTTGCCGGCCCGCGCCTGAAGGCGAGTGTGACGTTCGACCAGCGCCCGTCTGATGGCTTCGGTCTTGGTTTCGTGCGCCAAGTTGGCCACTTCGGTGGCCAGTCGTTCGACTTCGCGATTCTTGATGTTCAACGCCATGGTGTAGTTGCATCTATTTTACACCATACTGCCGAACGAGAAGAACTGCTGGAATTGCGATACCGTATCGTTGGTCAGGCAACCACCAATCTCTGGAGGGAATCGACAAGATGACTCGAACTGGTTACTCACTTTCGGCAATGGTCGGCATTGGCGCACTAGGCGTCGCGCTCGGGAGCGCGATGACCGGATGGCAACCGCGCATCGCGTTCGCCAAAACGGCAACCGTCGCGCAGGCGCCGCAGGACGGCAAACTCCGCGTCATCATTTTTGGCGCGCACCCCGATGACGCCGAGTACCGCGGCGCCGGCGTGGCCATGAAATGGGCCAAGCTGGGCCACCATGTGAAGCTCGTCTCCACCACCAATGGCGACATCGGCCACTGGCAGTTGGCTGGCGGCCCTCTGGCGATCCGCAGGCACAAGGAAGTGATGGAGGTCGCGCGCCGTCTCGGCGTCACCACCGAAGTTCTCGATATCCACGACGGCGAGATCATGCCGACCCTGGAAAACCGGCGTTCCGTCACCCGCCTCATCCGTCAATGGAACGCCGACATCGTCATCACGAATCGCCCCAACGACTATCACCCGGATCACCGCTATACGTCGATCCTGGTGCAGGACTCGGCCTACATGGTCACGGTCCCTTTCTTCGCTCCCGACGTGCCGCCGCTGAAGAAGAACCCGGTGTTCTTCTACACGGCGGATCGCTTCCAGCGCCCCAACCCCTTTACCGCCGATCTGGCGGTCTCCATCGACGAAGTGATCGAGCCCACGCTGGACGCCCTGCTGGTCATGGAGTCGCAGATTCACGAGGGTGGCGCCAATGGGTATCCGGGCATCTACCCCGAAGACGCAGCCGGACGCCAGCGCCGCAGCGCAGAGGTCCGCAAGAACCTGGCCCGGCGCTACGCCTCCGCCGCAGACACCTATCGCGACGCCCTGATCAAGTTCTACGGCGCCGAACAGGGACGCAAGGTGCGCTACGCGCAGGCGTTCGAGATCTGCGAGTACGGCAGCCGTCCCTCCACCGAGGAGCTCCGGAAACTGTTCCCGTTCTGAGCGGCCTCGCGGGGCCGCCCGCCGTCAGTACTCCCGATCCGTCTTGATGCCCGGCTCCGGCACCGGATATTTCCCATCGGCATCCGGCGGGACCGGCGCCGGGCCGTCCATGGCTAGTTTGTCCACGTTGGGCGCGAACTCGTGCGGGTGGTTCAGCATCTGGTCGAAGGTGATGATCTGCCCCGTGTGCGCCGCCATGCGGCCCATCGACGCTACCAGTCCCGCCTCCGCGCCGCGCTTCACCTCGTTGTATGGCTTGTCGTTGCGGATGGCGTCCATCAGATCGTCCCACTCCAACTGATAGGGATTCTGCTCCGGTTGCGGATAGATCCATGCGGCGTTCGGGTCTTCGGCGCGCATCAGTTCAGTCTTGTTCGCAACTCGCGGAATCGAGTGGCCCTTGTAGATCCGCGGCCTGCCCGGCGTGTGCATGAACGTGGAGATCACTGCCGAGCCCTTCGTGCCGTGCGCGTAGCTGGCAAACTCCTCGCGGCAGCCCGGGATGTAACGGCCTCCGAAGAAAAGCCTGGTGCCGTCGGGAAAGACGTATTCGATCGAGTAGGTGTCGAAGTTCTGGTCCAGCGAGTCACGGCGGTAGTGCCGCCCGCCGATGCCGTGCGCCTCAACCGGCCACGCGCCCTTCATCCAACAACACTCGTCGATCTGGTGAATGTTGTAGTCGTTGAACACGCCGCCGCTGCCCCACAGGAAGGCGTGGAAGCGCTGCACCTGGTACATCACTTCGCTGACGCCGTCCGGCTTGCGCGGAGCCGTTCCGCCGGCCCGGCCCATGCGGTAAGCGCGCATTGCAATGATGTCGCCGATCTGACCGCCGCGGATCCTCTCCAGCAGCGCCTGGCGCCCTTTGCAGTGGCGGACCATCAGGCCCACGCCGACCTTCAGGTTCTTCTTTTTGGCCGCCTCGCCGAGTTCGATCATGCGGCGCGTGGTCGGACCGTCCACCGAGATCGCTTTCTCCATGAAGACGTTCAGGCCCTTCTGGATGGCGTACTGGAAATGCACCCACCGGAACGCCGGCGGTGTAGCCAGGATGACCACGTCGCCCGGCTTCAGAGCGTCCATCGTCTGCTTGTATGCCTCGAAGCCGAGGGCCCTGCGCTCCGGCGGAACGTCCACCTGCGCGGGGAACTGTGATTTCAGCTTGTCCAGGTTGCCGCTGAGCCTTTCGGGCACGATGTCGGCCATCGCGACGACCTTCATCGGCACGCTCGTCACCGACAGCGCGTTCACCGGGGCGCCCGTCCCCCGGCCGCCCCAGCCGCGCAGCGCGACCTGGACGGTGTTGCTGGCGGCGGCATGGACATACGGCAGAGTCACCCCCGCCAGCGCAGAAGCGCCAAGGAAAGTGCGTCTTGATTTGTTCTCGGTGTTGATCTCACTCATCCTGGACCTCACTTTAAGTCGGCGGGCTTGAGGCCCGTCTTGTGTTTTTTCGCGTGGATCTCATTCGGGCTATAGTTCCCGATAATGTCGACACTACTCCGGGCCGGAATCTTGCGCTCCATCTTCAGAGCCCAGTAGCAAGCGTTCACCAGCATCCGCCGGAAGCCCTCGTTCTGCAGGTCCCCCGCGTGGCCCATGGTGGTGGTGAACACGCGCGCCGGTTTCCCCTTCTCGCCTGTGAAGCTCCGCAGCCACGCCACCGGCAGTTGTTTCTTGGCCGGGTTCGGCGGATCCGACGCGGCCATTCCGCTCAGCACCTGCCCCAGCAGCAGCGGCTGTGCATCGGCCGGTAGGGTGGTGATCCCGTAGACGTCCGAGGGTCCCCAGATGTCGGCGACGCCGCGCAGGATGGGATGGTCGGTCATGCCCTCTGCGATGACGCCGCGCGTACTCTCCTTCTGGTGCGCGCCATAGTGGTTGATCCACGTCTCGCCGAGCACCAGACGGCCCCACCCGCCCTGCGGGTCTTTGCTGTTGTAGCTGTAACGGGCGTAGGGGCTATCCTTGCGCTTCACGTAGTTGAAGGCATGCGTCGCCGTTCTCAGCCCCATAATCGGTTTGCCCGAATTGGTGTAATCGATGATGTGCTTCATCTGCTCGTCGGGCAGTTCCAGGAACCGCGTGAACAGAACCATCAGATCGGCCTTGGCCAGGATCTCGAGCCCGGGGATATTGTCCATCGTCATCGGATCGATCTCGCCGGTCGCGCGGTTGATGGGCAGCAGGACGGTTGTCCGGAACCCGTGCTGCGTCGCTAAAATCTTGGCCAACTGCGGCATCGACTCTTCGCAACGATACTCCTGATCGCCCACGACGAAGACAATATGCTTGCCCTTGCCCGGGCCGCTCTTGCCCTCGTAGGTAACCCATTGTTCCTGTGCCGGCATCGGCGCGCAGGATAGCGCCAACAGTAGCAAACACGCCTTGTGCATAGATCGCTCCGGGCGGAGTATATCAGATAAACAGGCCGGTAAGTCGCGAGCCGTGCCCGGCGTGGCGCGGCTGCGAGAGAATCGGTAAGAAACATGCGACTCGCCCACTTCTTGATCATGGCGCTAGCCGTCCCCTGCGCGGCGCAATCCCCTGCGGAAGCTCTGCGCAAGATGGAGCAGGCGATGGGACCGATGCCGAAGCTGAATCGTCATCGGAGCCTGGCGGTGGAAACGCTGAACACGGAAGACGCAGGCACCTATACGCGCACGCGGCTAACCTACGAACCGGAGGCTGGACGCAAGGTGTACGCGTGGCTGCTGGTACCCAAAGCGGGCGGCCGCCGGCCGGCGGTGCTCTGCCTGCACCAGACGACGCGCATCGGCAAGGACGAGCCCATCGGCATGGGCCCGAAGAAGAACCTGCACTACGGGAAGGATCTGGCCGAACAGGGCTGGGTGGTGCTGGCTCCGGATTATCCCTCGTTCGGAGAGGACCAGACGGATTTCGAGAAAGAGGTCTACGGGCGCGGCTATCAAAGCGGCACGATGTACGGCATCGTGAACCACACTCGTGGAGTGGACCTGCTGGCGGCGCATCCTCGCGTGGACCGGCGCCGCATTGCGGTCATCGGTCACTCGCTGGGCGGGCACAACGCTCTGTTTGTGGCGGCGTTCGACGAGCGGATTCGCGCGGCTGTCACGAGTTGCGGCTTCACGGCGTTCGCTAAGTACTACGGCGGGAATCTGAAGGGCTGGACGTCCACCCGCTACATGCCGCGAATCGCCGAGGTGTATGGGAACAGTCCGGACCGTGTGCCGTTCGATTTCACAGACGTCCTGGCGGCGATCGCACCGCGCGGTGTATTCGTCAATGCGCCAACAAAGGACTCCAACTTCGATGCGAGTGGCGTGGATGATGTCGCCAACGCCGTCCGCAGCCGTTTTCCGGCAGGGCGGCTGGTGGTGAGACACCCCGAGGCGGATCACGATTTTCCGCCCGCCGTCCGGCGCGAGGCGTACGAGTTCCTCGACCAAATGTGCCGGTAGGAACGTCACTGCGTGGCTTTGGGCCAGTTCCAGTCGTTGCGGCCGGCATTGGGGTCCATGGGACCGGGCGGAAGGGTCCGCTGCCACGCCAACATTCGTTCGCTCATTCGCTTGACGACCGCCGGCTGCGCGGCGGCGAGGTTGGTCTGCTCCATAGGATCGTCGGGGATCTTGTAGAGCTCCACGCGGCTGCGGTCGGGGTTCATGAGGAGTTTCCAATCGCCGTCGCGCATGGAGAGAATCGGACTGCGATTGACAGCGTAGCCGGCGACATTGAAGCGCCACTCCCAATGCAGGGGCTTGCGGCGCGGCCGCGGCCGGCCAAGGAGGATGTCGCTTACGTCCTCGCCATCCACTGAGGCTTTGGCCGGGAGTTGCGGGATTCCCGCGAGTTTCGCGACGGTCGGGAAGAAGTCCACCGAGGAGACAATTGAGCGGTCGTCCACGCGGCCGGCCGGGATCTGCCCGGGCCAGTGGAAGATCCCTGGGACTCTGACGCCTCCCTCGTAGAGGCTGCGCTTCCGGCCGCGGAACGGACCGGGCGAGCCGAAGGCGGAATGGCTGGCGTTGCCGATATGAATATCCTCGGGACCGTTGTCGGAGGAGAAGACGATCATTGTGTCCTTGGCTCGGCCATCCTTTTCGAGTTCGCCGAGCAGACGGCCGATCTGAAGATCGAGATCGCGCAGCGAAGCGTTGTAGATCTGCTGTGCGCCGGGCCAGGGGACGTCGGGGCCGGGCTGGAGATTCTGAAATGGAGCGAGCTGCTCCGCCGTGGGGGCGAGCGGAGCGTGGGGCAGCAGCATCCAGAGTTGGGCGTAGAAGGGCTGATCGCGCGGCGTCTGCCGCACAAATTCAAGGGCATTATCGACAATCCACGTGGTGGAGCGGGCGCGGAAGCCTGGAGACAGATCGCTGAACCGGCTTTCGTTTGAGTTGACGGACTTGTGGTCGTCGAACCCGTACGCACCAGGAAGCGGAGCACCCGGTCCATTGCCGAGGTGCCACTTGCCATAATGGCCCGTACGGTAGCCGGCGGACTTTAGCGAAGCCGGCAGATTAGAGACGGTGGGATCGAGAAAATTCGGCATGGCCCGCCGCTGGTTCAGATCCTCGGTGGCGAGGTGGCCGTGCATGCGATTGCGGGCGGGGTACATACCGGTGAGGAACGCAGAGCGCGTGGGGCTGCAGACTGAGCCGTTCACGTAGAACTGCGTGAAGAGCGTGCCCTGGGCGGCGAGGCGGTCGATGTTGGGAGTCTTGGCGCGAGGGTTTCCGTAGCAACTGAGGTCGCCCCAGCCCATGTCGTCGGCAAGGATAAAAATGACGTTGGGCCGCACTGGCGCTGACCGGGCGCGAAGCGCGGTACTCAGGCCGGCTGCGCCGAGAAATGTGCGTCTTGTCTGCATGTTGAGAGTTACCAAAGCCGGAGTTTCAGGCTGCCCCGGCCGGGGTCTTCAAACGGTCCGGCAGAAGGTTTTGACATCTTACGCTTCTTACCGGCAAAGTCGCTACCGATGACCACCGGCGCCCCATCGACATCGTCATAGCCGAGTCCAGAAACCTTGGCTTTGGCCAGCATTTCGGTATTCACCAATCCAGTCGCGGCGGACTGCAAATCCGCGCCGAGGGTCAGGCGAAGGAATCCGTAACCTTGCTCTTCCACCAGTTCGACCTTGGGATTCTCACCCGACCGGTCGAGTGCGCCGGTCTCCTGGGCATAGGCGCGAGCGCCCGCAAAGTAGACATTGCCGGCGGTCCGGAGCGGGTACTCACGATGGTTGTAGACCCACAGCCCATAGCCACCGGAGCGCTCCGGGCGGGCGTCGGCGGTACTCCCGCCGCCGACAAAGATGTTGTTGTAGAAACGGTTGTCGCCGCCAGTGGTGCTGTCCAGTCCGGCGAGCGCCGTGGAGTGCGCCTTGTGATACGGAGTGGAGCGGCGCGGTTCGGGCCGGCTCACGATTCGCCCGGTCATCAGGTTGTGCACGTACGCGCCTCCCTCGGACCAGTCCTGCAGGCTGAGGCCGGAAAGGAAAATGTTGTTGTCCACGAGAAACGGTCCATGGTTCACCTCCACAAAGAGGTCGTCGGTGGTGTTGTCGTACAGCAGATTGCCTGTGATCCGCGTGCCCTGGGCCATCCAATCCATCCACAGTCCGCGGCCGGCGTTGTGGATCCGGTTATCCTTGATCAGCACGTCGATGGCGCCATGGAGCTTGATGCCAGCCATCTCCGCACCCGTGAACTGCCGCTTCACCCAGATGTTGTAGATGTGGTTGTTCAGAATCTGGCTGAACACGGGGCCGAGGCTGCCGACAATGCCGGTCTGCTCACAGTTGAAGATGACGTTGTTGCGCACGATGTGCGACCCGATGTTTTCGCGCGACCAGCCGGCTTCCAGCGCGCGCAGAATCACTTCGTTGTAGTGCGTGGCGCCATCCTTCCGGGGATCGTTGATCCAGACGTTGTGGCCGGTCTTGCGGTCTTTGCCCAGACTGATGCCGGAGCACTTGGAATCGCTGATGACATTGTTCTCGATGATCCAGCCCTTGCTCCAATGGGTGCCGATCAGCCCGATCTGTTCCGCCGTCGGAGCCGCCCATTGCGTGGCGGCCTGGCTCATGTGGAAGCCGCGCACGGTGATGTAGTTGCGCCCCGGCTGATCCGGGTAGAAGCAGCTGTCCCGTACGTTGATCTCCACCAGTTCCTGATTGGGATTCCTGTCATGGAAATTGGCGTAGATGTAAGTGTTCTCGTCGTCGCTTTCAGCAAACCATGTCCACGTGGAACCTTCCGGGTCCCGGCTGTCAGGCTGCCGCTGCGGATTCAGAACCTGCTCCAGCAGATGGGTCTCCCACAAGGAGCGGCCATTCAGATAGACCTCGCCGGTGTGATGGGGGCGGCCTTTATCCGTAAACCAATCCCCGGCGATCCTGTCTTTGTAGGGATTGTAGGCGCCGAAGAACGAGTTCGGCACAACCGCCTTCCACACGCCGGGCATGAAGGGCTTCCAGTCGCGGATCACCTCGGAGCCCTTGATGACAACCTTCTCACCCGGAGCCGCCTGGTAGACGATCCTGCTGGAATCGGAATCACCACCGCGAGGCGGCGTGACCCGCTCCCGGTAGGTGCCCTCGTGCACCGTGATGACATCACCCGGCTGCGCGAGCTTGGCCGCGGCGGAAATTGTCTTGAGCGGCGCGGACGATGCGCCGCCGTTGGCGTCGTTTCCCGTGACAGCCACGTGGATCTCTTTGGCGGAGCAAACAGAGGCCAGCAGGGCCCAGAGAATTGCTGCGTTCCAGCGTCTCATTCGCCGTCACTTCCTTTCCTGACGAGGCCGCGAAAGGTGGGGGACTTCCGGGTCTGAAGATAGGATACAGTAGCGTGCGGACCATATCGGTGCGCCGAAGTCAACCAGGCCAGAAGGAGTATCGTGGAAGTGTGCCTCTCGATTGTCAAGAGGCGCGACTGAACGCTTCCCGCGTCCCATATTCAATCACGCTCGACTACCCTCACTCGCCTACCCTCCCGTTGGGTGGCTGGGCTGATGCCGGCTTCCGCTGCATTCACCGTTTCCTGCTCCCGGCAAGGAGCCACCGCAGCCACCAACGCGACCCCGCCGCAGGCCGTCCGCGCCATACAGTCCATCTCCGCCGATGTCCCGCTGGAGATCGCCGCCATCGGCAACGTGGAGGCCAGCTCCACCGTCGAGGTCAAGTCGCGCATCACTTCGCCGGTAGTGCGCGTTCACTTCACCGAGGGCCAGGACGTGCGGGAGGGCCAACTCCTCTTCGAACTGGATGCGGAGCCGTTCCAGAGGCAGATGGCCGAGATCGAAGCCAATATCGCCAGGGACGTCGCCCTCGCCAAGCAGGCCGAAGCCAACATCGCGCGCGATCAGGCGACCTGGAAGAACCTGGATTCCGTCGCGACCCGCAGCCTCAGACTCATGAAGGAAGGCATCTTCTCGCGGGAGCAGGCCGACCAGGCCGTCAGCAGTGCGGACGCCGCCAAAGCCGCCGTGGATGCCGGCCGCGCAGCCGTAGAGAGCGCTAAGGCGGCCGAAAAGGCAGATCGCGCCCGCCTGCTGGAAACCCGGCTGCAACTCGACTACACCAAAGTGCACGCGCCGATTTCCGGGCGCGCCGGCGTCATCTCCACCAAGCAGGGCAGCCTCGCGAAACAGCACGACAACACGCTGGTGACCCTGCTCCAGACGTCGCCGGTCTATGTTTCCTTCTCGGTCCCGGAGAACATGCTGCCGCTGGTGAGAAAGTACCAGAGCGAG
>CAYVDY010000050.1:0-19742 GCA_964450255.1 uncultured Candidatus Solibacter sp. | reverse complement strand
CCCCACGAAACCCACACCGGCAGCACCTTCCGGTTGATCTCCCGGTCCCGGCTGATGAACTCCAATTGCGGCGGCTTGCGGGTCAGGATCGTGTCTCCATCCGTGGTGCTCTGAAAGTTCTCCTGCCGCGTGAAGACAGCATTCAAGTGATACGTGGACCAGTCCTTGGTGACACTGATGACACTGTTGGATTCCGACGAGACCGCCTCATTGAAGCTCTCAGTGAACGACTGCCGAAAGAGAAAGTTGCTCAGGTAGTTCACCGTACCGCGGGCCCGAAACCCCTTCGGCAGCTCCGCCTTGCCCGTAATCGACATGAGGTAGCCGCCCTGATCCTCCCGCGTTCCGTCCTCACGCAATAATCCTTTATCTTTGACACCGTAAATATAAGCATCAAAATCAGATGTCTGTGTTGGCTTACCTCGGAAATCGACGGTCTGCGCCAGCCCCCGCTGCGAGAAGTACTGCGGTCGGTACATCACGTCGTAGCTGCGGTTGATCGCCCAGAAATACCCCAAGCCGACCATCAGCCCCCGGCGGTTGCTGTTGCCGAAGTTCGGAGTGAGAAAGCCGCTGCGGCGGGCGTTGCTCGACAGATCCTTGTAGAACACCGGTGCATACAAAACGGGCACGCGCCTCAACCGCATCCAGCTCTTGTACGCCAGCGCCCGATCATTCGGAATGATGTCGATGGTCGGGGATTTTAGTGTCCACCAGGGATTGGGTATTTCGCAGTTAGTGATCGTCCCGTCGTGCAGAATGTAGCGATCCTTCAGCTTCTCCGCCCAGTCGCCCTGGAACAGAAACGGGTTCCCGGTAGTCAGAATGCCCGGACGTGGATCGATCTTTCCAAACGCGGAACCGCTGACTTTGTAAAAGGTTCCGGTCTGATCATTCAAGTTATAGTCGACCCTGTCTGCCTTGAGAATCTCGCCGCTTTGGAACTGAATGAACTTCACCGCGCCACGCGCTTCCGCTAATCCGCTCTCGCGGTCGTAGTCGATCTCGTCTGCCTCCAGCAGAAACTCCACAGACTCCAACCGTGCGCTCTGACGCAGTTTGTATTTCTCGCCTTCGCGCTCCTGCTGAACCCCATAGACCACTACAATTCCCGGAGGCGGTGGGTCTGTCCTTTTAATCTTTGGCGCCTCTGCCGGCTGTGCGGGGGCTGGCGCCGCCAAGCTCGGACCAAGTATCGGCGAACGATAAACTTGCGCGCCAGCCATCATGCACACGAAGAAGATAAGGAGAATATGAAAACGGAGGTGCATTGATTAGTAAGGACGTACAGTACGGCGGTTCCAGTACAATTCAAGCAAACCGAACGAAAGGTGTCGACAAACGCCAGCAGTTATGTTACTTAAGATATGACGGTACCGCTGGGCGCATGCCTCGAATCGCCTGCGGCGCGAGAACGGTGAGCTCACGGCTCAACCCTAGCACGACAAAATGACCGGTCGCAATGAGCGAATCGGCATAAGACTGGGGTCGCCGGCCACCAATACTCGTCACCAACCTGCAATGCCTCTCGCGTTGCGGGATAAGGGAGCATGGGCATGCGTTGCAGATACTGCGGTTCGAACGTTCCTCAAAACGAAGTGCGGTGCCAGAGGTGCCAACACCGTCTCGACGACGATAACGGAAGGCGTTTCCCCGTGGTGGCCACCGCCGCCGCCCCCGACTACCAGCACGACTCTGTGGAGGCCGGCGCGCCCGCACGCCGCCTCACGACGGTGGCTGAGAATCCAGATGCTCCGCAGCGTCCGCGCCAAGCCATCCAACCGCGACTCTTCCCCTCCGAAGATGGCCGCCGCGTGGTCGGCTTTGAGGAATACACCGCTCCACCGGCGCGGCCTGAGCGTTCGCGAAATGTCGACGGCCCCCGCCAGCCGAAACGCAAGCCCATCCCCGGCCAAGGCGCTTTTGATTTCACCCCGCCACCGAGCGCGCCGCACTCCGCGCCGCTGAGCCGCGAGATCAGCCGCCGCACGGACCTTCCGGTAGCCGGCTTCCGCTTCCGCGCCATGGCATCCCTCTTCGATGCTGGATTCGTCTTTGCCCTCGCCGGCGTTTTCCTGTTCACCATCCGGCTGTGCCTGCACACGCTCCCCGCCGGACCCGTGCTTTACGGCTGCTATGCGGCTGGCACGCTGCTGATCGCGGCCGCCTACAAGCTTCTTTACTGCTACTTCGGCCAGGCGACGCTGGGCCAGCAGGGCGCGCGGCTGCGAATCGTCAGCTTTGACGGTCACGCACCCTCCCGTCCGCAGCGCATGATTCGGATGTTCTCCGGCTGGGTGAGCCTTGCCAGCGCCGGCATGGGCGTCGTTTGGGCGCTATTCGATCAGGAGCGGCTGAGCTGGCACGACCACATCTCCCAGACTTTCCTGACCTACGAAGAGTAAGCCCGGCCGGGCAGTTGTAGCGCATGGCCAAGCAAAAAAGCTACCGTGCCCTGATCCTTTGCTGCGGAAGAATGGACCGCGGCGATGACGCGATCGGTCCGCTCTGCGCCGACGCCCTGCAGAGAATGAAGATCCCTTCCCGCACCCTGCGCGGCGACACTTCTGAGCTCCTCGACGCGTGGCATACGGCCCAGCACATCATCATGGTGGATGCCATCGTCACCGGCACAGCGCCGCCCGGCACCCTGCACTGCCTGGAGTCCCGCGATCCAGGGTTCCATGCGGAGATCGCCCGCTGCTCCTCAACCGGCATGGGTCTGGTGCAGGCGATGAAACTCGCTCCCGTACTGAAGTGCATGCCCTCCTCGATGCTGCTGATCGGCCTGGAGGCCGCCAACTTCGAGTGGGCTTCAACACTATCGCAGCCGGTGGCAGCGGAGATGCCGCAACTCATCGACGCCATCGTTCGCGAGTGGCAGAAACTGGTCGCCCCGCCCGCCCGCTAGCTTGCGTTATACTCCCGGCATGCCATCCCGCCGCGCCTTCATGCGCTCAACTGTCTACACTCTCGCCGGGGCATCTCCGCTGCTGAAGGCCGCAGGACCGAACGATACCGTCAATGTCGGGCTGATCGGAGTTGGCATCCGTGGCAGCCAGTTGATGGAGGAGTTCTCCAAGATCCCTGGCGTGAACCTGGCGGCCGCCGCGGATCTCTACGATGGCTACCTGCAGCACGCCCGCGAGTTCACCCAGGACAAAATCAAGACCACCAAGCGCTACGAGGAGATCCTCTCGAGCAAGGATCTCGACGCGGTGGTAATCGCCACGCCGGACCACTGGCACAAGAGGATGACGCTCGACGCGCTCTCGGCCGGCAAGCATGTGTACATCGAGAAGCCACTCACCTGGCGGCTTGAGGACGGTCCAGAGATCATCGCCGCGGAGAAGAGGTCCGGCAAAGTGCTGATGGTGGGCAGCGGCGGCAAGACGACATCGCTGGTTGCCAAAACTCGAGAGCTCGTTGCGCAGGGCGCGGTCGGCAAAGTACGCCAGATCCGCATGATGAACTACCGCAACTCCAAGGAAGGAGCCTGGATCTATCCAATCCCGCCGGACGCCTCACCATCCACGATCGACTGGGATCGCTTCCTTGGCCCCGCGCCCAAACGCGCATTCAGCCCTGAGGTGTTCTTCCGCTGGCGCTGCTGGTGGGAGTACTCCGGCGGCGTGGCGACCGATTTGTTCGTCCACCTGCTCACCACGCTGCACGAGGTGATGGACGTGCAGGCGCCAGTGTCCGTGGTCTCGCAAGGCGGCTTGTTCAAGTGGAAAGACGGCCGAACGGTGCCGGATGTGCTGGAATCCGTGTTTGAGTATCAGCAGGGATTCTTCGCCCAAATGAGCGTCAATCTGACGAACAGCTCGCGGGCGCCCGGCATGGTGATCCACGGCGAGACAGGCACGCTGGTGATGGAAGCGGGCAAGGTGACTGTCACGCCGGAACCGGAAGACCGCGACGTGCAGTACTACGGATCGTCCGCCTGGCCGAAGGCGGCGCGCGATCAGTACCTGAAGTCGCGTGGAGCGGACCAGCCCGCGCCGGCCAGGCCGGACCCGAAGGAAGTGGCCATCGAGAGAGGCATGGGACACGCCGAGTTCTTCATCCAGAGCATCCGCGAGGGTAAGCCGAGCAAAGAAAACGCCACCGAAGGTCACGCCGCGGCGGGCGCCGCGCACCTGGCGAACCGTGCTTATCGCGAGGGTAGAAAACTGCGATGGGACTTCGCCACGAACAAGGTATCTGCAGGCTAACCGGCTGCCTTTTCGAGGATGGCGCTCATCGAACCCTTGCATTTCGGCATGCGCCAATCCGCGCCATAGCCGTGAATCTGGTCGCGCGCGAATTCGGCGGCCTCTTTCTCGCAGGTCATGACGATGGTGCGGCCGGTGGCATCGACTTCGACTGCATTGCGATAGGCCTCTTCCACGGTCTTGACGAAGAGGCGGCAGAGCATCTCGATGACGTAATCGTAGGTGTGCTGATCGTCGTCGAGCAGGACGACATTCCAAAGCGGAGTGAGTTCCTGCTTCTCTTCCTCGCTGGACTCGGTGGCTCGACTGGGCGTTGCCAAACTCATGGTTCGATCTATTAGTCTCGCACGGGAAGGGGGGATCCGTAGTGCGACCCCGTAGTGCGACAATGATCGATATGAGTCTCCTGATTCACCGCCTTCTCGCGGCAGCCCTGCTACTGGGTTGTGCCACCACGGCCCAGAGTCAGAAGAAGTACTCGGGCCCGAAGCCTCCCAAGGCGGATGTCCCGTTCCTGCTCCACGCCGGCGCGCTCGTGGAAACCGAATCCCTCATGGCAAAGGATTCGCAGGAGAAGAACAGCCAGGTGTACACGGTCCCCGGCACTACTTCGCCCGCGAGAACTCCGCTTTCAGAGCCGATCTTCCTTTTCCAATCGGACAAGATCAATCCTGACAAGCTGAGCCTCTTCAAGATGGATGTGCGCGCGGGCAACCGCGTCCTTGTATTGCCCGAGCCCGGAAAGCGCAAGAAGGACGCGCCACGCCCGCTGTTCCTGATGGTGACGCCTCTGTCGCCCGGACTGTTCCGGGTGGAGGTGAACGAGTACATCGATAACGGCGAGTACTGCCTGTCGCCCGACGGTTCCAACCAGGTGTTCTGCTTCACTACCTTCTAGCTCACCGATGATCCCGATCCTCACCGGCGCCGCCCTCACGATCGCTGGCGCGCTGGCTCTGGGTAGAGTGCCATGGCGGGGTAAGCCGCGCCACTGGACCTACGCCCTGGCTTGCGGTGCGCCGCTGCTGAGCCTCTGCGTGTTCGCGCTGCTGTTCACGGGCCGCGCCAGCGCACTCGCTTTGGGCCTCACCGTGGGGCTGAGCTGCGTGCTGTTCGCGTGGCGTCCAGAACGGGAACGCCTGCCCGTTGGGTGGGGCGCCGGCGCCCTGCCCTTGCTGCCGCTGGCGGCGTACTTCGTGCTCTATCTGGTCCACGCACTGACGCCGGAGATTCAACCTGATGGCGTAACCTATCATCTCGGGTTCGTGGCCGAATGGCTGCGCACCGGGCGCTTCGCCGCGCGGTTGGGATTCTACGAGATGCTGCCGTTGGGTCTGGAAACGTTGTTTGCGCCGGCCGTGGCAATCGGGGGATACAGCGCGGCCAAGCTGGTGCACTACATATTCCTCTGCGCGACCGTGCCGTTGATGTTTCGCGTTGGCCGCAGCCTTGGATTGAACGCGGAGGCCTCGCTTTGGGCCGCCGCGCTGTACGTGATGACGCCCGTCGTCGGAGTGAGCGGAACAGCAGCCTACACGGACGCGGCGCTGGTGTTCTTCGGCCTCGCTACCTTCGCCCTCCTGCTGGAGGAAGCCGACGGATGCGCGGGGCTAGCCGCCGGATTCTGTTACGCCATTAAGATCACCGGCCTGCTGGCGGTGCCCGCCGGAATCGCGTGGCTGTTGTGGAAACGGCGCTGGCGCGGGGCGATACTGTTCAGCACCGGCGCGGCGCTTTCAGTCTTTCCATGGATGCTGCGGACCCTGTGGCTGACAGCCAACCCTGTCGCGCCGCTCGGCAATCGGCTGTTTCCTAACCCGGCCTTTCATGCATTTTCCGAAGAAAGTCTCGCCCAGTATCTCTCGACGTATGGTGATCTCAGTTGGGCCGGGGTGCCGTGGGCGATCGCAGTAGATGGGGCCGCCCTGCAGGGTATGATCGGGCCGGTGTTACTGCTGGCGCCGTTGGCGTTGCTCGCACTTCGCAAGCCCGCCGGTCGCGTGTTGCTGGGCGTGGCACTGCTGCTATTGCTCCCGTGGACGCGGAATCTGGGCGCCCGTTTTGTGATGCCTGCATTGCCATTCCTCTGCCTCGCATTGGCGTTGGCGCTGCCGCGTCCGGCGATGCTGGTGCTGGTGCTGGCGCACGCCGTCACTTGCTGGCCCGGGGTGGTGGATCGCTACGCCGGCGCCGGCGCGTGGCGTCTGCATGGTTTCCCTTGGCAGGCGGCGTTGCGCATCGAGCCCGAGCAAAGCTATCTGACGAAGAACCTCTTCGAGTATCGATACGCACAGATGACGGCACGCCATTTGAAACCGGGCGAGGGCGTGCTGGACCTGTTCGCGCTGCCCTACGCCTATCTGCCCACAGTGCCCATCGGACCGTTACCTTCCGCGCAGTTCGACAACTTGCAGGCGACTCTGAGCGCGGCAACCCGGCCAACGCCGGAGATCCTCATCTCCGGGCGCACTCAATGGCCCGTTCGCTTCGTGCGCGGCGTGCGGGTGGCAATGCGGCAGCCGATCGCTGCGCCGTGGAATCTGGCGGAGGTCGAACTACTGCGCGATGGACGAGCGGTGCCCATTTCGAAGCGATGGTTCGTTGACGCCCAACCCGGACCCGGCGATGCCTGGCTGGCCATGGACGGCAACCGCGCGACACGCTGGTCCACATGGGACAACGTCCAAACGGGGATGCACTGGCAGGTGACATTCGACCGGCCAATGCCACTGGACGGCGTGCGCGTGCTGATGCCCAATCTCACCGGACCGCGGATGCTCACCATTCAGACGCAAGAGTTGGACCGCCAATGGAAACCGGTGGCCACTCCGCCAGCCCTGGACCAGACCGCTCCACGCCTCTACCGCCGGTCCGCGATGGAGTTGGTCAAACGGCAGGGAATCGCCTGGATCGTCGTCCGGACTGGCGCTGAAGGCAACGGCCCCATCGGCCGGTCGTTCCTGATGACTCCGGAGGACTGGGGTGTGGAATTGATCGAAAAAGTGGACGAAGTGGCGCTATTTCGCGTTCGTTGACCCCCTCCCGCCGCCCGGCTATAATCTCGGATAGAGGAGTCCGATGCCTTCGTACCGCGTTCCTGATCGGAAAGACTGGTTGATCACCGGGCTGATGATCGGCGTTTTCACGGCGGCAATCGTCCTGGGGGCGTACCTGTTTGGCGAGAGCCATCCATTCGTTCTTGCCTTGTTGGTTTGCGCGATGCTTCTGGTGCTGGTTCGCTGGCACGCAGCGACTTCGGCCTGCGAGTGCCCAAAATGCGGACACCAATTCGAGGTATCCACCCGGCAGGATCTCGTCAGTCCTCACTCGCTCACAACCAAGTACCTTTGCTGCCCCAAGTGCCGCGAGCGAGACTGGGCCCGTGTCCTCAGGAAGGCCTGATGCACACGGAGATATGCTGGGCGATCTGCGCGCCGTGGAACCGCCCGTTCTCGATGAAGATTTCGCTGGTGTGCATGCCCGCCACCAACACACCGGCGAGATAGACTCCGGCGCGCTCGCTCTCCAAAGTCTCATGGTTTAGAATCGGCCGCTGCGTCACGGCGTCGAAGTGGATTCCATGGCGTGACAGAAAGTCCGTATCGGGGTGGTAGCCCGTCATCGCGAAGACGAAGTCGTTCTTCACGGTGACGTCACCGTCCGGCGTGCGCAGCACTACCGACTCTTCATCGATCCGCACGACGCTGGAATTGAAGAACGCCTTCACTTCCCCGCTCTTGATCCGGTTCTCGATGTTCGGCCTGATCCAGTACTTGATGCTCGGCGCGAGTTCCGGGCGGCGGTGCACCATCGTAACCCGCGCACCGGTCCAGTGCAGTTCCAGCGCAGCGATGGCCGCCGAGTTCTTGCCGCCCACTACCATCACGTCCTGCCCTGAATAAGGGTGGGCGTCCTTGTAGTAGTGGATCACCTTGGGCAGCTCCTCACCGGGCACATTGAGCAGGTTCGGCCGGTCGTAGTAGCCCGTCGAGAGGATCACCTTGCGCGCCTGATAGCTCAGCGGGCGGCCCAGGCGGTCCTCGGTGTGGACCGTGAACGCGCCGTCCTCGCCTTCAAATCCGGTTACACGCTCGTACTGGTGCACATCCAGCCCATAGTGCTCCGACACGCGCCGGTAGTATTTCAGCGCCTCGCCGCGCACCGGCTTCTCACCGATAGAGGTCATCGGGATCTCACCGATCTCCAGCAGTTCCGGAGTGGTGAAAAACGTCATGTTGGTGGGGTAGTGGTAGAGCGAGTTGGTCAGACAGCCCTTGTCGAACAGCACGCAACTCAGACCTCGCTTCTTCAGCTCGATGCCGCACGCCAGACCCGTTGGCCCGGCGCCAACCACCACGGCGTCCAACACGTTAGAGCAGGCCCTCCACGCTGGCGTAAACGGCGTCCAGGGCTGCAGGGAGAGCTGAGGCGTCCTTGCCTCCGGCCTCGGCCAGATCCGGCCTGCCGCCGCCCTTGCCGCCAACCGCCTGCGCCACGGCGCCAGCGATCTTGCCGGCATGCACCTTGGCCGTCAGGTCCTTGGTCACGGCGCTGATAATCGACACATTGCCGTCATTGGCGGAAGCAAGCACGATCACCGCGCTCTGCCACTTGTTGCGAAGCGAATCGGCCAGGCTCCGCATCTGGGTGCGTTCCATGCCATCCACGCGCGCCGAAAGCACCTTGACGCCCTTGATCTCGCGGGCCTGCGACTCCAGATCGCCGGACGCCGCCTGCGCGGCCTTTTCCTTCAACTGCTCGATCTGCCGCTCCAGCGATTTCTGCTGGGTAACGAGCCGTTCGATCTGCTCCAGCAACTCGCCCTCGGACGTGCGCAGCAGGCTGGTGGCCCCGTGCACCACACCGGCGGTCTCCTGGAACTTCTTTAGCGCCGCGGCGCCGGTCACTGCCTCAATGCGCCGCACACCCGCGGAGATACTGCCCTCGTAGACAATCTTGATCAGGCCGATCTCGCCGGTGCTCTTCACGTGAGTGCCGCCGCACAGTTCGCGGCTGAATCCAGGGACGGATACCACGCGCACCTTCTCGCCGTACTTCTCGCCGAACAGCGCCATCGCGCCGGTCTCAATCGCCTTGTCGAGCTCCATCACATCGGTGTGGACGCCGGTGTTGGCCAGGATCTGCGCATTCGCCATGCGCTCCACCTCGGCCAGCTCCTGCACGTCCACGGCAGTGTAATGAGTGAAGTCGAAGCGCAGGCGGCTGGGCTCCACGACGCTGCCGGCCTGCTTCACATGCGTGCCCAGCACCTGGCGCAGCGCGGCATGGGCGAGATGGGTGGCGGTATGGTTGCGCATCGTTGCACGGCGGCCCGTCTCATTCACAAGAGCCATCACCAGTTCGTTGGCGTGCAGCGCGCCCATCACCGTCATCTTGTGGACGGTGAGGCCAGGCACGGCGGCGTAGGTTGCCGTCACGTGTCCCAGAGGTTCGCCGGTTTCGGCCTTGATCAGCACACCGGTGTCGCCGGCTTGACCACCGGATTCGGCGTAGAAAGGCGTGCGGTCCAGCACCACTTCGCACTCCATGCCGGTGGACACGTTTTGCACACGCTGCTGATTGACGAGGATTGCCAGAACCTGGGACGTCGCGCACACCATCGTCTCGTAGCCGAGGAACTGCGTGCGGCCCTGACCCAGGATCTCCTGATAAACGGGGGAAATCTGAGCTTTTTCCGCACCCTTCCAACTGGCGCGGGCGCGTTCCCTCTGCTTCGTCATCGACTCGTTGAAGCCTTCGACGTCGATGGAGAGTCCAAGCTCGCGAGCCATCTCTTCCTGCTCGTCCAGCGCCATGCCGTAGGTGTCGTAGAGCTTGAACGCCGCGGCGCCTGGCAGCAGGCCGCCGGCGGCGGATTTCGCCTCATCGTGGAAGACCTTCTCGGCCACCTGGAACGTGGTGGCGTAGCGATGCTCCTCGTCCTTGACGACGCGCGCCACGCGGGACACGCTTTCCAGCATCTCCGGATACGGACCCTTCATCCAATCGGCCACGAAACCCGTGAGCTGATAGAGGAACGGATCGGCCGCGCCTACCATGCGCGCATTGCGCAGCGCGCGGCGCATGATCTTTCGCAGCACGTAGCCGCGCCCTTCATTGGAGGGCAGCACGCCATCGTTGATGAGGAACGCGGTGGCACGGGCGTGGTCGGCGCAGATGCGCAGCACCGTGTCCACGCGCTTGTCGTCTCCGTGGTGCTTGCCTAGCAGGCGGCCGGCCTCTTCGACGATCGGCAGCAGCAGGTCACATTCGAAGTTAGAGAGCTTGCCCTGCATCAGCGCGGCCACGCGCTCCAGCCCCATTCCTGTGTCGATGGAGGGCTTCGGCAGCGGAGTCATGCGGCCGGCCGCGTCGCGGTCGAACTGCATGAAGACGAGGTTCCAGATCTCGACAAAACGGCCGCCGCCGTCGAGCGGAAACTGCTCGTGCTCGCGGCCCGGCTCAGCGCCGGCCGGCCCGAGATCGTAGTGGATCTCCGAGCATGGACCGCACGGGCCGGTGTCGCCCATCTGCCAGAAGTTGTCCTTCTCGTCGAGCCGGAAAATGCGGCTCTTGGGCACACCTGTGACCTTCTGCCAGAGCTCCTCGGCCTCGTCGTCCTCGCGGAACACGGTGACGTAGAGACGTTCTTTGTCCAGACCGTAACCATTGGTGATCAGGTCCCAGGCAAAGTCGATGGCGTCGGCCTTGAAGTAGTCGCCGAAGCTGAAGTTGCCCATCATCTCGAAGAACGTGTGGTGGCGGCGGGTGTAGCCGACATTCTCCAGATCGTTGTGCTTGCCGCCGGCGCGAACACATTTCTGAGCGGTGGTGGCGCGCGTGTAATCGCGCTTTTCGATGCCGGTGAAGACATCCTTGAACTGGTTCATCCCCGCGTTCGTGAACAACAGCGTGGGATCGTCCCCCGGGACGAGCGAAGAGCTGCGGACCACCTTGTGTTGCCGGGCGGCGAAGAAATCAAGGAACTTCTGGCGAATTTCGTGACCTGTCACACTGCTATTGTGACATACAGCGGCCTGTTGGCCGGACTGGGAGCTAGTCTATGAACCGATCACGCAATGCCTGGATACTGTCACTTCTTCTGGCCTGCGGATTCACCGCCCAGGCCGCGGTACTTTGCGAGAACCTCGGTGCGTTGAAGTTGCCGGCGACCACCATCCAATCCGCCCAAACCGTGGCAGCCGGCGCGTTCACGCCGCCCACCGGCTCGGCGGCCCCCTTCAAGGCCCTCCCGGCCTTCTGCCGGGTCACCGGATCGATCCGGCCGACGGCAGATTCGGACATCCGCTTCGAGGTCTGGATGCCGGAGACTGGCTGGAACGGACGGTTCCAGGGTGTCGGCAACGGCGGATTCGCCGGCTCGCTATCGTTGTCGGCAATGGCAGCGCCGGTTCTCCGCGGTTACGCCAGCGCTACCACCGACACTGGACACACCGGCGGGGACGCCAGTTGGGCCGTGGGCCATCCCGAAAAGGTCATCGATTACGGATACCGCGCCATCCACGAGATGACGGTGACGGCAAAGGCAGTGATCACGGCCTTCTACGGAAGCGCGCCGAAACACTCCTACTTCAGCAGTTGCTCCAACGGCGGCCGGCAGGCGCTGATGGAGGCGCAACGGTATCCGGGCGACTATGACGGCATCATCTCCGGCGCTCCAGCCAACCACTTCACCCACATCGTAGCGGGATTTGCGTGGAATCAACTGGCGCTCTTGCAGGATCCTGCCAGCTACATCCCGGCCGCCAAGATGGCCGCGGTCGAGAAAGCCGCGCTGACCGCCTGCGATGCGAAAGACGGCGTCCCCGACGGCTTGATCGACAATCCTCCCCAGTGCCGTTTCGACCCCGGCACGCTTCTCTGCACGGGCGCTGACTCCGATTCCTGCCTGACCGCTCCACAGATCGCCACCTTGCGCAAAATCTACGCCGGTCCGAAAACAAGCCAGGGTAAACAGATCTTCCCCGGCTTCGTGCCGGGCGGCGAGGGAGGCGCCGGCGGATGGCCGGGCTGGATCAATGGCGCGGAGCGCGAGAAAGCAGCGCAGTTCTTCTTCTTCACCCAGATGTTCAGCAATATGGTGGCGGAGAGCCCTGCTTGGGACTTCAGGTCGTTCCGGATGGACGCGGATCTCCGACGGATCGATGAAAAGCTGGGCCCGATTCTCAACGCGACTGACGCGAATCTGAAGCCATTTCTCGATCGCGGCGGCAAGCTGATTCTGTACCACGGTTGGTGCGACGCCGCACTGACGGCGCTGAACACGATCGACTATTACGAAAAGGTCGTCGCCAAAGTCGGCTCAAAGAAGGCGGCATCCGCGGTCCGGTTGTACATGGTGCCGGGCATGCAGCATTGCAGCGGCGGACCCGGGCCCGATCAGTTCTGGGGCTTGAACGGAACACCATCGGATGCGCAGCACGATCTGACGAAGGCGATAGAGGCCTGGGTGGAGAAGGGGCAGGCGCCCGCGGCGATCACAGCCAGCAGGGTGGCTAACGGCAAAGCACTGAGAACACGGCCCTTGTGCCCTTATCCTCAACTCGCGCGCTTTCAGGGCGCCGGCAGTGTGGATGACGCCGCCAGTTTTGTATGCGGGACGAGTCGATAATTTGCAACCTGTGTGCCAGGTACCCGCATCAAAAATTGAGTATGAAAAGTAGTCTCTTTGCTTGTACGACATTACTGTGTGGATTTGTCTTTACTCTATCGGCGGATCAGATCACTCTCAAGAACGGCGACCGGGTCTCAGGTAAAATCGTCACCACAGACGACAAGACCGTTACCCTCAAAACCGACTTCGCCGGCGAAATCAAGATCGACCGGACGCTCATTACCGGCATCACTACTGACGCTCCCGTCAACGTCACGCTCAAGGACACCGGAACGGTGCAGGCCAAGATCAGCGGCCCCACCGACGAACTCAGAATTCAGAAGCCCGACGGGACCGCCCAGACCGTGAAGGCCGATTCGCTGGTCGCCATCCGCGACGACGCCTCCCAGAAGGCATGGGAACGAGAAGAGGAACGCCTGAAGAATCCCCGCTTCAACGACTTCTGGAGCGGTTTCGTTACGTTGGGTGTGGCCAACGCCAGCGGCAACTCTTCCACCACCTCGGTGGCAACTGCGGCTTCCGCCACACGGATTGCCGGACGCAACAAAATGAGCGTCAACTTCGCGCAGATTTACGCCCGCCAGAGCACAACCATCCCCTTCGGCGAAACCGCCAATCGCATGAGCGGCTCCTTCCGCATCGATCGGGACATCTCCAAGAGGGTCTTCGTCTTTGGAGTCAACGCCTACGACTACGACAAGTTTCTGGACCTCAACCTCCGCGTGGTCCTCGGCGGCGGCTTCGGTTATCACGTGTGGCAGAGCAAGAAGGGCTTCTTTGACGTCGCCGGCGGCGGCAACTGGAATCGCGAGACGTTTGACGTGACCAACATCGTCAAGACCGGGCAGTACACTACTGAAACCCGGAACTCCGGCGAGCTGATGGTCGGTCAGGAATTCGGCTACCAACCGTTGAGCCGCCTCAAGTTCAACGAGAAACTGGCCTTCTTCCCGAACTTCACCAACACGGGCGAGTACCGCATGAACTTCGACACTACGGCCAGCGTCCCGCTGTACAAGTGGCTGGAGTTCAATGTCGGCTTCTCCTCCCGCTATATCACCAACCCGCCCGTCGGCAAGGTGGGCCATGACCCGATTCTCATCACCGGCATCCGCGCAAGTTTCGACCAGACGAAGCGCTAGCTGGTCACCGCAACAACTTCATACTCCCGCACGCCGGGCAGTGTGAATTCCAACTGGCCTTCCACGACACGGAAGGCCAGTTTTGTTTTAGTCTCCAGCGCTTCAACACTGCGCGCCTCGAATCCTGCGGGCAACGCCAGCCGCACCTTCTGCTCACCAAGGGGATACACCTCGCGCGCCGGTCCGCGCATCAGGGCCGGATTCGTGTAGTTCACGATGTGCAACGCGAGCCCAGCCTGCGTTCGCCAATAGAACAGATCCACCAGCCCCGCGCCCTCAACGCTGGCGCCCAACTCGTCCTTCGCGGCCCAACGCACGGCGTTGGCCAACAGCTTGGACAGATCCGGATTCCAGCTTCTCCACAACGTCCGGTCTACATCCGACGGGAAGTACGCCACGCGCCCCGGTGACTCCCACAGGAACAGTTCCGGCCCCGCGGACGCCTCGCTTTCGCGATAGACCATCTCAGGCGGAAACGCGGCGTAGGGCGGGATCCTCACAAGTGCGGCGTTTTCTGTTTCAAACACTTTGACCCGGTTCTGTGGACCCGGCAGATACTTCGTGGCGCCGAACCCTGCCAGCACGGGATGCGGCCGCTCCATCCGCAGATACGAATTCCGGAGTGGTCCCTCCGTTCCGCCGGCGAAGGACGCGCCGAACAGGCTGGCCAGTCCGAAATCCTTTCTGCGCCGCCCCAACTCGTCGTACAGAGACGTCTCGAACGTCGCCACGACGCCGCCCCCTCCGGCCACGTACGCGCGCACGGCCCGGCACTCAGCGTCACTCAACAAGGCAGCGTTCGGCATCGCCACGCACGCATAGGCGGACAGGCGCCCGGTCGTCAGATCGCCGTCGTGGATCAGGTCAAAGGGGATCCGGTTCTCCAGCAGCGCGAAGTAGAACCCCTGCAGCGCGTCCGTATTGCGGTTCAGCGTAGGATGCCAAACCTGCGTCCGCTGCGGCCAAACCAATCCGATTCTGGACAACGGCCGCACATTCTGAAAATGCCGCTCATTCTCTTTCAGCCACGGAAACACCTGCAGCCCCGTCTCCATCCATCGCGTGTCCTGAGGCTGTCCGCCAAGCCACGTCAACCACGGCACCATTCCGCTTGCCGCGGACTGCTTCAGCCACATCCGCGTCTCCAGCGGCGATTTCGCCGTGTGCCGCCAAATGGAGTCGCTCATGTTGTAGCCGCTGGTCACATTCGTCACCGGCCGTCCGCGCATCACCGCATATCCGATGCGTCCCTGCTGCGCGCAATCCCACATGGGGACGTTGCCGGAACGGTCCTGGTGATCGGCGTTCATCCAGCGCGCAACCGCCGCGATACGCCGCACGTCGGTCTCCGCCCGGATGCTGCCGCCCAGATTGCCAACGTATACGCGATCCGCCCGGCCGCCCGACGCCGTCCCATACCACAACCTCCACACCTGCAGGACGCGCTCCAGCCGCCGCTCCGTCCACTGCCGGTACAGCGGATCGGCGCGATCGTCCCGGGCCGGCAACTTCCCGAAAAGCGCACGGCACCGGTCGCAATAGCAGATGGTCCCCAAGCCCGTCGACGGCCACGCATTGGTGTAGAACGCATCGGGATCATAGCGCCGGCACAACTCGTCGATAATCGCAGTCATGTGCTGGTCGTAGTACGGGCCGAACTCGCAGGTGCGGTACAAGGCGGGCGCTTCATTGTGCTGCAGTGTAGTTCCTTCGGCAGACCTCGCAAACCACTCCGGCTTTGCCATCAGCACCTCTTCAAATGCATACGACGGGTCCAGCCGAGCGATCACCCGAATTCCGGCCTTGCGCGCGGCCATCGCATACTCGTTGAACAGGTCCCGCGTCCCAAGCCCTTTTGCCCTGCGATGCAGCGGGACCTCACTCGGGTAGAACGCCATGATGCCGCCACAACTCACGATCAGGCCGTCTACCTTCATGCGAACCCAGTAGTCCATCCACCGCCCGATATCCAGAGTGGCCGCATCGGCTTCGTTGATGTTCAGTTGCCCCAGCCGCCTCATTCGCAGATACCAGGCCGGGTCGGTAGCGCCGGGCACGAGTCCCGCCGCGGCAGTAGTAAGTAGGAAGTCGCGTCGTCGCATTGCAGTTTCCGGCTATGATAGTAACAATACCCAGCACCCTTGCATGAAACGATCTGTTGCAATTTTGTTTCAACTAATCATTGCGCCAGCCATGTTCGCCGTCACTGTCCAGAGCGGTAGCGTCCTGGAAGTTCGCCTGCGACAGACCGTCTCGTCATACTCCAGCAACTCCGGCGCAGAGGTCCATGCCGAGCTCATCGCCCCAATCCAGGACGGCGGCCGCACAATCCTCCCGCAGGGCTCGGTACTTCGCGGCAAGCTCGCTGAGGTCAAGGCCATCCGCATGGGCTTCCGCAACCTTCGAGCATCGCTGCGCATCGACTTCCACGAACTTCAGCTGCCCGACGGCTCGACGCACCCTATCAAGACGCGGCTCCTATCCGTGGACAGCGCCCGCGAGACAGTGGACCAGACCGGCAAGATCGTCGGCATCCGCGCCACGTCGCCCTTCGGATTCCGCCTCGCCGGCATCGCCAGAAACGTTTTCATCTGGGATCCCCTCCTCCAGTTCGTCATCGCCGGCAGCACGGCCGCTGTTCTGAAGTTTCCCGAGGCTGAGATCTACTACCCAGCCGGCACCGAGATGCTCGTCTCGCTTGCCGCGCCGCTTACGCTGGACACCACGTGGTCCACTCCGCTTCCACGCATTGCCACCGACATGGAGGAGCGGGATCGGCTCCGCGATCTCGTCCGCAAGATGACCTACCGCACCGCCACGGTGAAGAACCCCCGGCCGGCCGATTACGTCAACCTGGTCTTCATCGGCGACGCAGAATGGATCGAGCGCGCCTTCGCCGCTGCCGGATGGCTGGAAGCGGATCGGCTCACCAAAGGAACCGGATGGATGTCCTTCCGCGCACTCGCCGAGGCACGGCCCTACCCCAAGGCCCCCATGAGCGCCATGACGCTGGATGAGGCACCGGCGCGTTTCCAGTTCTCGAAGGCCCTGAACAGCTACTCCAAACGCCACCACCTGCGAATCTTCGATCAGCCCGGCGAATGGAAGGGCCGCACCATTCGAGCAGCATCCTCCACCCAGGACATCGCCGTCACCTGGGCGTTCAAGAAGAATCGCCTCATCAATGCCATCGACCGGAACATTGATAACGAGCGCGCGAAGATCATCAACGATCTCGTCTATACCGGCTGCGTCGATGCCGCTCAGTTGATGGGGCGCCCGTGGGTCCCGGAGGAAGCCAGGCTCTCCTCCGGTGAGGTCATCCAGACTGACGGCGCCGTCGCTATTCTCGAATTGAATCCCTGCCGCACGCCATTGCGCACGCTCGCCAGTGACGATCCCCTCCCGGTGAGCGGAGGCAAGATGGAGCGCATGGGACGCAAACTGGTTCTCATTGTCGGCAACGACTTCACGTTCAACAACCCGATCTATCAGGCCGGCAAGGGCATCCAGTTTCTCTGGCGCCGCGCCACCGGCCGCGATCGTCACACCGCACCCACCCGCACAGCCATTATCGGCCCCGTCGAACGCGCCACCGATGTCGAGGCCACCGATCCGCCCCGCAACGGTTTACCCTAAGCACTGACATGCTGTTTCGCCTTCTGTTGGCGTCCATCCTCGGTATCGTCGCTCTGGCCCAGGAGGCAGGTGCGCCGGTCTACTTTGAGGGCCGGGAAATACTGCGCATCTACGGGAACTTCGGCCCTTACTCGGCCAAGGACCGCGCCGGCGACATCACTGCGCGGCTGCGGGGCATTGCGGAAAGTGGCGACACGCGGCAGGTGATCATCACGTTCATCCCGGCCCAAAACGCGACGGCCATCGCCACCAGCCGCTCGCTCATTATGATGGTGACCGAAGCCGACGCGAAGTTGGCAGGAAAGCCGCAGGCCCGAGTCGCTGAGGAGTATGCGCGAGTTGTCCGAGCGGCACTGCTCACCTACCGCGAAAAGCGCACGGTGCTGAGCTATCTCACCTCTTCCGGCAAAGCGCTTGCTGCCTGGGTGGTCTTCGCAGCATTCATCTGGCTCGTCCGGCGGTTCGTTTTATGGTTTAGATCCCGTGTGGACAATTGGGTCGCCCGGAGGGCAGAGACAGACCAGGCGCGGGGTATGGCCCGATTACTATGGGAGCGAGGAGCAATGCTCCTCTTTACAGGTGTCCGCGCGTTCCTCTGGATCTTCGCGCTCTTCCAGTTTTCGTTCCTCCTCTCCTATACCTTCGGGCTCTTCCCACAAACCGCCGGCATCTCCACCACGCTCCTGGACTACCTCAGGTCGACATTCGGCGGCATCGGCAAGGCAATCGTCGCCTATCTCCCCAGCGGCGGCTTCGTTCTCGTCGTCTGTTTCATCACCCACTACCTGTTGCGGCTTCTCTCTTTCATCGCCAAGGCGATCGAGCAGGGGGACCTGCCTATCGCCGGCATGCATCCCGAGATGGCCAAGCCGACCTATCAACTCGTCCGCATCTTCGTTCTGATCTTCGCGCTGGTGGTGGTATTCCCCTACCTGCCAGGCGGCCAATCCGAAGCCTTCAAGGGCGTGTCGATCCTGCTCGGCCTACTCATCTCCATCGGTTCCGGCACCTCGATCGGCAACGTACTGGCCGGCATCATGCTGACCTACATGCGCCCGTACCGCATTGGCGATCGAGTGAAGATAGCGGACACGCTCGGTGACGTCCTGGAAAAGAACCTGCTCGTCACCCGGGTGCGCACCATCAAGAACGTCGAGGTGGTCGTCCCCAACTCGTCGATCCTCGGCAACCAGATCCTCAACTACAGCGCCATGGCCCGCAACCGCGGACTGGTCCTCCACACCACCATCACAATCGGCTACGCCACCCCGTGGCAGCAGGTTCACGACCTGATGATCAGTGCGGCCAAGCGGACAGAAGCCATCCTCGCCGATCCCGCCCCTTACGTCCTGCAGACCAGCCTCAACGACTACCACGTCAGCTACGAACTCAACGCCTTCACCGATCGTCCCAACGTGTTCGAGTTCACGTATTCGGCGCTGCACCAGAATATTCAGGACACGTTCGCCGAGGCCGGCGTGGAGATTATGTCGCCTGGATTCCTCGCGGTTCGCAAGGGTCCGACTCAGCTTCCAGTTTCATCTGACCCCACGGGATAGCCGGCGGCCGCTTCAGCCCATATTTGTTCTGCAGCGCCTTCATCGTGGTCCGCAGCCGCTCCTCGTATTCGCCGCGGATATGGCTGTGCCGCGCAAAGTGGCGGCGATAGGCCAGCGCCAGGTGCGGAAACCGCTCCTCCAGGAATGGCATGAACACGGCCAGCGCGCACGGCTTCAGGAACACAGGCTGCGCCCACATGTGCCCGGCGCCCGCCGCGCTGGCTGCCCGCGCAATCGCTTCCAACAACTCAGCGCCATCGTTGATCCCCGGCATCACCGGACTCGCCGCCACCCCCACGTCCACACCCGCGCGCGCCAGCACCGCCATCGCGCCCAGCCGCAAGTCCGGCCGCGGCGCCAGAGGCTCCAGCAGACGAGCCAGTGCCGTGTCCAGCGTAGTGACGGTGATGTTCACCCGAACCCGGTTCCGTGCAGCCACAGCCGCCAGCAACTCCGCATCGCGCGCCACCAGGTCGGACTTCGTGGTGATCACAAGCTGAAAGCCCTCCCTGCGCAAAAACACTTCCAACACTTTCTGTGTCAAACAATA
>CAYVDY010000049.1:0-19864 GCA_964450255.1 uncultured Candidatus Solibacter sp. | reverse complement strand
GGGGAAACCCGAACGCCACGTATCCGGCGGGGGCGCGGGGCGGGATCTACTCGGCGGGCGATCCGGGGAAGGCTAAGCTCCTGGGGCGCCGGGGGGCCGACGGGAATGCGCAGTCCGAGGCCGGGGCGACGCCTTTGCTGGTGGCGGGCTCGGCGGATGGCACCGCGGCGACTGTGCGGCTACTGCTCGCCAAAGGGGCCAAGGTCAACGTCAAGGACAAGATTCAGGGCATCCCGGTACTGCTCAGCGGCGGCGGGAGCACCCCGCCGTTGGTGGCGGCGGCGCGGGCGCGGAATCCGGAAACGCTGCGGGTTTTGCTCGCCGCGGGTGCGGACGTCAACGCGACGGACGCGAATGGCGCGACCGCGCTGAGCGATGCTGTTCTCTTTGGCAACATCGAGAATGTGCGGATTCTGCTGGCGGCTGGGGCAAAGGTTAATTTCCAGATCGGCACGGGGAAACAGACACCCCTGATGGCGGCCGCGATGCGCAACCAGCCCGAGGCAGTGCAAATGCTGCTGGACGCCGGTGCAGACGCAAACGCCAAGGATGGATCGGGCGCGACGGCTCTGATGTGGGCGGCGTATTCGGAGTACGGGGACGCGGCGGCAGTGCGGGCACTGCTGGCGGCGGGGGCGGACGTAAATGCCGGCAATCAGTCGGGCGAGACTGCGATGACCTGGGCACGGCGGCGGGGCGAGACCGCGATCGTGGCGGCGCTCCGGGTAGCAGGTGCGCGCGAGAAGGCACCAACAGTGGAGAGTGCGCGGGCCGCGCGGTTCGAACGGGTGAGCGGCAAGGAGATCCCCAGCATTCGTGAGGCGGTGGAGAAAGGCGTTCCGGGGCTGCTGGCACTGGGGGCGCCTTCGTTCCGCAAGACAGGCTGCATCTCCTGCCACAACAACCTGCTGCCGATGACGGTGGCGGGCATGGCACGGGATCGCGGGTTCCACTACAGCGCCGAGATGCTCGATGCCAACATGAAGGTGGTGAATGCGTTCGTGAGTCCGGCCGCCGAGCCAACGCGGCAGGGGCTGGACCTGATTCCCGATCTGCCCATCACGGGCGGCTACATCCTGCAGTCCCTACATGCCGCGGGGATGAAACCGAACGGAGTGACCGACGCACTGGTACACCGCATCGCACAGACTCAATTGGAGGACGGGAGTTGGCCGGTGTGGGCGCCTCGCCCGCCGATTGAGTATTCCGACATTACAGCCACTGCGCTGGCAATCCGCGGGATGACGCTGTACGCGCCTGCGGGCCGCCGCGCCGAATTCGAGCGGCGGATCGGGCGCGCGCGGAGATGGCTGGAGGCAGCCACTGCCAGGACGGGCGAGGAGCGGAACATGCGGCTGCTGGGGCTGGCGTGGGCAGGGGGCGGCGGCAAGGCGATGCAGAGCGCCAGGCAGGACGTACTGGCGAGGCAGCGCGCCGATGGCGGCTGGGCTCAGCTGGATTCGCTGGAATCGGATGCCTATGCCACGGGGCAGAGTCTGTATGCGTTGCAAGTGTCCGGCTTCGGGGCTGCGAATCGGGCCTACCGGAACGGAGTTCAGTGGCTGCTGCGCACCCAGGAAGAGGATGGATCGTGGCACGTCGCGACACGGGCGTTCCCGTTCCAGCCGCTGGTGGATACCGGGTATGGCCACGGACGCGATCAGTGGATCTCGTCCCAGGCGACGGGTTGGGCGCTGATGGCGTTGATGGCGGCGGAGGAGCGTGGCAGCAAAATCGCGCTCTCCACGCGGCCTTAGACCGGGATTACGGCCACACGGCTCCCGGATACGCCGTGCCGTTTCACGACGAGGATCATGCAGGGGACGGGGCCCGCCTTGGGGATGATCTGCTCGACGGCGTACATGGAGTCGAGCAGTTTCGGGTTGGCGCCGGGCGCGCCGGTCGCCTCGACCACGCGCATATTGCCGCCCGCCATGCTCTGTGCGGCGTAGGACTCTACAACGGCGATATGACCAGGATTCGTCTTGACCGAATTGCCGTTCATCCACACCAGCAGGTCGCCCTGCCGGACCTGGGCCGGATCGTTGCGGGCGGCGGCCGCGTTGAAGTAGGACGCGGCGCTGGTGTTGCGCACCGTGTGGCTGGAGTAGGTCCTCTTGCCGCAGGCGGCGAGATAGTTGGTGACAAAGCCCGAGCAATCGATGCCGAGGTGCTCGTCGCAGTAGTGCTGAAGGGCCGCCTGGGTCACGTTCCGGATCTTGTTCGAACGAACCGCCCATTCCAGAGCCAGCGCGTAGTCCTGGGGGGCGCCCTTGCCCATCGCCGCGGTGCGAATGCGCTCCTTATTGGCCTGGAACCAGGCGTCGGAGCTGGAGCCGCGCGTCACTTCGGTGTAATCGCGCATCTCCTCGGTGCCCGCCGCCCAGTCCATCATGAAGTACTTCCTGAGTTGGACCACATGGGACTCGCTACGGCTCACCCTGGCGACAGGGTCTTCGATCACGACGCTAACCCTCAGACCGCGATACTGCCTCATGAACTCCACGGGTGTCGGCATAGTTCTCCTCGTTTGCGAAATCTTCCGGACTCAGCGAATGACGACTTCACCGGAAGTCATCGGGGGCAGGGGTTGGGCGCACGGCCTCTCCAGGGCAGAGTCCGCGGTGCGGCGCACCTCGGCCTCGGGCGTGCCTTCGGGCATCGTGCCGGTGACGCACGCTGTCTCCGGCGCGAGTTTGGCCACGGCCAGATAGGATCGGGTGACCTTCTCCGGGTTGTCGTTGTCCTCGCGCGCCTGCACGCGTACGATCAGCGCGATGGGGACCTGCTTTCCGTCCCTGGCGGCGACCCGCCACTCCGCATTGCCGTCCAGGTTGGACATGTGGCGAGTGACGAACTCCTGGTAGTCGAGCGGGTGAACCCGCTGGGCCGCATCGACGACGTCGATCGACTGGCGTCCGGAGTCGACACGGCGCACGATCAGAGAGTAGCCGGCAACTCCGGGGCACAGCAGGTAGGATGTCCCGTTGGGGTCATTTTTGTCGATCACCTGCTTGCACGACCCAGGACCAAGCCCGGTTTGGATCGATTCGATGGCGGCCTTCGGACGGCCGGCGGCCTCGTCACGCTTCGCCATGCAGCCGCACAGGAGTAGGGGGCTCAACGCGAACGCGGCACTGGTGACCAACCTCATTTCCGTTCGACCTTCAGGCCAACGCTTTGCCATACAGCGCGAGCAGGCGGCTCCACGCCTTTTCGGCCTGAGGTTCGTTGTAGACGCGCGAATCGGGTGGGCACCAGCCGTGCGCCGAGCCGGCGTAGACCTCGATTTCGGCGGGCAGATTCGCCTTTTCGAACATCTCTTTCAGCGTGGTCTTGTCGTTGGGCGAGCGTTTGTCGTCGTTTTCCGCGATCGCGATGAGAAAGTGCGCCTTGGTCTTCGCGGCCTGGAGGTGGGGGCTGTTGGGCGCGTCGGTGGCGAGTCCGCCGCCGTGGAAGGACGCGACGGCTCCGACGCGCTCGGGGACGGCGGCAGCGGTGCGAAACGCGATGGGGCCGCCCATGCAATAACCCTGTGTGCCGACCTTGCGGTTGGTGGCCACGGACTTTTGCGCGTCCAGCCAGGCGATGAACGCTTTGGCGTCCGTCATGTGAGTCGTCTCGTTCAGCGCGCGCGCGAGCGGCATCACGTCCTGGATTGCGCCGCCGGGTTCCGAGGTAGGGGCCTTCTTAGCGCGATAGAAGGGATTCACGACGAGTACGGAGTAGCCCGATTCGGCGAGCCGTTTGCCCATCTGGCGGAACGCCGGCCGAAGGCCGAAGATGTCGGGCCAGACGAGGACGGCGGGAGCTTTGCCGGCAGCGGGATGGACGAAGTAGCAATCGGCGGCGCCGTCCGGCGTGGTGATGGTGACGTCGGATTCGACGACTGTCAGCGCGTTGGCAACTTGCGGCAGCGCCATCGCAACGCCAGCGCCCAACATGACACCGAATTGTTTGCGGGTGACAAGGCCGCGGGCCTCATACTCCAGGCGGTCGTCCTCGAAATGGTCCTGATCACACATAGTCCCTCTTTGTTGCTGCCCAGTTGCGGTTCCCAGTTGCGCCGTAGAAGCGCGTGCCTATTGGGCTATTATACGCGCGCGTTCCCAGCCGGTGAAGTGACAACGATGATCGAATCAGCGGCTGAAGCCGTGGAACGCGCTCAGGACAACGTGATACCCCATCCAAACCAGTGCCAGCCATCTCGCCCAATTGCGGCCGCGGAGCATGAATACTCCACTGACAACGGCCCCGATGCGGATCAGTTCGATCCCCGACAGCTCGAAGCGAACCGGCTGCCCTCCTCTGAATTCGCCGGCGTGGTACGCAAAGCCAATTGCGCCCGTCGCGACGTACAGGCACGCGATCACCGTCACTGAAATCGGACGTTGGTTCATACTGGCAGCGGTTCCACGCTCCCCATCCTACAAAAATGGAGGCCCCGCACCGGCCCGGCCTATCGTGTAAGCTCTGATCAATATTCTGAGGCTGAGAGGTGAGGTGATGCCGTTCCGATTCCATCCGGCCATTCTGCTGCTGGCTGGAGCAGCGCTGTTCCGGGTCGCTCCGGCAAGCGGGCAGAGTGTGCCCGCTCCAAAGAACTGGACTAACGCCGACGATCATCGAAACATGATGGAGCAACTGGGCATCAAGGCGCTACGCCCTGGCTTCAGCGGCAATGAAGCGGCGCCCAACCATGCGAACTACGACGAGGCCGCCGCAAACCCCTTTCCGGATTACCCCGAGATCCTGACCACGAAGGACGGGCGGCCGGTGACGACGCCGGAGATGTGGCGGCAGAAGCGCCGGCCGGAGATCATCGAAGAATTCGAACGTGAGGTGATCGGCCGCGTTCCGCCCAATGCACCAAAGATCACGTGGACGGTGACGAACACGGTTGAGGACAAAGTGGGTCCTTACCCGGTGATTGCAAAGGAGCTCACGGGCCGCGCGGACAACACGGCGTACCCGGAGATCAGCGTGGAGATCAAGTTGGTGGTGGTGACGCCGGCGTGGGCGAAGAAAGCCGTACCGTTGATGATCATGTTCGGGCGCCCAGCCCTGCCATCGGCTCCTGTGCCCGAAGCGTTCGCGCGCTTTGCGGCCCTGGCCGGCACCGATCCGCCCGCTGGGGTGCAACTGATCGCCGCAGGGTGGGGTTATGCACTGCTGAATCCGGGAAGTGTTCAGCCGGATAACGGTGCGGGGCTGACAAAGGGGATCATCGGCCTGACCAACCGGGGGCAGCCGCGCAAACCGGAGGACTGGGGCGCATTGCGGGCGTGGGGGTGGGGTGCATCCCGCGCACTCGACTATCTGGAGACAGACCCCGCCGTTGACGCGAAACACGTGGGCATTGAAGGCGTATCGCGGTACGGGAAGGCGGCGCTGGTGACAATGGCCTTCGACACGCGCTTTGCGCTGGGCCTGATTGGCTCCTCCGGCGAGGGCGGCGTGAAGCCGCATCGCCGCAATTTCGGGGAAGCTGTGGAGAATTTGACGGGTTCGGGCGGATACCACTGGATGGCGGGGAACTTCCTGAAGTACGGCGCGGCTGAAGCCGGGTTCGGCAGCAAGAACGCCGGCGACATCCCGGTGGACGCACATCAACTGATTGCCTTGTGCGCTCCGCGGCTAGCCTTCATCAGCTATGGCGTGCCGGAGAAGGGGGACGCCAAATGGCTCGACCAGCAGGGCAGTTTCATGGCGACCGTCGCTGCCGGCGCGGCATACCGGCTGCTTGGCGCGAAGGACCTCGGGGTTACGGAGGACTACCGCAAAGCGAAGATGCCGCCGGTGAACGTGAGTTTGCTGGATGGCCACCTCGCTTGGCGGCAGCATGACGGCGGCCACACGGACGGGCCGAACTGGAAGTACTTCATCCCGTGGGCGAGCCGATGGATCCAGTACACGGCGCCGCCTGCTCCGGTGTTTGCGGCGGATGTCGCCGTCCCGCGGACTGACGCGAACTCCCTGGTAGCCCACTCCCAGTTGGTTGAGAAGGCAAAGAAGGGGCACATTGACATCTACTTCACGGGCGACTCCATCACGCGGCGATGGGGTGCAACCGATTACCCGGAACTGCTGGCCAACTGGAAGCGGAACTTCTTTGGCTGGAATGCGGCCAACTTCGGTTGGGGCGGAGATCGAATTCAGAATATCCTGTGGCGCCTGAACAATGGCGAGTTGGACGGAGTCAATCCGAAAGTAGTGGTTGTGCAGGCGGGCACCAACAACGTGGGCAGCGTCATACCGGCCGGCACCGAGGATGGCCTGGTGGCAGACATCACCAGAGGGATGCAGGCATTGGTGACCGCGATCCGAAGCAAAGCGCCCAATGCCACCTTGATCCTTACGGGCATCTTCCCGCGAAACGACAATACGGCGGCGATGCCCGTCATCGATCGAGTCAATCGCAACTTCGCGCAGATGGCCGAGAACCCGAAGGTGCGTTTTCTCAGTGTGAACGAGAAGCTGGCAGATGGGGAGGGCCGGCTCATTGCGGGCATGATGAACGCCGACAAACTCCATCCGACGGAGAAAGCGTATCAGGTATGGGCGGAGGCTCTGAGTCCGATTTTCAGGGAATTGCTGGGGGCGCCGGGAGTTGAGGACCAAGCTCCGCCGCCCACCGGCGATCCCGGCGCGCGCCGTTGAGCGGCAATCACCGCCGTAGGAGTAAGTAGAGCGTCGCCGGCGCCGTTCCCTGCTCGATTACCTGGAATCCGGCGTCCCTGGCGGCTCCCGACCACCATACCGGACCGCGCGTGCCACCGTGTGAGAGCATGGGCCCGAAGGCGAACTTCGCCCAGCGATCGTTTGCCACGAGGATGAGCAGGAAGTCGCTTCCGGGTTTCAAGACGCGGGCGGCTTCGGCCAGCGCCTGTTTGGCGCCTTCGCGATTCAGATGATCGAGGGCATACGCGCTGGCGATTGCGTCGAAGCTGGCGGCTTCGAAGGGCAGTTTCCGCATGTCGGCGGTGACGATGGAGGCGCGCTGGTCCACGCCCGCAGCCTTCAGGTTCCTGAGCAGGCGCTGCTGGGGGCTGTCACCGGGCCCGAAATGCCTCTCGAAGGAGTCACCGAAGAGATCGGAGGCGACCAGCGTTGCCTGAGGTCGGGCTGTGAGAACCATGATGGACGACCTGCCGGTGCCCGCCCCGATATCGAGGACGCGGCCCGTTCCTGAGCGAAAGAAGCTCTGCGTGGGCAAGGAGGCGAGTCCATTGATGTCGAGGCCGAAATGGATCAGAAGGAATGCCGCACCGGACCAGAGCGCCACGATGCCCAGCGAGATCATCGGCCATCTGGACCATTGGCGGCGGTAGCCGAGGAGCAATGCCCCGGCAACCAGGGTCAATACCGCGAGATGGCCATAGCTCAACCACCAGGGATAGCCGAAGTCGAGTTGGGCGATTCCGGATGCGGGCATCGGGCGATCCATCCAAGGAAAGATATTGAAGCGTTTACGGTACCACACAGGACGGCTAAAACGTGGCGCAGCTACAGCCGATTGCGAGGTTTCGTGGGCTTTGGTTGCGATTCCCCTGCCGGATTGGATAACGGCTCGTCACAGAGGTTGTAGGCTTCCTGAAGCCAATCGGTGATTGGAGGCTCGACCTGGTCCCGGTGCTTGATGTGAATGATGTGGACGACCTTGGACTTCGATGCCTGATCGATGCGCCGCACGTGAGGTGATTCCAACACTCGGCGTAGGAACACACAGAGCTCAAGCACCTTCTTCTTGGGGCGCACGAAGAAATAGCAGGAAGTGCGCGAGAACATGATCGATTTGTGGGAGGCGTAGATCCGCTGGTCTCCGAAAGAGACGGCGGTCTCGCGCAGCCGCTCCCATGATTCGCGCAGATCTTCGGACAGTTCTTTGGTAAGGGCGGCTTCGGTGGTGGTCCAGCAGTCGTGCGGCTCTCCGTCGCCGACGGGGCGTTTACAGTGGTGGCAGACTCGGTCGGCCATCTCAAGATTGTCGCCCATTCAGCGCCGAGCAGAAGGGGCGAGGCAGCGGGGCCGCAAAGGCGGCGAGGACGTCACGGCGAAATCGGGGCGAGAAGTTTCGCGTTACTGCAGGCTGATCTTGTTGGCTTCGAGCGTGGTGCCGAGGACGCGCTGGACCTGGGCCACGGCCTTGTTCTGGAGCAGATAGGCACCCACCAGGCGGCGGCGGGAATCGACCAATTCGTTCTGGCGGGTGAGCACCAGGAAGTTGGTGCTTTCGCCGGTGGCGAAGAGGCGGATCTCGCTGTCGAGTTTTTCGAGCGAGGCCTTCTCGCTGGCGAAGGCTGCGGTGATGCGCTGGCGGGCAGTCTCCAGAGCTTGCAGAGCCGTGCGAACTTCGGCGTTGATGCCTTGTTCGAGCAGGGTGCGTGCCAGGCGCAGGCGGCGCTCGTTGATGGCGACCTGATCGAGCTGCGCTTCGGCGGCGCGGTTGCGCGGATTCCATTCGATGGCGAGGCCGGCGGCCACGGACTGCGAACCAAAACCCATCATGTTGTTCAGCGCCTGGCCGTAGCCTCCGATGTAGGACGGGGGGATGGCGCCGCCGCCGATGTTGACGGGCGGCAGCGGCGGGTAGCCGGCGATGGCGGAAAGGTCGTTGACACGGCCGAAGAGCGGTCCGAAGGCGGCCGCGAATCCACCACCGCCGGCGGACTGGGGCTGTGTGCCGGCGAGGCCGGTGGTAGCGTAGTTGGCCACCAGATTCACCTGCGGCTTGGTGGCGCTGCGGGCGAGGTTCTTCTGCACTTCGTTCTGATCGAAGCGGAGCTCCAGGGTGCGGATCTCGGGCCGTTTCTGGAGTGCGATGGAGGTGGCCTCGCGGACATCCTCGGTGGGCAGAGCCATGGGGCGGCGATCGGTCGGCATGATCCGCTCGTTCCAGAGGGCGTCTTCGCGATTAGGCGTGAGGATCACTTTGAGCTGGTTCTCGGCGGCGGTCACCAGGCCGATGGCGGAGGAGTAGGAATCGATGCGGCGCTGGAGTTCGGCTTCGGAGGCGGCGGCCTCGACGGGCGCCAGCGTGCCGGCGGCGATCTGGCGATTGTTGCGATCGTGCTGTTCCTGGGCGAGGCGCACGCCGTCGCTGGCCACTACGGCATCTTCGATGGCAGCGGCGAGATCCCAGTAGGCGCTGACGCCGCGGGTGATGACATCGATGACGCGCGATTCGAATTCGGTACGCGACTGCTCATTTTGTTTGAGGCGGATCTTGAGCGTGGCGCGGTCCAGGTCGAGTTCGCGGTAGCGCCACAGGGGGATGGCGAAGCCGGCCGTGAGGCGCGAGGTGAAGGTCGGATTGAGGGCCGCAAAGGGACTGTTGGTGGAAAGACGGTTGTTGTCGAAATCGACGTGGAACGACATGCCCTGCCAGGGAGTGCGCTGGCGGACGGAGACGTTGTTATTGGCGACGTGCTCGGTGAGCTTGCCGTTGGCGCCGGCGAGCGTGTTGGAGACGGGAGTATTGCGGGTTTCGATGGAGGGATTGTAGAGGATGACGGAATCGAAGGCGCCGCGGGCTCCCTGGATGGCGGCGAGAGCGGTGGCCATGTTGGTACGCTCTACCTCGATCTCAAGGTTGTTTTTGATGGCGAGTTGGAGCGCTTCGTCGAGCGGCAGTTTCCGTTCGAGCGCGGTGACACCGACGCGCTTGGCCTGCGAAACGGACGCGCGCGCCTTGGCCATCTCGGGGGTATCGGGCCGGAGTTCCTGCCCGCGGGCGGGCCAGGTGAGAAAGAGGCCCAAGAGCAGAAGCGGGGCGATGACGGCGGCCACGGTCTTCTTGCGGCGGCGGAAGGGCGTGAGCATCTTCTGCCAGCGCGGTGAATGGGCCATGTCGTCGAAGAGCGAGTAAGCGACGGGCGTGACAAGCAGCGTCAGGATGAGAGCCATGGACTGGCCGCCGATGACGACGATGGCCACAGTGCGGCGGCTGCCGGCGCCGGCACCGGTGCCGAACGCGAGCGGGGCCATGCCGGCGACGAGCGCGGCGGTGGTCATGAGAATTGGGCGGAGCCGGTCGTCGCAGCCCTGGTAGATGGCCTCCAGGCGCCCCATGCCTTCGCGGCGCAGGCCCTTGATGTGATCGATCTGAAGAATGGAGTTCTTCTTCACGATGCCGAAGAGGACGAGGATGCCGAGCGAGGTGTAGACGATGGAGAAGTTCTCGCCCACCAGGAAGAGGCTGAGCAGCGCGAAGGGGATGGAGAGCGGCAGGCTCAGCAGAATGGTGACCGGGTCGATGAAGCTCTCGTAGTTGGCGGCGAGAATCATGTACATGAACACGACCGAGAGGATAAAGGCGAAGAGGAAGTTCTGAACGGCGCGGCCCAGTTCCTTGGATCGGCCGATGGCGCCGTACTGATATTCAGCCGGCAAATCCATGGCGGTCATTTCCGCGGCGGCGATGTTGAGGAGGTCGCCCAGAGCCAGGCCCTTGTTGATATTGGCGCTGATCATGATGCGGCGCTGACGGTTCCAGCGATCGATGGAGGTTGGCCCCGTACCGGGCGACAAAGTGGCCACGTTGGAGATGGGGACGTTGCCGAGGGTGCCACTGGGGACGTAGAGGCGCTCGAGCGCGGCGGACGAGTTGCGGAAGGGCTTGCTGACGCGGAGGAGGACGTCGTAGCGATCGTCGCCTTCTTTGTAAGTGGTGACCTGGTCGTCGCCGCCAACAAGGATGCGCATGGCGTTGGCGACCTGGGCGACGTTGACGTTGAGATCGGCTGCCTTGTCGCGATTGATCTGCACGCGGACTTCAGGCTTGCCGGACTCATAGGACATGTCGAGATCGTTGACGCCGTTGACCCGGCGCAGTTTGGCCATGAGGCGGTTGGAATAGACCTCGAGCTTGGAGAGGTCGGGGCCCTGGATGGAGTATTGGAAGTCGCGGTCGGCAGCGCCACTGATGAGCGCAGGCAACTGCACGCCGATGGTGAGGTCCTTGTACTTGACGAGGCGTTCGCGGGCCATGTCCATGAGCTGACGCTGCGTCTCTTTGCGCTGGCTAACGTCGACAAGTTCGACCAGGACGGAGGCGCGATCCACCTGGCGGCGCTGATCGGCACCGATGGTGGTGAGCAGATCCCGCACGCCGGGGAGGGTCTTGAGATCGTTTTCCACCTGGGCGATGACTTCGGTGGTGCCTTCGAGCGAGCTGCCGACGGGCATGCGGACGGAGACTTCGAACTCACTCTGATCCTCGACGGGCAGGAAGTCGACACCCATGTTCTGCACCATGGGGACAGTGGTCATCACCACGAGGATGGAGATGGTAACGATCACCCAGCGGTGGCTCATCGACCACTCGAGCATTTTGCGATAGGGCACGGAAGTGAGCTTGTGGAAGAGGCCGGACTTGGTGGAGTCTTCCTTATCGCCGAGCTTGAGAAAGCGCGAGCAGAGCATGGGGGTGAGCGTGAAGCTGACCAGCAGCGAGACGGCGATGGCGAAGGCGGCGGTGTAGCCGAAGCTCGACATGAAGCGGCCGACGATGCCGGGCATGATGGCGATGGGGATGAAGATGATGATGAGGGAGAGCGTGGTGGCGAGGACGGCGAGGCCGATCTCGCGGGTACCCTCGGCAGCAGCTTCCATGGCGGTCATGTGCTTCTCTTCCATGTGGCGGAAGATGTTTTCGAGCACGACGATGGCGTCGTCGATGACGATGCCCACCACAAGGGTGAGTCCCAGCATGGTGATCTGGTTGAGCGTGAAGCCCATCAGGTTAAGCAGCGTGAAGGTGGAGATGATGGACGTGGGGATGGCAATGGCGGAGATAACGGTGGAGCGCCAGTTGCGGATGAAGAGCAGCACGATGATGCCGGCGAACACACCGCCGAGGATGAGATGTTCCTGAACGGCGTGGAAGGCGGCCTCGATGAAGCCGGACTGGTCGCGGGCGTAGGTGATTTCGAAGTCTGGCGGGAGCGAAGGCCGAAGCTCGTCCAAACGGTTTTTGACGTTTGCGATGACGTCGAGCGAGTTGGTGCCGGCCTGTTTGCGTACGGCGAGAACGACGGCTGGCGTGCCGTTGAGGCGTGCCGCAGAGCGTGGCTCTTCGTAGCCATCGACGACCTGTGCAATGTCGCCGATGCGGATGGGCGCGCCACTGAGATTACCGACGACGACGCGTTCAAAATCGAGAGGGCGTTCGACACGGCCGAGCGTGCGGAGGGAGAGTTCGCGGTTGCCCTGATCAATGCGGCCGCCGGGGATTTCGATATTCTGCGCGGCAAGGGCGCCGCGGACCTGCTCGATGTTGAGGTTGTAGGAGTAAAGCTTATCGCCGTCGAGAACGACCTGAATCTGGCGTTTGCGGTCGCCGACAAAGCGCACCTGGCCGACGCCGCCCAGAGACTCGATGTTTTTCTTGAGGCGATCGTCGACGATTTTGGTGATCTCGCGCAGGTCGCGTTTGCCGGAGATGACGACGTTGAGAACGGGGGCGGCGTCGGTGGCGACCTTTTCGACAACGGGTTGCTTGGCGTCCTTGGGTAGCGTGCCGAGCACGGTGGATATCTTGTCGCGCACCTCCTGGGCTGCGATTTCGGGATCCTTCTCCAGCATGAAGCCAATGGTGATGATGGAGATGCCTTCGGCGGACGTGGAGTTGAGATCGTCGATGCCGCTGATGGTATTGATGACTTCTTCGAGCGGCTTGGTGACCTGCGATTCCACCTCTTCGGGCGAGGCGCCGGGGAGGACGGTTTGAATGTTGACGAACGGGAATTCGACTTTGGGGAAGTAGTCGACGCCGAGCTTGCGGTAGCTATCGAGGCCGATGACCACCAGTGCCAGGATGAGCATGGTGGCGAAGACCGGGCGCCGGATGCAGAGTTGAGCGAGTTTTTGCATGGTGTGCGCGCCTTGAAACTAGCTGCGTCCCGCCACCTTGACGGGCGCGCCGTTGGTGAGCAGCGGGACGGAGGAGATGGCGACGGTGGCACCGGCCGGGATGACGCCTTCGGGCATCTCGATGAAGCCGTTGGCGCCGAGGATTTCGGGTATCTTGTGCTCGACAGCCTTGCCGTTTTCGATGGAGAAGAATTTGTTCAGGCCGGCGACGGTGTACATGGCGGCGCGGGGCACAGCGACAACTGCGTATGCCTTGTTGGTGACGAGGCGAACCTGCACGAAGGAGCCGGGCTTGAGCCGCGGATCGTTGGTGAGAAGCCGCGCTTCCGCGGTGAGAGTACGGGAGCGGTTATCGAGTGACGGATTCAACTCGCGGACAACGGCCTTGAACTCGGCGTTGGGGACGGCTTCGGTGGTGAAGACGAGCGTGGTGCCGACTTTCACATCGGCGACGACGGATTCCGGCACGTCGGCGCGCAGGCGCAGCGGGTAGGCCTTGACGATGGTATAGATCGGCACGTTTTCCTTGATGTACTGGCCGGGGGAGACGTGTTTGACCTGCACGATGCCGTCGAAGGGGGCGAGGACGGAGGCATCCTTGAGGCGCTTTTCGGCGAGTTTGACGTCGGCCTTGAGCTGGCGGATCACGGCGAGCTGGGTGCGGAGATCGTCCTGCGTGGCCTCGACGGCGGCGAGGCGGGCGCGGTAGAGCTTATCGAGTTCGTTGAAGCGCTCCTGGCTGATGTCGCCGGTCTTAACGAGCTTGGCGGCGTTGTCGTACTTGGACTTCGCATCTTCCATCTGGGCGTTGGCCTGCCGCATCATTGGGGTGGAGCCAGGGGTGGCTTCCTGGCTGGGATCCATACCGACGCGAGCCATGGCCTGGGCGAGGGTGGCGCGGCTGCGCTCGACCTGGAGAGACAGTTCCTGAGTATCGAATTCGGCCACAACCTGGCCCTTGCGCACGGATTGGCCGAAATCCGCAGCGAGCATGGTGATGCGGCCGGGGACTTCAGAGCTGACCGTGGTGGTTTCATCGGGCTGCAGCGAGCCGGTGACCATAATGGAGCGTTCCACGGTACGTGCTTCGGCGAGCGCGGTCTTGACGGTGATAGGTTCCGGCGGGCGGGCGGCGGCAGCGGCTTTGGCTGCGGCCTGGACGGCGGTCTCTTTGTTGCCGCAGGCGGCGAGGAGGAGCACGAACAGGGCGGGGGGGAGTATTGGGGGGGCTGGAGGCATAAGACGTTAGCGATCTCCAAGGTTAGAATCCGGTCGGATTCCGTTTAAAAAAATGTCCACAAACTGCGTTACGACTTCCTGCCGCGAAAGTTCCGAAGCAGGACGTTGGTAGATGGCGCTGACTTGGCCGTACTGGCAGATCATCCCGATGAATGCACGCGAGGCAATGACCGGATTCTGATGTTGGAACGCGCCTTCGGCGATGCGTCTTTCGATGTATTGCTCCATCATCTGAATGAACTGGACGGTGCAGCGATTGTGCCAGATGTCGGCCAGATCGTGGCCTTCCAGGGCGCTATAGAGGAGCAGGCGGATGTGGTTGGTTTCGTCGAGGTACCAGTCGAGCACCTGTTCGCCAAACCACTGAAAGAAGGAGCGATCGTCAGAGGTACCTTGGAACTTGCAGAGTGCGGCTTCACCTTCGGCGGCGCGCTCGCCAACCATCTGATCGACGATGGCGGTGTAGAGGTCCCGTTTGGTGGCGAAGTGCTGGTAGAGGACTGGCTCGCTGACGCCGACGGCGAGTGCCAACTCACGGGTGGTGGTGCCGCGGAAGCCGCGCTTGGCAAAGAGGTCGATTGCGGTGCGAATGATGGCGGCTCGCCTCTCCGCGCTGGAGAGGCGCTGGCGGGTAGGCAAAGCTTCGCCACCCGGATTAGCGTCCACTAACATAGTATCCACTAATCTAACAGGTCTTACAGGAGGCGTCAATCAGACGCTAGGGTTTTGCAGGGACTGGCTCAGGAGGCGGGATCAGCTCGGGCGTCGTGGGGACGCGGCTGATCATCTGATTGGCGCGGCCTTTGCGCTTGCGGAGTTCGAAGGAATCGTAGAGATCACCGCGGGCGGTGCGGGATTCATAGACTAGTCGCTCGCCATCGATACGGATGACCTGGAAGAGCTGGGTGTCCTGAGCGACGCGCGGCATGTTGGGCTTGCGATCGATCTTGTACATCTTGGGGCCGGAGACGGAGACGACGTAGACGGTGCCGGCGCGCCCGGCCTGGACGCTGGCGCCGGTGACGACGTTGGTGCGGCCATAGGTGTGATCGTGCCCGGTGAGGACCATATCGACGCCGTACTTATCGAAGATGGGTTGGTAGAGCGCGCGCAGTTCTTTGTTGTCGCGGCCCTTGCCGGTGGAGAAGATTGGGTGGTGGAAGGTGACCAGAACCCAACGGGCAGTGGACGTGCTGAGGAGCTTGTCGAGCCAGGCGGCCTGTTCCTGCTGCTTCTCGTTGGAGTTGATGGAGATCATACGGACGCCCTGGACATCGACGAAGTAATTGCTCTCCTCCAGGCCGGGGACGCCGTTTTCCGGCAGCGTGAACTGCTTGCGCCAGTGAGCGGTGAAGACGCGCTTGGGGTACTCGTGGTTGCCGGGCGTGGGAAAGGAAGAGACGCTCTGGTTGATCCAGCCGGCGGCGCGGTGCCACTCACCCCAGAGGGCATCGGTGGAGCCGACATTGACGAGGTCTCCGGCGTGGACGATGAAGCGGGTGCGCGGGGCGCTGAGGAGCGCTTCGCGGATGACGCGGGACCACATGCTGAAGATGTCGGTCTGAGCATCGCCGACATAAATGAATTCGAGAGGCGCGGGGCCGGCGGAGGCGGTGCGGAACTGATTCCACTCGCTCCAGTTCACGCCATCGCCGACGCGGTAGGCGTAAACGGTATCGGGCTGGAGTGCGGTGAAGGTGACGGAGTGGTAGTGGGCTTCGTTGATGTCGCTCTTCAGCGGCTCGGTGGCGGCGGTGACCTGTTTCGCATGTTTCATAAACTGGGGGCCGTGGGTAGCCGGGGCGATCTCGGCGAGGCCCTTCTCGATGGACGTATCGGTGCGCCAGGTGACGGCCTGCGTGGTGGCGGGATCGCCGGACCAGGTGAGGATGATGCGATCCGGCGCAGGAGTGGGGCGGTAGGTTTGTTCGGGCGCGACCTTTTGCGGCGGGTGGGCGGTGAGCAGGGATGTGGCGCAAAGAGCCAGGACGAGGGGTCTGAGAAGCATTCCTTCCAGGGTAACCGATGGGCGGTGACAGGCGTGTGTCAGACCATGCGCTGAAGCAGAATCTCGATGGTAAATTGGCGATCGGCCCTTTGGATCTTGAGTTTGACGGTTTGACCGTGGCGGCGGAGGTGGAGGCGTAGAGCCTCGATGTCGAAGGAGGAGGCGGGGCGGTCGTCGATCTCCAGGAGGCGATCGTTCAGTTGAAGACCGGCCCTTTCGGCGGGGGAGGCGGGGAGTACCGCACGGACGCTGAAATCGCGAAGCCGATCGCCGGTGGCGCGCCAGCGTATGCCGGACATGTCCTCCTCGAAGGGCTGATTTAGGCGGGCGGTGCGATCGAGATACATGCGATGGCGAGAGATGTCGTAGCTGACGCGGAAGCGGTGAATGAGTTCGCCGCCGATGATGCCGGCGATGTCGGATTTGGCGAGAGTGCCGCCGCGGGCTTCTGCGAGGGTGATGACGGGTTCGGGGAACGTGGCGCCGGCCAGCGTGACAGAGTCCGCGCGGGTGACCCAGGTGACGGACGTGCCGCCTACTCCGCGCATCTGGTCCTTGATGGCGGGCGCGCCGTTGCGGCGGACAGCTTCCAGCAGGTTGTGTTTCTCGACGAAGGGCGCGGCAAGCGTCAGTGTGCCTTCGGCGGCGCCGGAATCGATGATGAAGTCGCCGGAGATAGGTGGCTGGCCGGCGATGGAGATGCCCACGGTGACGCGCGGTACGCCGTGGCGGTCTACCTGGAGAGGGACGACCGTGCCCTTGCCGGAGTAGGTCCAAGTGGCGGGATCGAACAGGCGGAGCGAGCATGGTCCGGTGTCCTGCTCGACAACGTAACGCTTAAGGATGGAGGCGCCCAGGAGTCCATCAAGGGCATAGCCTTTGTTGGCGACGACGGAGTCCAGTGGGACGGCATAGACGGGATCGTCGGGCAATTCGAAGCCGCCGATGCGGAGGCGGACACCCTGCATCAGCGCGGCGGAGGTGGAGCCGTCGCCGCCGCCGTTGGCGGTACCGGTGTTGGCGGGGAATGGCAGCTTGAGACGCTGCGCCTGGGTCCAGTTGATGATGTGCACGGCGGCGGCGGTGTCCCATTGGAACTGGATGGGGCGGCTGCCGTTGATGCTGGTCTGGATGTAGATTCCGTTGGCGTGAACTTCGCAGGGGATGACGGCAATGGGCGACCGGGCATTTGCCACGCAGCAGAGGAACAGGGCGGCCAGGTGGAGGCGCATGCCCCGGTAGACACCGTGCATGGGTACTGGTTCCAGATCGCAAGAGAGAGTACTTTACATTATAAAGTTCTTCGCACATACTGACACCATGACACTCAAACGACTGGCCGCCATCGGATTCATATTTGCCTGTACCGCCGCCGCGTGGTGGATCCTGTCGGCGACGATTTTCGCGAGGACCTACAAGACGGGCGCATTGTTGCGGGGGCAGGTGGAATCGGTGTGGGGTTCGCAGCAGAAGCAGAAGCCGCCGAGGGTGCAGGTACGCCTGACGGGGCCGGATGGGAAGCAGGTGTGCAGGAGATTGCCGCTGGAGAGGACAGACGCCCGGGTGCAGCTCGATCTGGATCACAGGCAGAAGGGGCTGTTGTGGTTCAGCACATACCGGACGGCGTTCGAGGCGGAATATGCGTTCCGCAACGACGGGCCGGAGGCGGTGGCGGGCGAGTTTCGATTTGAATTACCGGCGACGAGGGCGGTGTACGACGATCTGGCGGTGTACCGGAATGCGGCGCCGCTGACGCTGCGGAACAACGGCAAGACGGTGGATGCGGATCTTTCGCTGGCAGCAGGCGAAACGGCAACGGTGCGAGTGACGTACAAATCGCAAGGGTTGGACCGCTGGCAGTACGAATTCGGCGAGGGCGCGAAGCAGGTGAAGAGTTTTCAGTGCCGGGTGAAGACGAATTTCGAGAAGGTCGATTTCCCCGAGAACACGCTTTCGCCGACCTCGAAGCGCGAGACGGGCGGCGGCTGGGAACTGGAGTGGAAGTACCGGAACCTGGTATCGGGTGTGCCGATCGCGATCGGGATGCCGGAGCATACGCAGCCGGGGCCGCTGGCGGGCGAGATCAGTTCGTTCGCTCCGGTGTCGCTGTTCTTCTTCTTTTTCCTGATGGTGATGCTGACGACGATGAAGGGCGTGGAACTGCATCCGATGAATTACTTTTTCCTGGCATGCGCGTTCTTCGCGTTTCACCTGCTGCTGGCGTATCTGGTGGACCACATCTCGATCCACGTAGCGTTCGTGATCTGCTCGGCGGTTTCGATCGCGCTGGTGGTGAGCTACCTGCGGCTGGTGGCGGGCCTGCGGTTCGCCGTGGTGGAGGCGGGGCTGACGCAATTCGCCTACCTGGTGCTGTTCTCGTATGCGTTCTTCTTCCCGGGATACACGGGGCTGGCCGTGACGGTGGGGGCCATCGTCACACTGTTCCTGGTAATGCAGTGGACGGGGCGCGTCAAGTGGGCCGAGCGGTTCGGCGCGGCTTAGCCGGCGTAGAGCGTCATGCCGCCATCGACGCGGATGATCTGGCCGTGGACGAAGCGGCTCATGGGACCGGCGAGGAAGGCGACTACGTCGGCGATCTCGGCGGGTTCGGCGTAGCGGTTCAACGTGGTGCCGGGCTCCATCATGGCGGGGTCTACTTTGCGCGTGGCGACGAAGCGGGCGGTTTTGGTGGGTCCGGGGCTGACTGCGTTGACGCGGACTCCGTGGGCGCGCATCTCCGCCGCGAGGCAGCGCGTGTAGTGGACGACGCCGGCCTTCAGGGTGGAGTAGACAACTTCTGGTGAAGTGCCGAAGTGGGCGGCGGCGGAGGCGATGTTGACGACAGCGCCGCCGCCCTGCGCGATCATGTCAGGGCAGAAGGCCTGGCACATCAGCATGGTCCCGTCAAGGTTGTTGTTGACGAGAGTCTGGATATCTTCGAGGGAGATATCCAGAGCGTTGTTCGGATTGGGCTTGCCGCCTAGCGCGCCGATGTCGCCGCCGGCGCAGTTGACCAGGATATTGACTGGGCCGAGCCTGGCGGTGATCTCATCGGCCATGCGGCGGATGGCATCCTTGTCGCCGATGTTGCCGGTGACGGCCATGGTGCGGGTGCCGAAGCGCTCCATCTCCTTGGCGACGGCGCCGAGATCCGGGGCTTCGCCGTATTTGGCAGGCGAATTCCAATCGAGGTCGTGGATGATGACGTCTGCGCCGAGTTCGGCCAGGCGCTCGGCGATGGCGCGGCCGAGGCCGCGGCCGGATCCGGTGACGAAGGCGACTTTTCCGTTTAGTGAGTTGCTCATGGGGGTTCTCCTACATCCAGCCAAGGGACTTCATGTTGGCGGCGCTGCGGCGGATCATCGCCAGCTCGTACTGCACGATGGTCTCACCATCGTCGCCGCGTTCCCAGGGCGTGCGGTAATCGGCGTCGTCGGGCAGACGATTGATGCGCGCGGCGGCGAGGGCGGGGCCGAGTTCGGCGGCGCTTCTGGGCGCGTAGCCGTTCCACCATTCGGGCCGGAAGAGGCGGACATGGCGGGCTTCCAGCGCTCCGGGTTCCAGAGAGGCTGTGAGGGTCTGGTGATACTCGGCGAGGATGGCGGCGATTTCGGCAAAAGGCACAGCGCCGTCGCCGATGGCGCAACGGACCAGGCGGTAGCCCTCGTCTGTCCACTGGGCGTTGTAGTCCTTGAGGTGAACGTGGCGGACGAGCGGGGCGACGCGGCGGGCGAATTCAATGGG
>CAYVDY010000048.1:1605-20091 GCA_964450255.1 uncultured Candidatus Solibacter sp. | reverse complement strand
GATCAACTTCGTTCCGGAAACGCGCAGGCTCAGCGAAACCGTCACCCGCCCGGCTGCACCCAACCCCGGCAGCGCACAAAGGAGAATCGCAGCGATTAGTCTCATGACGCCCGCCATCGTATCATCAAGGTTTGACATACGACACCATCGTTCTCGGAGCCGGCGCCGCCGGCCTCTTCTGCGCCGCTCAAATCGCCCAGCAAGGCCGCCGCGTAGCACTCATCGAACACACTGACGAGCCAGGCCGCAAGATCCTCATCTCCGGCGGAGGCCGCTGCAACTTCACCAACCTCGTTGTCCGCCCCGACAACTTCCTCTCCGCCAATCCCCACTTCGCCAAATCCGCCCTCGCCCGCTACACCCCGGCGGATTTCATCCAACTCGTCCAGCAGCACCGCATCCGCTACCACGAGAAGACCCTCGGCCAGCTCTTCTGCGACGAATCCGCCCGCCAGATCCTCGACATGCTCCTCGGTGAATGCAACAGCGCCGGCGTCGAACTCCTCACCAAAACTCAGGTCACGGCCGTCACCCGCGACACACGTTTCACTCTCGAAACTTCACTGGGCACCATGACCGCCGCCACCCTGGTCGTCGCCACCGGCGGCCTCTCCATCCCCAAAATGGGCGCCACCAGCTTCGGCTACGACCTCGCCAAACAGTTCGACCTCCAGATCGAGACCCCCTACCCCGCACTCGTCCCCCTCACCTTCAGCCCCGAAGACCGCGCCACGTGGTCCACCCTAGCCGGCGTCTCCACCGACGTCATCGCCAAGTTCGGCAAAAAACAGTTCCGCGAGAACATGTTGTATACGCACAAGGGCCTCTCCGGCCCGGCGATCCTTCAGATCTCGTCGTATTGGAAGCCCGGCCAGCCCATCACCATCGACCTGCTCCCCAGGCGCGACTTCACCAACATCCTGCCCTTCGAAGCCAAGCGCACCCTCGCCCGCCTTCTCTCCGCCCGCCTCGCCGACGTCTGGCTCGTCGCCGAGGGTTTTACCCAGCCAATCCCCAGCGTCAGCAAAATGAGCGCCCGCCTCCATCAGTGGCAGGTCACCCCCGCCGGCACCGAAGGCTTCGATAAAGCCGAAGTCACCGGCGGCGGCGTCTCCACCGCCGAGCTCAACTCCACAACGATGGAAGCCCGCCGCGTCCCCGGCCTCTTCTTCATCGGCGAGGTGGTCGACGTCACCGGCCACCTGGGCGGCTACAACTTCCAATGGGCCTGGGCCTCCGCCCACGCCGCCGCCCAAGCCATCACCGCGGCCCCCTAACCACAGAGCGGAACTCTACTTCACCCGCAACTCATACAGCGCCACTCCCAGCGCCGGCACCTTCAACTCGCCCGCGCCGCCGCGCACCGGTTCAGACCGGATATCCACCACGCGCCGCCGGCCCGGATCGTTGTGCGCCATCTTATCCCTGCCGGCGATCACCCACGACATCCCCTCGCCCGTCAGTTGCGTCCCCTTCAGATCCAACGTGATCGATTCCGCCTTCGCCGTCGGAATCACAATCTCTATGCCATCGCCTTCGACATCGAAGATTACGGCGAGTGACGCATCCTCGACTCCCTCCCACGAGTTCAATGGGGCTGGCCTCCCTGCCTGTCACTCCTGGCGAATCGCCGCCATAGAGTCGTGACGGCTGGATCACACTCCAACTCCGGCTAGAAGCTCGGCCTCGAATTCGACGGGCTCGTCCAGGCCGCTTCCATATCGCGGCCCGTGCGGCCAGAGCGCGCCGGTCAGCGGTCCGTTCGCGGTCGGTGCTACCCCGAAGTCCAAAGCCCCGTGCTGGACTAGCCCAATCCGGCGTCGAGACCTAGTCTCCTATTGTACGGATTATTCTATTTTCCATTACTCGCGGTCTAACGAACGAGTGCTACTCCACCATGGCGAATGGTAAACGGTCCCGGACACTGCTAGAGTTCTGACTTGATACGTGGGAAGTCGCTGCGTCCGACGGTGTACATAATAGGTGTCGTGACGGTGGAGAAGTTCTCAGTTAATTTTGTAATGGACCGTTGCACTTCATCGAGTGGCTGATAGGTGTCGTGATCCTGGCAATATTCTCAAATAGTTTTGGAGATCATTCCATCCCGTTGAACTCTTAGTCGGCGTTGTGACGCCGCGAGAATGCACCCTCTACTGGCAGACTTGTGACTACCACCTCCTGCGAGACTGTTGGGCCGTGCCCCGCTCAAGGGCCGAACTCGGCCCGCATGACCTCCCGGTTCTTCACCGCCTTCCACCCGAGTTCGTCCGGGCACATCCGACACACGGCGGGGGGCCGTCCCCCATCCCCGCTCATCGGCGGTACTCATGGCAGCGGTTCAATCACAACGGGAAACGCTTGCCAGATGGGGCGGCACACCACGGCGTCGGTCCACAGAGCGGCCTCAGGGCGTTCCTGCCGGCGCGCGGGGTCCGCGGCAAGATCGACGCCTCCTCGGTTGCTTCGCCCGGAGATCCGTCGGCAGGCCCAAACACTTCTTCGCGTCCTGGGCCAACAATCCCCTCAAGCTGATCGGCTGAAGGCTATACATCGCCGCACAAGGCCTAGCGCCAGGAATACTATTTCCGGGAAGGCGACGCAAGTACTATTCTTCCCTAGTTAGTGAAGATCGGGTCTCTTTCGGTCTATACGGGGTACTCTCCTTGACGATAGTCCGTTCCGTAAAGTGTATATCGCTAGACCTAGTTCCGTGAAGTTGAGAATCCTTCCGACTGCTCAGGTTAGCGCACTATTAACAATTGGATCTCGTCACCGGCATAAAACTTCAACAAAAATTGCGACAGAACTTTGGAGTTTGGGGTATGATTAGGGAACATGTTGCCTGCACGAAATGAACCAGCAAAGCAATTGGAACACTGCCTGGAGGAGCAAATGTCCTGCCAGGCGTGTGTGGAAGCGAATGCTGCCCATATTGCGAGGTTCGCGCCGGATCTCCCGATAGTCGATATCCAGCAGCTGTTCCTCGCCCTGTACTCAGAGGAGCCATGCCTTCACATGGCCTCGGTGTTTGTCAGCCGGGCGAGGGCTGCCGCCACGAACCTGGGCGTACCCTTTACTGACACTGCGGAGTCCGCGCCGGCGTCGTCGTCTCCCGCGTTACCACGAAAGCCGCCATCGAGCACGTCAGCGCCTGAGATTGGCGTATCAGCGGTCGCCTGACCGATCCAAGTCACGCCAATCGGTGTCGAGAGTTGGGCGTGACGCGCTTTTAGGGGTCGAAGCCGATTCCAACGTACTGCTACACGAAACAAGCGCAGCCCCTCCTTCTAGACCCTCGGATTCGCCTTCAGAATCGGCGATCGAGTCTTGCCGCCGCGCTACGACATCGAAACCGGCAACGGGTCCCACACCTTGGCCGCGCAAACCACTCCCGCCTCGAGGGCCTCGATACCAGACAGCCTACTTCACCCGCAACTCATACAGCGCCACTCCCAGCGCCGGCACCTTCAACTCGCCCGCGCCGCCGCGCACCGGTTCAGACCGGATATCCACCACGCGCCGCCGGCCCGGATCGTTGTGCGCCATCTTATCCCTGCCGGCGATCACCCACGACATCCCCTCGCCCGTCAGTTGCGTCCCCTTCAGATCCAACGTGATCGACTCCGCCTTCGCCGTCGGATTCACTATCGCCACCGTCAACGCAGACTTGTCCGCCGTCCACGCCGCCACCACATCTAACGGCGCCGCCACCCCCGTCACCGCCACCGGCGTCACGCCGAACCGCTCCCGGTACAACTTCAACACCAGCCCCGTCGTCTCCATCTCCGCCGCCGTCGGCGTCGTTTTGATCGCCCCGATCACGTTCACAGTCTGCGCGTAGTTCGCCATGAAGAAGATGTCCGAGTTCCGGAAAAACTCGTGCAGCCCCGCCGCGATCCCCAATCCATCCTGCACAAAATACCGCGTCCCCAATTCGCCGAAGTCATTCGGCCCGTACCAGTAATTCCACTCGTCCATCGCGATCCGGATATTCTTCCCAGCCAGCGCCGGAATCTTCTGCCGGTAGGCCCGATGCGCCTCCGCCACCTTGCGCAGAGACTCCACCGTCTGCCCCACATGCGCCTCCACCGTCGGCTTGTTCTGCCAGTACACGTGCTCGCTGATCAGCGTCATCGCGTCCGCGCACTGCGTCAGCATCTGCTCGCTCCACTGCCCCACCGCCCCCACGCCAATCGGCTCAATGGTTGGATCCACCTGCCGCATCGCCGCCACCACGCGGTTGTGCTTCTTCACATACTCGCTCAACGGCATGTGGCCCAACTGCCAGTCGCCATACATCTCGTTGCCCACCGCGAACCACTTCACTCCATACGGCTCCGGATGCCCATTCTCGCCCCGCAACCTGCCCAACTTCGTCGCCGTCGAGCCATTCAGATACTCCACCTCTTCCGCCGCCGCCTTGTCGTCCGCCAATCCCGTGTTCACCGCCACAAACGGCTCAGACCCGATCTCCCGCATTAGCGCCATGTACTCGTGGATCCCCACATCGTTGTGTTCGATCCCCTTCCACGCCGGATTCTTCCGCGGAGGCCGCCGGTCCATGTCTCCGATCCCGTCCCGCCAGTCGTAGCCACTCACAAAATTCCCGCCAGGCCAGCGGTATACCGGCGAATTCAGCTCCTTCAACAACGCCACAGTGTCCGCGCGCCATCCATAGATGTTGTCCGCCGGCATCAGCGACGACGTGCCAACCCGCACCGTGCCCGCCGCCACAATCTCCAGCCGCCCATTGTCCGTCGATCCCCCCGCCCGGAAACGCACCGGATATTTCACGTACTCGCCCGTCACGGCCGGGATCACCACCGTCTGCCGCATCGTGGCCCCGCCGCCCCACACCAGGCTCACCGATACCGCGCCCGTCCCCGACAACACCACGCGCCCCACGTACTCGCGCCCCGCCACCAACCCCAGCCGCTCCTGCATCAGCCCCGCCTTCGTCAACTCCGGCGTGTGCGCGCCCACATACGCCCCCGCCGTCACCATCTTCACGCCGCTCTTCGGCCCGATGATCATCCACGGCGAATGCGTCAACAACTCATAAGGATGCCCCTCGCCGTCATACGACCGCTTGCTCGGCGTATACATCTCCCACGCCGGAGCCTCGCCATTCACCGCAAAGAAAAACTTGCGGTCCTCGAGCATCTCCGCCCAGATGCCGCCGTAAATGCACCGCCCCAGGTGCTCGATGAACTGTCCGTAGATGTACTTGGAAATCGGTGCGCCACTCTTCGTGGTGTCCACCGTGACCGGTGCGGCAAACGCAGGAATCACTGCCAATAGCGCGAGAGCGAAGTGTTTCATCGCTCCGAATTATATCTCTACCGCTTCGCCCGGATCAGCGCACATCCGCCCGGCGCCAGCTTCTGCGCGAATCCGCCGTGCACCACGCCACGCTCTTTCCTGCCTTCGGACGCCCACACCCGCACCTTCTCCGGCAGCCCGATCTCCGTCCACACCACATCCAGCGAGATCGTCTTCTCCCCCCGGTTCACCATCGCCACGGCCCACTCACCCTCGCCGGTCTTCTCCACCCAGATCTCTCCCTCGCCATCCACCATCGCACGCCGCCCGCCGTCGCCCAATCCACACGGCGCGGCCAGCATCAGGAGTATCGCCATCACCCCCACCGCCTACCTCCGCCCCAACTGATCCGCCACCAGCAGCGCCAACTCCAGAGACTGCTCGTAGTTCAACCGCGGGTCCACCTCGCTCTCATACGCCCGGTGCAGATCCGCCTCGCTCAAGCCCCGCGCCCCTCCCGTGCACTCCGTCACATTCTCCCCGGTCAGCTCAATATGCACGCCGCCGAGTATCGATCCGCACGCCGCGTGCACCTCAAACGCCTGCTCCAACTCCGATTCAATCTCCTCAAACGACCGTGTCTTGTACCCGCCAGCCGTCGTCCGCGTATTCCCATGCATCGGGTCGCACATCCACAACACCTGCAAGCCCGCGCCCCTCACCGCTTCCACCAACCGCGGCAGCCCTTCCCGGATCCGCTCCGCCCCGAACCGGTGGATCAGCGTCAATCGCCCCGCCTCGTTCTCCGGATTCAGTATCTCCGCCAGCCGCACCAGGTCTTCCGGCGCCGTCGACATCCCCACCTTCACCCCAATCGGATTCTCAATCCCCCGCATATACTCCACGTGCGCCCCGTCCGGCGACGCGGTCCGGATTCCGATCCATGGGAAGTGCGTGGACAGGTTGAACCACCCGGGCCGGTGCGGCACCCGACGCGTCTGCGCCTCCTCATACCCCAGGTGCAGCGCCTCGTGCGACGTGTAGAAGTCGATCCGGTCGCTCCCGCCCGCCGGCGCCCCCAGAATGTTCTCCATGAACTTCAGGCTGTCCGTAATCGATCGCAACAGCCGGTGATACGCCTCCGCTTGCGGCGAGTGCTGCGTCCAGTCCAGATCCCAATACTCCGGGTGATGCAGATCCGCGAATCCGCCCTTCACCAGCGCCCGGATGAAGTTCAACGTCAGCGCGGCCCGCTCATAGCCCCGCAGCAGCAAATAAGGGTCCGGCGTGCGCGCCTCCACGCTCGGCTCGTTCCGGTTGATCAGATCGCCCCGGTAAGACGCCAGCTTCACCCCATCCACCATCTCGAAATCCGCCGAGCGCGGCTTCGCGTACTGTCCCGCAAACCGCCCGATCCGCACCACCGGCTTCTTCGATCCCTGCACCAGCACCAGGCTCATCTGCAGCAGAATCTTGATCTGGTTCGTGATCCGCTTCGAGGAACAGTCCGCAAACCGCTCCGCGCAATCCCCAGCCTGCAGCACAAAACTCCTTCCTGCCGCAGCGCTCGCCAACTGCGCCTTCAACGCCGCCACTTCCCAACTCGTCACCAGTGGAGGCAATTCGGAGAGATCGTGCAACGCAATCCGCAGCGCCGCCGCATCCGGATACGCCGGTTGCTGCAACGCCGAATACCCCTTCCACGAACCCGGCGACCATTCCATTGACATAGAAGAAATGTAGCATCATGGGATAGTCCCCTCCCAATCTCATGCGGTTTATCTGCTCACTTCTCCTTCTTTGCGCCCTTGCCGTAGCTCAGAATGCTGAGCAACCCAGGCAGGCCCCTCGCAGACTGAAGATCGGCGTCGCTCTCTCCGGCGGCAGCGCGCTCGGCCTCGCCCATGTCGGTGTACTCAAGTGGTTCGAGGATCACCGCATCCCCATCGATTACATCGCGGGCACCAGCATGGGCAGCCTCGTAGGCGGTCTCTACGCCACCGGTCACTCTCCGGCAGAAGTGCGCGAGTTCGTCTCCAAAATCGACTGGAACTTCGTCCTCTCTCCCACCGTCCCCTTTTCCCAGCAAGCCTACCGCCGCAAGGAGGACGCGCGCGAATACCCCTCCACCATAGAACTCGGCTACAAGCGGAAGGGCATCAGACTGCCCTCCGGCCTCAACGCCGGCCACGGCGTAGGTCTCGTGCTCAGCCGCTTCACCGCCCCCTACGGCAATCTCGCCAGCTTCGACGATCTCGCCACACCGTTCCGCTGCGTCGCTACCGACCTCAGCACCGGCACTGAGGTCGTCTTCGACAAAGGCCCCCTCTTCGACGCCCTCCGCTCCTCCATGTCCCTGCCAGGCATCTTCGCACCCGTCCGCCTCGGTAACAGACTCCTTGTCGATGGTGCGCTCCTCAACAACATCCCCGTCGATCAGGTTAAGAAGATGGGCGCCGATATCGTCATCGCCGTGGCCTTCGAACTCCCCCCCGCCGATGGCAAGAACGCCTCGCTCCTCACCATAGCCGGCCGCAGCCTCAGCGTCATGGTCACAGCCAACGAGCGCCACTCCATTGGCATGGCCGACCTCGTCCTCATGCCCGAACTCAAGGGCCTCGGCAACGGCGACTATGCCAAATACGACGACTTCAGCCAGCGTGGCTACGAATCTGCCGCCAGAAAAGCGACCATGATGGAGCGCTTCGCTCTCTCTCCGGCCGAATACCAGGCCTACCTCGATCAGCGCCGCGCCCGCCGCCGCATAGACGCCATCAAACCAGATCTCATCGAAGTGGAAGGCGAGGTGGCGCCCCGCCGCAAAGAGGCACTTATCGCCGCCATCGCGCCGCCCGCCGGCCAGCCCATCGATCCCGCGCGCCTCGAAGAGGAGCTCACCAAAGTGACCGGCATGGGCCGCTTCGACTCCGTCAACTACTCCTACGTCCGCCGCGGCGGCAAGGAACGTCTTCTCATCAAAGCCAACGAGAAGGACTACGGCCCCCCCTTCTTCCGCCTCTCCATGCTCCTCGATGCCTCCCGCCAGGAGGGCTTCCGCTTCGGCATCGGTGGACGCTTCACGTTCCTCGATTTCGGCGGCCCCGCCTCAGAATGGCGCACCGATCTCAGCATCGGCCAGATCAACCGCATCAGTAGCGAATACTACTACCGCCTCAAGGGCGGCAAGTGGTTCGTCGCCCCCCGCTTCTACTTCCTCGAAGACACCCTCCCGCTCTATATCTCCGGCGAACGCGTCAACGATTTCATCACCCGCCAAACCGGCGGCAACGCCGACATCGGCTACGCCTTCGGCCGCTTCCAGGAGTTCCGCGCCGGCTACACCATCAGCCACAATCGCATGGCCATCACCAAGGGCGAGAATACTTTCGATCCCCTCACCGGACGCTACAGCGACTTCCACCTCCGCTGGTCATACGAAGGCCAGGACAGCGCCCTTGTGCCCCGCAAGGGCATCCGCGTCACCACCTCCGGCGCCCTCGTCGTCGATCACCCCGGCGTCCACAAGAAATTCGTTACCGCCGAATCTACCTTCTCCTACGCCCGCCATTTCAGCGCCAGATACTCCCTGCTGACCCATCTCGGCGGCGGTATCTCCCCCACCGACCCGGCGCTCTCCTCTCAGTTCTGGATCGGCGGTGTCGGCCGCATGGACGCCCTCGGCCGCGGCCAACTCATCGGCAACAACTACTACCACTCCAGCGCCCGCCTCCTCCGTTCCCTCAATAGTGATTCCCTGGCCATCTTCGGCCGCTTCTATCTCTTTACCGGCGCCGAAGTGGGCAAAGCCTGGTACGAAGGCATCTCGCCCAAGCCGCGCTATAGCGGCTCCCTCGGCCTCATGGGCGAAACCGCCATCGGCGTCGTCTATTTCGGCGCCGGCATCGGCGATCAGGGCGATCGCCGCCTCTTTTTCCGCCTCGGACGGGTTTTCTAGAACCGTTTGATGTGGCTTCGTCCTAATACCCCAGTTGGGACAAAGTACCACAATCTGGTACTCGCTGCGTCCCTGATACAGGCCAGTACCACGGTTTCGTACTGCCAGAAGCCCTCCAACGACCGTTTTCTGCCCTCCTCCCCCCAAACTGATCAAAAAGTCCTAAACTTCCGTTCCTTTGCGCCTCCATGCCGGAACTTTAATCTCGGCTCATGCGCAACAGAAACATCATTCAAAACGCGGGGCTCATCGCTCTCGCACTCGCCGGCTCCGCCCTCGCGGCTCCCATCCCCGCTTCCTACCTGGGACTCGGCAATACAGTCAACGTCGTCTCTAACGCCACCCAGATCCTGACCGGTGGTTCGTTCAATGCCAAAGTCGGCAACCCGACACTGGCGAACGCCGTGGATGCGCTCTTCTGGTGCGTCGATCTGGAGAACAACATCAGTCCGGGTCAGCCCTCGGCCAAGTTCGGCGCCAACCTCATCCTCGTTTCCGACACAACCTCTCAGGCTATCAACGTTCAGAAAGGGACCACGGTTACGCCGTCCGGATGGGAAGATGGTGAGTCCTTCAACGCGCAGCAACGCTACAACGCAGCCGGCTACCTCATCGAGAAGATCATCGCCGGCGGCTCCGGCTTCTCAAACAACGACCTCCAGCGCGCCATCTGGCGGCTCACCGATCTCGCTGTCGGCTCCGACACCGCCAACGACGGAGTCTGGGAGAACGGCGCCTACGCCGCCGCTAAGACATTCATCACTTCCGGGGGCCAAACCGCCCGCACCTGGGCCACAGTCAGCGGAGTTGCGGCCGTGAACGGCACCCTCAGCACCGACCGCCGCCAGACCTTCCTCGTCGAAGTCAACCCGGTTCCTGAACCCGGCACCTACGCCCTGATGGGTGGCGGACTCGTCATCCTCGCCCTCTTGCGCCGCCGCCGGACCAACTAGGCCCGAACTGATCTGCGCACAACTTGAACTTCAAGGCGCCGGCCCCCATCGTGGGACCGGCGCCCTTTTCCTTTACACCACCACTTCATTCACCGGATCCCACTTCACTTTCCTCTCTTTGAAGTAAGACTCCACGCTCATCACAATCGTCACTGCCTCTTCCCACGCCCGGTCCATTCCGCATCGCGGCTTGTCCTGTCCACGGATCGAGTCAATCCAGTTCCGCTGATGGCTCGTTACCTCCGTCTCTCCCTTCTTCCACTCATAAACCGGATCTGTCGATTTCGACTTCCACTCCGCGTCATACAGCCGGCAGTAGTTCGACGCCACGTCAATGGACGCATCCCGCCCCAGGATCAAAGTCCTCGTCCCTTCATGCCGGTTGTGGAACGTGCAAGCGAACGTCACGTTCAAATCCTGCTTCGGATACTCGAACATCACATGCCATTGATCCGGTACGTCCCTGTCCTTCTTCCAGAAGTACAGCCCGCCCATCGTCTGTACCGCCTGCGGAATCCCCATCCCCATGATCAGGTTGACGCCATCCCACTGGTGGCTCATCAAATCACCCGCTATGCCCGTCCCATACTCCCACCAGCACCGCCACCGGAAGAACCGCTCCGCGTCGAACGCCGTCTTCACGCTCGTCGCTTCCTGGAACTTCTCCCAATCCACCGTCTGGGGCGTCGCGTCCGGCGGAACAACCTGGTTGTCGTACTGCCTGTAAAACTGCCACTCCGGCCACGGATTTGTCCGGTCGATATACGTGCGCGCCAGACATGTCTTGCCCAGCTTGCCCGATTGGTAGATCTCCCGCGCCTTCAGAAACGGGCTCTCTGAATTCTGGTGATGCCCCAGTTGCAGCGTCACCTTGTTGTCCCGCACCGCTTTGCGGATCGCCTTCGCCTCCTCCAGCGTCCGGCACATCCCCTTCTCCACGTAGACATGCTTTCCAGCCTCAGCGGCCCGCACCGCCATCGTCGCGTGCCAGAAATCCGGGGTCGCAATCATCACCGCGTCGATGTCCTTCCTCGACATCACTCTTTCCCAGTCCTTCGTCACCTCGGCCTTCTTGTTGAAAGCCATCTTCTGCGCCCGCTCCAGATTCGCGTCATAGATATCGCAGATCACCGCGATCTCAGTGTTCGGCGACTCCTGCACGCGCTCCAGCAGATAGATCCCGCGCGTGCCAACTCCCACCATCGCCACCCGCATCTTGTCGTTTACGTTTCGCTGTGCCAGCAGCGCCGGTGCCGCCCCCAGCGCCGTCGTGCTCTTGAGAAAACTCCTGCGGCCAACCTGGTTCTCGCTCATGATGCCGCCATTCTATCCCAGCGGCTTCGGCAACTCTCCCCACGGCACTACATTCCGCGCCTTCGCCCATGTCTCGTACTGCGCCGCCATCTCCGTCACTTTGGCCGCATTCGAGCCCGCCAAGTCATGTAGCTCCGTCCGGTCCGCCTCTACGTCAAACAACTCCCAATTCCCCGGATACCGCGACACCAGCTTCCACTGGCCCCGCCGCACAGCCCGGTTCCCCTCATGCTCCCAATACAGCGTCCGGTCCCCGCGCGGCTTCAACAAACTGCTGCCCTCCAAAGGCGTGATCTTCTCGCCCCCAAACTCCGCCGGATACTTCGCCCCGCTCACGTCCAGGCAAGTGGCCATCACGTCGATCAGATGCCCAGGCTCGTGCGACACACTCCCCGGCGCGCCCGCCATTCCCTTCGGCCAGTGCGCGATCAGCGGCGACGAGATCCCGCCCTCATGCACCCAGTGCTTATACAACCGGAACGGCGTGTTGCTGGCATTCGCCGCACCGATCCCGGAACTCGCCACCGTGTCCGCCGCCACCGGCGCAAACGAAGGCGAAGTCCCGGCCCGCACCGGCCGCCCGTCCCGGGTCTTGTCCCGGTACACCGGCCCGGCCTTCCGCTCTCCCAACACCTCCGCACATCCCCCGTTATCGGCCATGAACAGGATTAGCGTGTTATCCAACTCGCCGGCGTCTTCCAGCTTCTTCACCACGCGCCCAATCCCCCGGTCCATGCACTCGATCTGTGCCGCGTACACCTCCATCCGCCGCTGCTCCCACTCCTTGTCCGAAGCGTCGACCCAGGCCGGCACCGCCGCATCCCGCGCCGTCAGCGCCCACCGCTTGTCCACCAGGCCCATCGCCATCTGTCGCTTGTGCCGCTCCGCCCGCAGCGCGTCCCACCCCATCACGTACCGCCCCTTGCACTTCGCGATGTCCGCCTCCGGCGCATGCAGCGGCCAGTGCGGCGACGTGAACGCCAGGTACAGCAGGAACGGGTCTGCCTTCTTCACCGCGTCCCCCACATACTGCTCCGCCTGCGCCGCCAGGGCGTCCGTCAGGTAATACCCGTCGCCCTCACCGGACACCACCGTGTTGTCCCGCACCAGCGTGACAGGATCGAAATAATTGGTAGCCCCCGTGATGATCCCGTAGTATTTGTCGAACCCCCGCTGAAGCGGCCAGTTCCCGGGCTTGTGCACGTCCCGCGCCACGTGCCATTTCCCGCACATCATCGTCTGATACCCGGCCGGCTTCAGCGCCTCGGCCATCGTCACGCACTCCCGGTTCAGGTCCCCCTGATAACCCGGCAGCGGCCGCGGGTTGATCATGTGCCCGATGCCCGTCTGATGCGGATACAGTCCCGTCAGCAGCGACGACCGCGTCGGGCAGCACCGCGCCGTATTGTAAAACTGCGTGAACCGCACACCCTTCCCGGCCAGCCGGTCCAGGTTCGGAGTCCGGATCTCAGACCCGTAGCAACCCAGGTCGGACCACCCCATATCATCGGCCAGCACCACCACGATATTCGGCCGCTTCCGCGCCGGCGCCATCAGCGCTCCAGCCGCACTGCCAAGAAAGCTTCGACGGTTCATGCCCACAAACCCTATCAGACCACCAGCCCCGTTCACAACCTTTCCCTGGATAGATCTACACGTATAGTTTAGGCCTGAAACTGCTTTACTTTCAGGCCTCGGAGGCTCATACTCCGCCGAGGAGAATTCGCCTGATTCGACTGATAAAATCGAGCATCTCACTTTCTCTTGCGGCGACCGCCTTGACTCTCTTGTGGGCACAGACGCCTAAACCACCAAGCATCTACCTCGTCGTCAACTATTACAGCGTCCAACGGGGTAGCGAGTCCGCCTACATTCAGTTCATGGAGTCCGATGGCAAGAAGGTCCTGTTGGAAATGATGAACCAGACCCCGAGCATGGTGGAATGGGGTCTCAGTACAGCAGTCTTTACCGGCGTCCAACCCGACGGGCGGGTCTACGCTCTGACGACGGCCTACCAGGGACCACCACCGCAACTCGACTCTGACCGCCGGAACGCCATCACGAAGAAGGCGCTGGGTATCAGTTGGCTAGCCTACCAGAACAAGTCATTGGCGCTGAGAAAGCCTGTCGGCAACGGACTGTATCGCGTCATCGCTATGGTTCCGCCCTCTACGCCGCCGGAGTACAGTCTCCTGGTCCGGTTCAAATCAGAATGGGCGCAGCAGGCCGCCGATGAGGACCTGATGCAGAACTGGATACAGCCAATGGCTGCGGCCGATGTGAAGGAAGGAACTGGCCGTGTCTCCTGGGGAGTTGCCTGGCTCGCCTCCCCGACCGGTGAATCGATGCCCTACACCTACGCCGCGATGCACGGCTACGAGGATCTCGCGACGGTCATCCAGGGCGTCCGCGAGGGCGAGGAGCTATTCAGGAAAGCCCACCCCGGTAAGAGCTACTCGGGCTACTTGACCTGGAGCCGGGACATCCGGAGGGTCGTTGAGACACGGATCATCCGAAGGGTGATGGGCGGACGTCGAACCCAATAGAGGCCTTCGCAGCGAAATATCGGCGGTCTCTGACGGTTTATGCCCCTGAACCCGATCAGACTGCCGACCCCGTTCACAACCGTTTCACAAGAAAATTCCCCAGTGTTTTTACTACTCCGGTTCCCGTAAACCCCAAAAACGCTTGACACGCAGGGGTATCGTCGAATCAGGAGTAATCGCATGAGCCGCAATCGCCGCAACCATCACAACCAGCCGTCGCCCGCGCCGCCTATCGTCATCAACCTGGAGCGCGCCTTTCACGGCCCTACCATCGAGGTCGCCGCACCCGATCAGCCCGCATTCCACAAACTCCGCGACGAGCTGTTTTGCTCCATCCGCCCCCAGTCCGCCCTCGAAGACGAGATCTTCTCGCACCTGCTAACCGCCGCCTGGCAGCTCCGCCGCTTCAACCAATGGGAAGACGAGATTCTGCGGGCCGACACCAATCCGTTCCTGAGTCCCGAATCCGAAGCCCGCCTGCAGCGCTTCTACCGCCTGAAATCCGTCCAGCAGCGCGCGTTCCAAACCGCGCTCACCGAACTCCGCCGCCTCCAGACCGGCCGCCTCGCCGCCTCGCAAACCACGGACCTCATCCAGGCCCGCCTGGCCGCCCACGCCCCCGTAGCCACCATCACCAACATCCCCATCCCCACCCCCGACAAACTCGCCGCCAACTTCTTCCGCCCACCCGCCCCGGCCGGCCCCACGCCGCCCCTCATTCAAACCGCCGCGAGTTGATCAAGCCATCGCACAACCCCCAGGATTACAATGGTGCAGAATGATCATCTCGCGGCTGGTCTTGAAAAACTGGCGGAACTTCCGGAGCTTCGACGTGACCTTTGGCGATCGCGTGATCATCATCGGGCCGAACGCCTCGGGCAAATCGAATCTCCTCGACGCCATTCGCTTCTTGCGTGACATCGCCCATCCCGGCGGCGGCCTTCAGAGAGCCATCAGTCAACGGGGCGGTCTCGCCAAAGTAAGATGCCTCGCTGCCCGCCGTGAACCTGAGGTCGAGCTCACCGTGGAGCTCTCCGAGGGAGACTCCAAACCCGAATATCGCTATTCCATCGGAATCAAGCAGGAGGTTCGCGGACACCGCCAGCCGATTGTCCAGTTTGAAAAGGTTTGGAAGGACGGGGTGCAAGTGCTCAATCGCCCCGACGCGCACGACACGGCAGACGAACTCCGCCTCACCCAAACCCACTTGGAGCAGATCAGCGCCAACTCGGAATTCCGCGCGATTGCGCGACTTTTTGAGTCGATCCGTTATCTCCACGTGGTGCCGCAACTCCTGCGCCACCCTGAGTCGTTTCAAGGTCCAGCCAATCCGGAAGATCCGTTTGGGCGAAACTTCCTGGAGATGGTTGCCAAGACCCAGGACTCCACCCGCAAGTCCAGGCTCCGCAAAATCGAGGCCGCGCTCCGTCAGGCGGTACCTCAGCTGAAGGACCTGACGGATACTAAGGACGAAGCCGGCATCCCGCATTTGGAAGCCGTCTATGAGCATTGGCGTCCCAACGCCGGCCGCCAGCGTGAGGATCAATTCTCCGACGGGACGATTCGCCTGATTGGCCTCTTTTGGTCTCTCCTGGATGGCGATGCCCCCCTTCTCCTGGAGGAACCCGAGCTATCGCTGCACTCGGAAATCGTCAGGAAACTCCCCACACTCTTCGCCAGGCTCCAACGCAAAAACAAACGGCAGCTCTTCATCAGTACGCACAGTTGGGATCTACTGTCCGAGAAAGGAATCGGTGGTGAAGAGGTTGTGATGCTGACGCCTGGCCCAGAGGGAACCATTGCCAGGCTTGCGTCTTCTGTCACCGAGGTCCAGAAGCTTCTGGAGTCCGGACTCAGCGTCGCCGACGTTGCTCTGCCTCGAACGGCGGCCCCATTTACGGATCAGCTGAATCTCTTCTAATGGATGTTATACCCGTCAACCTCGCCATCGAGGACGAATTGAGTGAAATTACCCTGCGCCGACTTCTCCATAACGCCGGCCGCGGTTTCGAGATTGGGACGGCGTATGGCCGGCGCGGCTTCGGCTATCTCCGCGCCACGATCAACGACTGGAACGGCGCCGCCCGGTATCTGCCCTTTATCGTCCTGACCGATCTCGACCAATACCCCTGCGCCACCGCGCTTCACGACGATTGGCTCTCTGAACCGCTCCACGCCAATCTGCTTCTCCGCGTAGCCGTTCGAGAGGTCGAGTCGTGGCTCCTCGCGGACCGATCCAACCTCGCTCAGTTTCTTGGCACGTCAATCAAGCATCTGCCCGCCCAACCAGATCTCATCCCTGATCCCAAAGCCACTCTCATCGACGCCGCCCGCCGCTCCAGATCGAAAGAAGTTCGAGACCGCATCGTTCCAAGACCCGGCAGCACTGCCAAGCAGGGCCGCGAATACAACGCCTGCCTGGCTGAGTTCGTCCTCGGCCACTGGAACGTAGCAGTCGCCGCACTTTGCTCCCCAAGCCTCCAGCGCACCGTGGCGAGATTGGAGTCATTCACTCCTCGCCTTATCCCCTGACCCCTTCGACCCTCAACTGCCGCTCGCGTGATAGATTGTGAATCGTCCATGGCCTCAGCAACTATCAAGCTCTTCCTCCCTCGAGGCGACGCAAAAAGCCTCCGCACCGCCGAGATCTCCAACTGGACCGGCAAGGCCATCGCCGCGCCGCGCACGGAGTTGGATGAACTCCTCGCACGGGACGAACTTGGAGACGCCGGCGTCTACATTCTGATCGGCCCAGATCCGCAGACCGACGAGCCTTTCGCATACATTGGCGAGGCTGAGATCATTCGCGATCGTCTGAAGCAGCATAAGTCGAAGGAGTTCTGGGTCTCAGCGATCGTGTTCGTCAGCAAAGACGAGAACCTCACAAAAGCGCACGTCAGATATCTGGAAAAGAGACTCCTGACGGAGGCGGCGAGCGTGGGCAAGTTTAAGCTTGACCAAAACTCCGCTGGCGGTTCTGGCCTGCCGGAGTCGGACCGTGAGGATATGGAAGTCTTCTTTTCTCGCATCCGCCAGCTTCTCCCGGTGCTCGGCTCTGACATCCTGGCTCCCGTCGCTCAGGCTCCGGCGAAGGACAAGTCCGGGGGACTACTATACTTCCGCGTCAAGAGCGCGGAAGGTCGGGGCCAACGTTCGGCCGGCGGCTTCGTTGTTGTCGAGGGATCCTCTGCAGTTCTAAGGGACCTTCCGTCAGCACAGAAGTTTCAGCCCCAGATCGTCGCCCGACGGAAGAAGCTCACTGACGAAGGCGTACTTACTCCGCAGGGCGATGTCTTGGTATTCACGAGGGATGTAGAGTTCTCGAGTCCATGCTTCGCTGCGTCCCTGATCCAGGGAGGCGGTCCCACCTCGCTAAGCCATTGGAAAACCAAATCCGGCATCACCCTCAAACAACTCGACGAGCAACCCTAGCCCCCCGCCCCCATCCGTGATACAACCATCACCATGGAATCCCTGCCGCCCCTCATGAACGGCATGACCGAACTCGAGCCCGTCGACGATCCCGGCCTCGATCGCCGCGACCTCTTCCGCGGTGCCGGCACCCTCGCCGCCTGGTTCGCTGCCCCCCAGCCGCCCGATCCCCCGGACGGCAAAGTCCCCGCCGCCAAACCCGGACCGCTCCTCCCCACCGTCCCCTTCGGCAAACACAAACTCACCCGCCTCATCGCCGGCGCTAACCCCATCTACGGCTACTCCCATTTCAACTACGTCTTCTCCGCCCACATGGGCGAGTACCATTCCACCCCCCGTGTCCTCGCCTTCCTCCGCGAACTCGAACGCGCCGGCCTCAACACCTGGCAGGCCAGTTGGAGCGAGCGCCTCGAAGTCGACTGGCTCAAATATAAGGAGCAGGGCGGCAAGCTCCAACTCCTCCTCCTCTCCCGCCCCAACTTCAACGACCAGCCCGAAATGCTCAACCGCGCCATCAAGCTCAAACCCCTCGGCATCGCCCAGCACGGCGCCTCCACCAATCGCTTCTGGGACCTCGGGCAGATGGACAAGTCCCTCGATTACCTCAAGCGCATCCGCGACCTCGGCGTCATGGTCGGCCTGTCCTGCCACAACCCCCTCGAAGTCGAATACGCCGAAGACAAAGGCTGGGACCTCGATTACTTCATGACCTCCCTCTACTACATGAACCGACCCCGCCAGGAGTTCGAGAAGATCCTCGGCCAGGTCCCCCTCGGCGAAATCTACCTCCCCGCCGACCCGCCCCGCATGATGCAGACCATCCGCAAGACTCGCCGCCCGTGCCTCACCTACAAGGTCCTCGCCGCCGGCCGCTCCGTCAACTCCCCCAAAGAGGTCCGCGAACGCATGGCCGTCGCCCTCAACGGCGTCAAGCCCACCGACCCCGTCATCATCGGCATCTACCAGCCCTTCATCGACCAGATCGGCCAAACCGCCGACTTCACCCCCGGCCTCCCCCCCCCCC
>CAYVDY010000048.1:0-1595 GCA_964450255.1 uncultured Candidatus Solibacter sp. | reverse complement strand
CGCGCGGCGCCGGCCGTCTTGACGGCTGCCAGACGGCGCGGCACCGCGGCATCCTCGCCGCGCGAGCCTGAATGAACACCCCTGTCAATTCCCGCCGCGAGGTCCTGCTGCAACTAGGCGCGGCCGTGAGTGCGCCTTCCTCCAGCAAAACGGTCCAAGCCGATGTCCTCGTCATCGGCGGCGGCACCGCCGGGACCATCGCCGCCATCCAGGCAGCGCTCGCCGGTGCGCGGACCGTCCTCGTCGAATCCGGCAGCCAGCTCGGCGGCACGATGACCACCGCCGGCGTCGATTTTCCCGGCCTCTTCCACGCCTGGGGCAAACAGATCATCGCGGGCATCGGCTGGGATCTCGCCTGCGCCGCCGTCAAGCTGAACGGCGACCGCCTTCCCGATTTCTCCGTCCCCTACGGCACCGCCCATTGGAAACACCAAGTCCGCGTGAATGGGGCGCTCTATGCCGCGCTGGCCGAGGAGGCATGCGTCCACGCCGGAGTCCAGCTCCGCTACTACGAGGCGCCCCTTGCCATCACACGCGCCGACGCCGGTTGGCGCGTCCAACTCGCCGGCAAAGGCACGCAGATCGAAATCCTGGCTCGCAAGCTGGTCGATGCCACCGGCAACGCCGCGGCCATCGCCCTCGCCGGGCTAGACCGCGAGCGGGAAAAGACCAATCAACCCGGCTCGCTGATCTACCGTCTCTCCGGCTACGACATGGCGCGCGCCGACCTCAACGAAATGACCGCCAAGGCGGAAGATGCCGTGAAGACCGGACGGCTGGAATCCACCGACTTCCGCCACAACCTGCGCGGCTACCTGGCCAACGGAGCCGAGAACGCCACCCATCTCCCGGGCGCCGATTCCTCCACCTCCGAACTCCACACACAGACCAACATCAATGGCCGCCTCTCGATGCTGCGCATGATGCGCTTCCTGAAACCGTTCCGAGGGTTCGAGGGGCTGCGTCTCGACCGCCTGCAAGCCGAGGCCGGAGTCCGCGAAACCTACCGCATCGTCGGCGAGACCAAGGTGAAGGTGGGCGACTACACCAGCGGCCGCAAGTTCGACGACGCCGTAGCCTACTCCTTCTACCCAATCGATCTCCACGACGAGCGCGGCATCCGTCCCTGGCCCCTGAAGCATGGCACAGTCGCCACCATCCCGCTGTCCGCCCTCATCCCCAAGTCGAGCCGCGATCTCATCGTCGCCGGCAGATGCATCAGCAGCGACCGCCTGGCCAACTCGGCCCTGCGAGTCCAGGCCTCCTGCATGGCCATGGGGCAAGCCGCCGGTGCGACGGCCGCCCTGGCTGCCAAAATGAACCTCACCCCGGCCGCCGTGCCGCTGGCCGAAATCCTCAAGACCCTCCGGCAACACGGGGCCATCACGCCGGCTCGCCCCCCTGCGTGAATTGACCCAAACGTGCGGTTTCCCCCCAGACTCGACTATCCCCCCACCCCCAGTTACAATGGACTGTAAGTTCTGAAACGCTGAATCTGGACGACTTCCCCCAGTTCGAATTTCTGGTCTTTCACGTGCTTACCCAAACTGAAGACTTAAGAGATCCCATTCAGGCTACCACCCCCCCTCGCCACC
>CAYVDY010000047.1:10229-20218 GCA_964450255.1 uncultured Candidatus Solibacter sp. | reverse complement strand
GGGGGACGCGCCCGCGGGCCGGCCCCATCCTGACCCAGCCGCCGGTCACGGCGCCGCCGAAGGCCGTTGCGCCGCCGCGCCAGCCGCCGGCGCCGGCGCCCCTTTCTCCCGATGCCCGGCGCGCTAGCCTGGCCGCCCTGGAGCGCACGGATGGCCCTCCGGCCGGGCCGCCCGGCACGCACCCGCTGCATCTGACCGGGCTGGTTTCCGCCTTGAAAATCGGCGCGCCCTCGATTCTGCCGGAGGTTGCCGAGATCGTAACGCGGCGCGGAGTGGCATTCCGCACCACTCCGCAGAGTGCGCAAGCTCTGAAAGATACGGGCGCCACGCCTGAGTTCCTGCGGGTGGTGGAGACCAGTTATCGCGCGCCTGAGGTGAGCATCGCGCCCGTGAAGCCTGTCGTCGTGATGCCGGAGCCCGTTGCCGCCCCGGCTCCGCCGGTCAAGTCGATCCACAGCCTGAGGGACGTGCGCACGATCTTCGTGGAGCAGATGCCCAGCCAGTTGGACGAGTTCATTCGCGACGAGATCCAGCGCCAACTCTCCGGCCGGCTGGAGGTGGCGCGCACTCGTGGGGCCGCCGATGCGTTGCTGACTGTCCTCGTCGAAGAGCAGAAAGGCGGAGCGGTTTCCGGCGCCGGCCGGTTGCTGGGCCTCAAGGACAAGACTCGCATTACGACCAAGGTGCTGGACAGGTCCACACGATCTGTTGTCTGGATGCAGGAGACCGGCGACCGCAAAGCGATTGTCGGCGCTTTCCAGGAAGACACGTCCAAGCGGCTTGCCACGCGCGTCGTAAAAGAGATCAAGGACGCCCTGAATTAATTCGGGGACGGTCTACTCAATTCCCAATTCCGGCTTCCGCCGCCCCCACTGCCGCAGTTCGCGCGGCGCATCGTGCAGGCCTGCCCGTCGCTCGCAAAAAGATGCGCCAGTGTGTGCCCATGCCGGCGTGTGAGAACGGCGGGTTAGCGCCCGCTTGCTTTCACCAGCATTGCGCGCCACACGGACCGGCTGGCCGGCGCCTTTGGCATGAGCCGCCGCGCCTCTGCAAGGAGCTCTGCGCCCTCCTGATCCCGCCCGCCGCGGAGCCGGCATAGGCCCTCCGCGCCCAGGCGATTCGCCTGCCAGGCGGCGGGCAGCTTTCCTCCGCTGAGCCGATCAGCGTGCGCCAGCCAGCGAAGCGAGTCCTCGCACTCGCCGCAGATCGCCGCCGTCATCGCGCTGTTGAGCAGGATGACCCAGTCCAGCGAGCTCCCGTCTGCGCCTACCATCTGCGCACCGGCCACGGCGTCCCTGGCCCGCTGCATGGCGCGCAGGTGGTCCCCGGCCTCTGCCGTCCGCAGCGCCCACAGCGAACGCAGCCGGTAGTACTCGCGCGGCGGCAGCACGCCCTCGGAGAGCGTTACGGCATCCCGCATTGCCCGCTCGGCGTCCGCGGCGTGGCCTTCTTCGGCCTCCAGCGTGGACCAGCTCCGATGCAGGCTGATCTCCACTGCCTTCGCGCCGGGCTCGGCACGGGCCGTTCTAAGTCCCTTTTCCAGTTGCTCGCCCGCTTCGCTGTACCGTCCATGCGCCACCAACGCCAGCCCGTAATTCATCCACACCAGCGCCTTCAAGACGCGTGGCGGCAACTCGCTTTCCACGCTGTCGTCCGCCAGGCCTGCCACCGCGGCGGCCGCGCGCTCCAGCAGTTGGAGTTGGGCCTGCCTGTCGTTTTCGCAGCCTGCCGCCACGCCCGCGCGGTCGGCCAGGTACGAGGCGCGATCCGCGTCGTGCATACTGCGCTCCCTGCGCTGGAATATGACATCACCCTCTCGCACCAGCGCGATGGCCTCCGCGCAGCGGCCCGTGTTGGCCTCGGTGGCGGCCAGGGTGGCAATGGGGATCAAGCGGATCATGTCGTCGGGAGATTGCCGCGCCAAGGCCCACGCGCGGCGCAGTAGTTCGGTCCCCTGGCTGACCTTTCCGTTGGCTTGGAGAAACAGGCCGGCATTGGTCATCAGGCCGACCGCCAGTTCCGGCTGAGTCGCCTGAATCCGCTCCAGCCGGGGCAGAGCCAACTCCACCGCTTCCAGCATCGCGAGTTGTTGCCGCCCGGTGTAATAAGGGCTGGAGCCCTGAATCAGGCCATGGAGAAAATGAGCCGTGGCGCTGGCGTGGCGCGTGGCGTATAGCGCCTTCTGCTGCTGCCGCCATGCGTAGCCGCCGGCCGTGATCAGGCCCAGGGCGACCAGGCCCGCCACGGCGAGCGCGCCAGCGTGACGCTGGACGTATTTTCGTGCCCGATAGGAGAGCGTCTGGCGCTGGGCCAGCACGGGCCGGTTCTCCATGTGGCGGTCGAGATCCTCCGCCAGCGACAGGGCGCTGACGTATCGCTGGTCCGGTTCGGCCGCCAGCGCCTTTCCCGCAATGGACTGAAGGTCGCCGCGCAGAGCGGAGCGTAGTTTCTCCAGCGACGTGCCCCTTTCCGCCGCGCCCTGCCCCGTCAATGCGCTCGTCATCGAACGCAACGGGATGCGGCCCGACGCACGCTCGGCCACCGCCACCAGGGAGGCGCGTGTGCCGAAAGGAGAGACGCCGGCGAGCAGTTCATAGAGAATCACACCCAGCGCGAAGACGTCGCAGGCTGTGCTGACTGGTTCGCCGCGCAGTTGTTCCGGGCTGGCGTATAGGGGTGTCAGTTGCCAGGTGGTGGTCAGATCGCCCAGCGGGTCCAGCAGTTTCGCCGTGCCGAAGTCCAGTAGTTTCACCTGACCGTCAGACGTCACCAGGACATTGGACGGCTTCAGGTCCAGATGGACGATCAGTTGCCGGTGCGCTGCGTGGACGGCATGCGCAACCTGTACCAGCAGACGGAGCCGCCCCGCCACATCCATGCGCCTGGCGCGGCAATACTCATCGATCGGCTGGCCCTCGACGCGCTCCATTACCAGGTAGGGACGCCCGTCGGCGGTCACTCCCGCATCCAGCCAGCGGGTGATGCCGGGGTGATCCAGGCGCGCCAGAATCCGCTGCTCCCGACGGAATCTGCGCTCAGATTCGGCGTCGGATAGACTGATGTGCAGCAGCTTCACAGCCACCAGTTGGCGTTCACCCGATCGCTCCATTTCCGCCGTGAATACCACGCCGGAGCCGCCCTGGCCCAGGATGCCCGTGATGCGATAGGGGCCGATCCGCTCCGGCAGAATGGGCGCCGTCGGCCGCAGGGTGCCGCCTGGAGCGAGCCGGGTCTGCGCTTCTTCCTCCATTGCCGCCAGCAGCGCCAGTGCCTCACGGCGAATGTCCGCGCCGGGTTCGTTGCGCTCCAGCCACTCCAGCCTCTCCGCTGGAGCCATCCGCTCCAGTGCCTCGCAAAGCTGCTGAACTCTCTGCCACCGCTCCGCGACGCTCATGCTTCAGCAGGTGTCGGGTCTGTGCGTAGCCGTTGATAGAGCCATGCACGCGCCAGCCGGACCTTCCGCTCCACCGTGGATACGGATGTGTCCAGCATTTCGGCCGTCTCTTCCGTGGTACAGCCCAGCACGAAGCGGGTCTCGAACATCTGCGCTTGTTCGGGGTCGAGCTGAGCGAGTTCGTCCAGCGCGCGGTCCAGGTCGATCACATCCGGCCCGGCGGCATTGATCCATGGCATTTCGTCGTGCAGCGGCACCACCTGCATCTCGCCGCCGCGTTTGGTGGCATTAACAGACCGGGCGTGATCAATCAGCGCCGTCCGCATCACCTTCGCGCAGAGCGCATAGAAGTGACGCCGGTTCTCGAACCGCGCTTCGCGGCGGGTGATGAGTTTCAGGAACAGCTCGTTAACCAGGGCCGTAGCCTGCCACGTATGGCCGGATCGCTCCCCGCGCAGGTACGCGCCGGCAAGTTGCCTCAACTGCGGGTACACGATGGGCGCCAGACGAGCTAATGCCGTCCGGTCTCCTCTCGCCCAGTCGTCCAGCATCCCAGTCAAACTCTGATCCATTCGTTGGCGACCCCTCGCGCAACAATTCACTCAGTCTAGCAGCGAGCCGCGCGAAAGGCTCAGCCGTTCTCCGAGAGCTCTTTCTCGAAATGCGCGATGGTGGGCGTCAAGCCCTCCTTCAGCATCACAGTGGGCGCCCACGCGAGCTTCTCCTTTGCCAGGGTGATGTCCGGCTGGCGCTGCACGGGATCGTCCTGCGGCAGGGGCAGATGGGCGATCTCGGACCGGGAGCCGGTCATGGAGACCACCAGATCAGCCAGTTCGCGAATCGTGAACTCATTCGGATTCCCGATGTTGACGGGGCCCGTGAGCCCCTCCGTGTTCATCAGCCGCCAGATCCCTTCCAGCAGGTCGGAGACGTAGCAGAACGAGCGAGTCTGCGTGCCGTCGCCGTAAATCGTGATGGGCTCATTGCGCAGCGCCTGGACGATGAAGTTGCTCACTACGCGTCCATCGTTCACGGCCATCCGCGGCCCGTAGGTATTGAAGATGCGCACAATGCGGATATCCACGTTGTTCTGCCGGTGGTAATCCATCATGAGCGTCTCGGCCAGGCGCTTGCCTTCGTCGTAGCAGCTGCGAATGCCGATTGGGTTCACGTGGCCCCAGTAAGATTCCGTCTGCGGATGCTGCAGCGGGTCTCCGTACACCTCCGAAGTGGACGCCTGCAGGATACGGGCCCTTACGCGCTTCGCCAATCCGAGCATGTTGATGGCGCCCATCACGCTCGTTTTCACCGTTTTCACCGGGTTGTACTGATAGTGCACCGGCGAGGCCGGGCAGGCCATGTTGTAAATCTGGTCCACCTCCAGCAGGATCGGCTCGGTGACATCATGGCGGATTACTTCGAAGTGAGGATTGGCCAGCAGATGGGCGACGTTGTTCTTGGAGCCGGTAAAGAAATTATCCAGACATACGACGTCGGCGCCGGATGCGATCAACTTATCGCACAAATGGCTGCCCAGAAACCCCGCCCCGCCCGTTACCAGAATTCTCTTTCTCGCCATCCTGCCTCCTCCTCCACTAACAGAGTGTCCCATACGTCCAATTCGGTCGCTCCCCAGAGAGAGCCATTCTCGTGTATGATCCTCCTCATCACCTAGTCAGGAGCTTCTCTCACGATGCAATCGTCCTCTCCCACTCGCCGCGCCTTCGTGGGCGCCATGAGCGCGGCCAGCTACTCTCGCGTGCTCGGCGCGAACGACCGTGTGCGGCTGGGCTTCATCGGCTGCGGCTTGATCGGTTTGCGGCACGTGGAGGATTTCAAGAAACTCAGCGACGTGGCGCTCACGGCCGTGTGCGATGTCTATCAACCACGCGTCACCAACGCGCAGTCCGAGTGTGGCAGCAACCCTGCCGGCTATTCGGATTTCCGCAAATTGCTGGAAGATAAAAACGTCGACGCGGTGATCATCTCCACGCCCGATCACTGGCACGCGCTGCAATCCATCATGGCGTGCGCGGCGGGCAAGGACGTCTACGTCGAGAAGCCGATGTCGCTCTTCATTCAGGAGGGGCGCTGGATGACGACGGCCGCGCGGCGCCACAAGCGGATCGTCTGTGTCGGCACGCAAGGCCGCAGCGGCTCGCACATGCGCGAGGTGGTTCCGTTGTTCCGCGCGAATCACGCCGGCAAAATCAGCAGTGTCCGGTTCGCCGCCTATCGCAATATCATGCCCGGCTTTGGCCGGCCCGCCGATGGCCCGCCGCCCGCGGGTCTGGACTACGACATGTGGCTGGGCCCGGCGCCGAAGCGCCCCTACAACGCCAATCGCGGCCTCTATCACTTCCGATGGTTCTGGGACTACTCCGGCGGCCAGATGACAAACCTCGGCGCGCACGACATGGACTTGGTGCACTTCCTGCTTGGCGTGAAGGCGCCGAAGTCTGTCTACTCAACCGGTGGACGCTTCGCGCTGGAGGACAACGGGGAGACGCCCGACACACAGGATGCTCTGTGGGAGTATGACGGGTTCACGGTGGAGGGCTCTCTGCGCGAAGCAGGCGGCAGTCGCTCGCGGGGCGGGGGCGGCACGGCCAGTAGCCTCTCCGGCGTGCAGTTCTGCGGGACCAAAGGGATCTTCGCCGTTTCGCGTGGCGGCTACGAATTCGCGCCGGACCAGCGCATTGCGCCGGAGAGCGCCATTCCCGTGTGGTCTCATCCTCCGGGCCAACCGCCGGTGCCCGCGCTCACTCCGGCGCCCTGGGCCGAGGCGCGCAAGGGGGCGGGCGATTCGCCGGAGCCCATGGGGCATCATGCCCGGCATTTCATCGATTGCATCAAGTCACGGCAACGGCCCATCGCCGATGTGGAGGATGGACATCAGGTCTCGGTGGCCTGTCATCTGGCGAATCTCTCCATGAAACTCGGCCGCGCGCTGAAGTGGGATGCTGCCAAGGAGGAAGTCATCGGCGACCGCGAGGCCAATACCCATCTCGTGCGGCCCTATCGCGAACCGTGGGCCGGTGTGCTGAGGAGCTTCAAACTGTGACACGGCGCCTGTTTGCCACGCTGCCGGCCGCCGCTTTTGCGCAGGCGCCTCCGCGCAGTACGCTCGGCTTTTCGCCCGATTCCTTCGCCGTGCTGCGCCCGCAGCGCACGGCCATCGAGTTCATGGAGCGTGTTCACGCCATGGGCGGAGGCGGCGGTCAGGCAACACTGGCGTCCTTTGAGCCGGAGTATCTGAAGAAGGTTCGGCAGCGGATCGAGGAGCTGGGTGTGTATCTGGAGGTCCTCACTCCGTTGCCCGGTGAAGACACGACGCAGTTCGACAAGACTCTGGCCGCCGCCAAGGAGGCCGGCGCCTCGTGCATCCGCACTGTGTGTCTCTCCGGCCGCCGCTACGAGACGTTCGCGACTCTCGAGCAGTGGAAGGCATTCGTCACCGAGGCCAAGGCCAAACTGGCGCGCGCGGTCCCGATCGCGGAGCGCCACAAGATGCCCATCGGCCTGGAGAATCACAAGGACTGGACGGCCGATGAAATGCCGGTTCTGCTCAAGTCCTACTCGAGCCAGTATCTGGGAGCCTGCGTCGATTTCGGCAACAACGTGGCGCTGCTCGATGATCCCATGGAGCTTGTGGAAGCGCTGGCCCCGTTCGTCATCAACACGCATATCAAGGACATGGGCGTGGAGGAGTACGCGGACGGATTCCTGCTCTCCGAAGTCGCGCTGGGCAAGGGATTCCTCGATTTGAAGCGCATGGTGGCTGTGCTGCGCCAACGCAAGCCGGATGTGCGTTTCTCGCTCGACATGCTGACGCGGGACCCTCTGAAGATCCCGTGCCTCACAGAGAAATACTGGGTGCCGTTCCCGGAACGCAATGGCCGATTCCTGGCCCGCGCCATGGCCACGGTTCGCGCCCATAAGTCAACTGAGCCGCTGCAGCGCATCACCGGACTGCCCCGGGAACAGCAACTGCAGATTGAAATGGAGAATCTGCGAGGCTCCCTCTGGTATGCCCGGGAGCACCTGGGACTGCGCGCCTAGAATGATCCGCGTCTATCGGTGTTGATCGGCGTTCCAACTCATCATGGCCGGGACATGCGAAACGTCTCAACACAGACACAACGAAGTACGCCGATCTACGCCGATGAACGAGGATTCCAGATGGCCCCTGTGAATGGCCGACGGTCACGGCGCCTAAAGGACTTCACCCCAGCCGATTGACTCCAACTGAGCTCCTCCGGGCGCTCGCGGTAGGCTGTATCGTCAAGTTCTTTCCTTCTTTGGCTCGTACCGCGGGTCTATTGCCCGGTAGCTCGCCGCAGCGGCTGTACTTGGCGACATAGCGTGGGTCTTCGCCGCACAGGCGTCAATCGCGCCCTGCAGCGCTGCTTGCGTCGCCTTTTCCACCACGCACCACGACTCCGCACCCATCAGTGGTGCAATCCACAGCAGCGATCAGGCCAGTTTCACCAGCCCATCATACGCCCGTAGCCGCCGCCGGCTCGTACAACGCCGCCACAGCGCCCGCCGGATCCTTGATCACGCAGTACCGCCCATACCCGCCCATGCTCTTGGCCGGCACCACAATCTCTCCGCCAAGCTCTGCCACCCTGCGCACGCTGGCGTCCAGGTCCGCCACAGTCAGATACACCAGCCAAACCGGAGGCAATGCTCCATTGCTGCCCCGCGCATGGCACACACCGGCGGCCGGTGCGCCGCCCTCCGGCGGCACCATGCAGAAGTCTTCGTATCCGCCCATGTCCACCGGATCGGTCGCCCAGCCCACCACGCCCGCGTAGAAGTCCTTTACGCGCACGGCGTCCGGCACCGTCAAGTCCACCCAGCCGATTGTCCCTATCTTCGGCGCGTCGCTCATATCCTCGTTACTCCACTCGGTAGTTTGGAGCTTCCTTCGTGATGATCACGTCGTGCACGTGGCTCTCGCGCAACCCCGCGATGGAAACCCGGATAAACTCAGACCGCTCCTGCAACTCCGGAATCGTCCGGCAGCCACAATACCCCATTCCCGCCCGCAACCCGCCGATCAGTTGGAACACCAGTTCCGCCAGCGGTCCCTTTGCCGGCACCCGGCCCTCAATGCCCTCCGGCACCAGCTTGCCGCCGCCTTCCTGCGAGTAGCGGTCGCTGCTCCCCTGCGACATCGCGCCAATCGAGCCCATGCCCCGGTACGCCTTGAACGTCCGGCCCTGATACAGGATCATCTCCCCTGGGCTCTCATCGGTACCTGCCAGCAGGCTCCCGATCATGATCGAGTCCGCGCCCGCTGCAATCGCCTTCGTCAGGTCGCCCGAATACTTCACGCCGCCATCGGCGATTAGCGGCACTCCTGCCGCCCGGCACGCCCGCGCACACTCCGATATCGCTGTTATCTGCGGGACACCCGCCCCGCTCACCACGCGCGTCGTGCAGATTGAGCCCGGCCCGATGCCCACCTTCACTGCGTCCACGCCCAGGTCGATCAAGTCTCGCGCGCCTTCAAACGTCGCCACGTTGCCCGCCACCACGTCCACTTGCGGAAACGCTCGCTTGATCGCTACCACCGCATTCAGCACTCGCTCGCTATGCCCGTGCGCCGTGTCGATCACCAGCACGTCCAGCTTGCGCTTCACCAGTTCCGCCGCCCGCTCCAGAAAATCGCCCGTCGCCCCGATCGCCGCACCCGCCCGCAGCCGTCCCTGCGGATCCTTCGCCGCGTTCGGATATTTCTTCTTTTTCTGAATGTCCTTGACTGTAATCAGGCCCTTCAGCACGTAGTCGTCGTCCACCACCAGCAGCTTCTCCACCCGGTGCTTGTGCAGCTCTTCCTGCGCCTGCTCCAGCGTTGTCCCCACCGATACCGTGAACAGCGGATCCTTCGTCATCACCGAACTGATCGGTTGCTCGAACTTCGTCTCGAACCGCAAATCGCGATTCGTCAGAATACCCACCAGCCGCCCGTCTTTCACCACCGGCACGCCCGAGATCCGGAACCGCCGCATGATGTCCAGGGCCTCGTAAATCTTCTGGTCCGGATGCACCGTCACCGGGTCCACAATCATGCCGCTCTCAGAGCGCTTTACCCGGTCCACTTCCTCGGCTTGCTTATCGATCGGCATGTTCTTGTGAATGATGCCAATCCCGCCCTGCCGCGCCAATTCGATTGCTAGGTGGCTCTCCGTCACCGTGTCCATCGCCGAACTGGTCATCGGGATGTTTAACGGAACGTTTCGAGTGAACTGCGTCCTGGTGTCGGTCTCGGCCGGAACCACCCCGCTGCGCGCGGGCTTCAACAGGACATCGTCGAAAGTCAGACCTTCCAAGAGGGTATCTGGGATCATGATTTCTTCTTATGGTAACAGAGGCCCTTCTGCCTACCGCACCACCGGCAGCACAATATATGACACCCATTTGCCGCCGTGCCGAACCTCCTGCCGCGCCACGCGCATCTCGCGTTCGTCCGCCTGCGCCCGTCCGGTGTTCATGTTGCGGTCATACTTTGGGAAGTTGCTGCTCGATACCTCCAGTCGCACCCTGTGCCCGCTGAGGAACACATTGCTGGTGACGCCCGCTGGAA
>CAYVDY010000047.1:0-10219 GCA_964450255.1 uncultured Candidatus Solibacter sp. | reverse complement strand
CCCCGGCACATACGCCAGCGCCCGCGTCAACCCGCGCCGGTAGCGCAGGCGCAGAATCCCGTCGCAGAGGATCTTCGCCCTCCCGTCGGGAGCCACGTCCACAAGCTTTGCCGTGAAATCGGTGTCGGGCGCGCTGCTGCTCACATGCAGCACAACTCGTACCGGTCCGGTCACCTCCATGTCTTCTTTCAGCACCTCGCCCGTGAATACCAGCACGTCGCGCCGCCCTTCCACGCCACGCTGATCCAGCGGCCCCCACGCCAGAACTCGCTGGTTGCAGCAGTTCGCTCCACCCACTGTCGGCACAGCGCGCTTCGGGTCGTAGTTGTACCGGCTCGTCCCGCTTTCCCTCGGCGCCTTCGCCACCAGCACTCCGTCCCCATTGGCCGAATTCGCGCTCTTCCGGCTGTAGAGATACAGCGGCGTCAACTCCATGCCGGCCGGCGGCCACACCGCGCTCTCCCGCCATTTGTTCACGCCCATCGCAAAGTACATCACGCCCATCGGCGGAGGCTGTCCCGATTGCTTTACGTACGCATCGAACCAGTCGATCTCCATCCGGCGCAGCGACACCGAAGCATCCTTGCCGAAGTTCGCCTGCGGCATCACCGGGCTGCTGTTGTGTCCCCACGGACCAACGATGATCCGTGCCGCCCTCCCCAGCGCGCGCAGCGCGGAAAACATCTCCAGGTCGCTCTCCGCGAACACGTCGTACCACCCCGCCTCGATCAGCGCCGGAGCCCGCACTCGCTCCACCCTCGCCCGGGTGCTCAGTCCCTTCCAGTACTCGTCATACGATGGATGCGCCATCGCCGTTTGGTAGAAGTCCACTACCTGTCCCGTCAGGAAACGGTCCGCGCGCCGCAGCGGCAGATACGTCACCATCTTCTGGAACTCCACCACCGGCGTCCCTACAGGCTTATAATTCTCCGCCACCCAGCGCCAGCGATGCGCCAGCCGGAACGCCCCGCCCCGCGAATAGAACCGGTCGAAATACTCGTCCCCACCCGACACCGCTGGCGCGATCGCCCGCAAAGCCGGATGCCCGCTCAGCGCCGTCCGCCACTGTGAGATCCCTACATACGAGCCGCCGAACATCCCCACGCGCCCGTCCGACCACGCTTGCCGCGCGATCCAGCTCAGCGTGTCCTCGCCGTCCTGCCCCTCCTGCAAATACTGGCGGAAATCGCCCTCACTGTGGCCACGCCCCCGCACGTCCTGCGTCACCACCGCGTAGCCCCGATCCACAAACGCCTTTAGCCCGGGCGTCAGTTCGCCCACCTTGCCGTACGGCGTCCGCTGCAACACAACAGGCACACGCCCCGCTCCCGCATACCGGTAGACGTTGGCGCATAGCTTGACCCCATCCCGCATCGGCACCTTGATATGCATCGACGCCAGGATCTCGGCGCCCCATAAGCTCGCCCCCAATAGCAGAGTTGTCAGGAACCGGATCATGCCTTCTTGCGCGAGCCGAAAAGCGCTGTCCCCACTCGAACCATCGTCGAGCCCTCTTCAATCGCCACTTCCAGATCGTGCGACATACCCATCGAGAGCTTCTGCAATCCGTGCTCAACGGCCAGCCCGCGCAGCGCCCGGAAATACGGCCGGCTCACCTCGGCGTCCTCATTCCAGGGCGGCATCGTCATGAACCCCGTCAGCGTGAGATGTTCGCAAGCCCGCACCGCCGTCACCACCCCCGCCAGTTCATCCGGCAGACAGCCGTGCTTGCTGTCCTCCGGCGAGAGCTTCACCTCGATCATCACTTCCAGCGGCTTGCCCAACTCATCCAGCCGCCGCGCCAACTTGCCCGAATCGATCGTCTGCACCACATCGAACATCTCACCGGCCTTGCGGCTCTTGTTCGATTGCAGATGCCCGATCAGATGAAACCGCGCCCCCGCCAGCCCGCTGGCAATCGGGTACTTGCCCTCAAATTCCTGCACGTAATTCTCGCCGAACTCCCGCAGCCCCATCTCGTACGCCGCCTGAATCACACTCACCGGAAAGACCTTCGTCACCGCCAGCAGCGAAACCTCAGCACGTTCCCGTCCCGCGCGCCGGCACGCGGCGCCAATCCTCGCCTCCACCTCGGCCAGTCTTTCCAGGAATTCGTTCACCTATCCATTCTATAAGCCCCTAACCCTCCCAAACGCCAAAACTCCGTTCAATCCGCCAAACGCAAATGAGTTCGAGAACGCTGCCTCCACCTGCGCCGCTCTCGCCACGTTCGGAATAACGTCCAATTCACACTGCTCATCCGCCGCCCCGAAGTTCACGGTCGGCGGCAATACCCCCCGATCCAGCGCCAGCACCGTCGCGGCCGCCTCCAACGCCCCCGCCGCGCCTAGCGCATGACCGTGCATCGATTTCGTCGAACTCACCGGCGGTGGCATGCGGAAGACCTCCCGGATCGCCTCTGTCTCCGTCACATCGTTTGCCGCCGTTCCCGTCCCGTGCGCGTTGATGTAGCCGATCTCCTCCGCCGCCAGCCCGCCGTCCCGCATCGCCGCCCGCATGGCACGCGCCGCTCCGTCGGCCGAAGGCATCGTGATGTGCCCGGCATCGGCCGACATCCCGAATCCGCGCATCTCCGCGTAAATATGCGCCCCGCGTCCCTGTGCCGCTTCCAGGCTTTCCAGAACAAACATCGCCGCGCCCTCCCCAAGGGTCAGCCCCCGCCTGTCTTTCGAGAAGGGCCGGCATGGCTCCGGAGACACCACCCGCATACTCTCCCAACCCCGCAGCATCGCCAGTGTAAATGGCGCCTCGTGGCCGCCCGTCACCGCCGCGTCCACCAGCCCGGATCGTACCATCCAGAACGCCTGCCCCATCGCGTGCGCCGCCGAAGCACAGGCAGTCGAAACCGTGTAGCAGGGCCCCGTGATTCCGAACCGCATCGAGATGCAGCTCGCCCCCGCGTTGGTCATCGCGCGAGGGATGGTCAGCGGCTCGAACCGCGTACGCTTCTCCTCATACAACCCACGGTACGTCTCATCCTCGGTGCACTTCCCTCCCAGCGAACAACCCGTCACCACAGCCGCCCGCTCGCCCCCCACCGGCACACCCGCGTCCCCCACCGCTTCCATTGCCGCTACCACCGCGAATTGGGTCGAGCGGTCCATCAGCCCAGCCTCTTTTTCCGTCAACCATGACAGTGGATCGAACCCTCTGACCTCTGCCCCCAGGCTGAACTTCAAGACCGAACAATCCACCGCCTCGATCGGCCCGATTCCGCATCGCCCCTCGCTAAGCCCGCGCCAGAACTCTTCGCGATTCAGCCCCAACGACGACACCACGCCGATGCCGGTCACCACCACACGCCTCACGAGCCCGCCGCCTTCTTCGCCAACACCATCTCCAAGCCCTGCACCACTTCACCGACTGACTTGAATTCCTTGGCCGCATCGTCCGGAATGTCCACGCCGAACTCTTCCTCCAGCGCGAAGACAAGTTGCAGCCCATCCAGCGAATCGATGTTCAGATCCACGAACGTGCTTTCCGGTGTGATCGTCTCCGGGCCGATCCGCTGACTCTTCGCGATCACCGCAATGACACGCGCCGTTGTCTCGTCCCTCATGCCAGACCCTCCTACCACTGCAGAAGTAACAGCTCCGAGCAGAACCCCGGCCCCATAGCCGCCATCAGGCTGTACGTCCCGGCCGCTGGCCGCCGGTTCATCAGCGTCTCTTCCAATACCAGCAGCACCGACGCCGAAGAGAGATTCCCGGTCCGCCGCAGGCACGCCCACGATGCGTCCAGCGCTCCGGCCGGCAGCGCCAGAGCCTGTTCCGTCGCCTCCAGAATCCGCGGCCCGCCCGTGTGCAGAATCCAGTTCCCTATATCGCCTCGTGTCAGTCCATGCCCCGCCAGAAACGCGTCCACATCACCTGGCAGGTTCTTCTCCACCACCTCAGGTACTTCACGGGAAAGCACGATCCGGAAACCGCGCTCGCTGATGTCCCAGCCCATCACCTCTTCCGTGTCCGGGTAGAACACGGATTGCGTGTCCAGAATCTGCGGCCCGTCTCCGCCTTCTGCCACAATCACCGCCTCCGCTCCATCGCCGAATAGCCCCGATGAGATCAGGTTCGCCACCGAGAGGTCGTCCTTCTGCAACGTCAGCGAGCACAGCTCCACGGAGATCACCGCCGCTGCCTGTTCCGGATACGCCTTCACGTAGTCGGCGGCCCGCGCCACGCCCGCCGCCCCAGCCACGCAGCCCAGCCCGAAAATGGGAATCCGCTTGATGTTGTTATGCAGCCGCAGACGGTTCATGATCCGCGCCTCTATCGAAGGACTCGCCACCCCGGTCACCGAGACGAAGAATATAGCCCCCAGCCGCTCCTGCTCCAAGCCCGCCCGTTCCAAAGCCAGCGTCAGCGCTTCGGCGCCCAGCTCTTGCGCGGCCGCGATCCAGTGCCGGTTGGCCTCACCCCACGTGCGGATCCCGTAATACGCCTCCATCGGCAGTGCCAGGTGCCGTGTCTCCACGCCCACCCGCCCGTGAAGGCGTTCCAGAAATCGGGGATCCTCCAACCGCTCCCCCCAATAGGCCTTCAACGCCGAGAGCAACACCATCTGGTCGTACTTGTTCTTAGGAAGCGCGCTGGCCGCGCCGGCAATCCTCATGCTCGACCCTCTTCCTGTCTACTTCTTCTCCAGCCGCCCTAGCTCTTCGGCATACAAGTGGTTCTGGGGAAATCGATCCCTGAGACTTCTGAGAATAACTCTAGCGCGGGCCACGTCGTTCTCGCGCAACGCGGCGACCGCTAGCAGCAACTCCGCAAATGCCTTGAAGTACCGCCCCTTCTCCGCCGTGATCCGCAGCTTCCGCAATCCCAGTTCCCGGTCCGTCCCATTGCCACTCAGCTGCAGCAGCCACCTCAGGGGCATCGGCTTCAGGCTGAACAGGTAATTCTCCACACCTATCGCCAGCCACGCGTCGTGAAACTGCGGGTCCACCGCCAGCAGCCGTTCCGCCGCGGCCCTGCCCGCCCGCGTCGTCGCCAGCGACGCCAGATACCGCTTCTCGATCATCCCCTGGTAATCCGCCCGCAACCCCAATACCAGCACACCCGCGAACATCGCATTCGTATCCGTCGGGTTGCGCGCCAGCGCCCGCCTGGCCAACTCCTCGGCCCTCGCCAGCCGCTCCTCGAACATCTTGCGCACCGCCGGGTCCGGAGCAAGGCGCCGTGCGCCCCGAAACTTGTCGTCGTCTACGAAGAACTCAGACTGCAGAACTCGCAGCCTGTCGAACTCCGCAAAGAGGTACGCCGCGGCATCCGCCGCCGGCCCCATCGGGTCTTCCGGATGCACCTTCATCCACTCGCCGAACGTCCGGTGCGCGGCTGGAAAATCGAGGTTGTACATCTGCGCGAACCCCTCGTCCAGGCAACACGCAGTCACCGCAACAGCCGCCAAAAACATAAAGGCCATGCATCACCCTCGGAATCAATAGCGAATGTCGGCTATCTGCCGGATCCAGAATGGCGCCACCGTGTGTCGAAAACGCCCGCCTGACCCTTCCACCGCTCGCGCGATCAACCCGTGAAACTCCTCCGGCGTATACGCCCGCCGGATCGACTGCCGCCCATCCAACACATTCACGCGCGGCAGGCACAACGGCGCGAACGTACTGAAAAGAGCCAGCGGCACGCGATGCCGCACCAGATCCAGAATCACGAACCGCCGGCAGGCCCGCCCCACATTCCGGATCAGCTCTATGAACTCCTCATCCGGCAGGTGGTGCGCCAGGCACACGCTTACTGCCACGTCAGCCCGCGGCAAACTATCCCGCACGGCGTCCAGCTTCAGTATCGCGAAGGCTTCCGGCATCGGCTCCGGCGGCCGCAGATCCACTCCCAGCACCTCAGCACCCATCTCCCGCCGCACCTTCTCCAATAGCCCTCCATGCCCACACCCGATGTCCAAAACGCGCCGCATCCCCTGTCCGTCGTTCCGCAGCGCCCGCAGGATAGCCGCATGGTTTCCAAGCAAACGGTGCGTCAGCGAGAGCCCGCGGTGCACCCTCGCGACCTCCTCGGGCGGCAGCCCGCCGCGATCCAGAATTTCCCCTTCAAACGAGCGTTGCATCTCTCCGTATAATCACACTCATGAGGGCGGTGCATGTTGTGGGAGGGGGGCCGGCGGGCGCAATAGCCGCTCTTGCCGCGTCTCGCGAAGGCGCGTCGGTGCGGGTCTATGAAAAGTCCGCCTTCCCGCGCCACAAGGTCTGCGGCGAATTCCTCTCGCCTGCGATACTCACGCTTCTCCGCCGCGCCGGCTGTGAAGAGGCGTTCCTCCAACTCCGCCCGGCAGTGCTCCGTGAGATGCGATTGCACTTTGGCAATCGCGTCATCCGCAATCCACTACCGGAACCGGCCCACGGCCTCAGCCGCTACGAACTCGATCACCTCCTGCTCCAGCACGCCGCAAACGCCCGCATCCCGGTGCTTCGCGAGCGCTGGTCCGCCGCCGCCCACGGCGCCACTGTGATCCTGGCCACCGGACGCAAGTCCATCGCTCCTACCGGCGACCGCCTCTTTGGCTTCAAGGCCCATTTCGCCGGCCCCGTCAATGACGCAGTGGAACTCTTCTTCTTCCAGGACTGCTACGTCGGGGTCAGTGCCATTGAGAACGGAGCTACCAACGTCTGCGGCCTCGCCCCGGAGCGAACCCTCCGCTCTCTCGGCTTCCATCCCAGTGCCCTCCTGGAACGCTGCGCCCCGCTCGCCGAGCGTCTTAGACCACTCAGCCAGAAAATGGAATGGCTCATTGCTGGCCCGCTCGTCTTCTCAGACCCGCTCAGTCAGCCCTCAGACCAGGCAACCTACCGCGCCGGCGATGCGCTTGGCTTCATCGATCCCTTCACCGGCTCAGGCATGCTCAACGCCATGCTCACCGGCGAACTCGCGGGCCTGGCCGCCGCACGTGGCGTCTCTGCGGAGGCATACCTCCGCGACTGCCGCCGCCTGCTCCGCCGCCCCTTCCTCGTCTCCGCCATCTTCCGCGCCGTGATCGCCTCCGGCCAGGCCGGTCTCATGGCGTCTCTCATCCCCGGCCGTCTACTCTTTCGCGCCACGCGCCCCTGATGCCGCGATACACTGGTCGCGGTGTCTGTCTCCAGGAAGGCGGCCCGCGCAACACCGAAACGCCCCTGCCGTTCCGGCCTGAGCACCACACGCTCACCTCGTCTGCCGCCCCGATCCGCGCCTCCACCTCGGCCAGCCTATCCAGCACTTCATTAACCCGGTCATTCTATAAGCCCGCGCAATGCCCCTCGCGGCATTGGCGTTTCTTTCCACCGAACGGTCAGGTAAAACTGCCATTGCCCGGAATTCAAATATAGTAATCGTAAGGACTCTTTTGGTTGCAGTCGGCCAGAATGGCTGGAGCAGGCAACCATTGGTTGTCCGCCCAGTCCGCACGCTCAGGGAATTTGATCCTGATTGCCCGGCGCTGGGCACGGTATCGCACCACAGGCGGACCTCGCGACGTTCCGTCGCTAACAAGCAATCCCGAGTGCGAGCCAGTCTGAGGAGGCCATGGTGCGGAGATTCTTGCTGATCGTGCTGCTGGCTGCGCCCGGCGCAGTCCGCGCCGGCGAAACCTACCGGCTGGTGTCGGATGCCAGATACGCGACTGCGGGCGCAGACGGCAGCGTCTTCGTATTGACTGACAAACGGGACCCGACTCCGGGAGCGTGGATGCAGGACTGCTCGCGTTCTCCGGACTCACTCACCCGGCTGGACGGGGAAACCGGAACCGTACTCTGGTCGACATGCCTGCCCATTCACGCAGAGAACTTCGCCGTGGATGCGCATGGGGCCGTGACGATCGCCGGAGGGACATCGTCGATGGGATCAATGCCGGCAACGCCCAATGCCTACACCTCCCGCGGCGGCGATGGGATTGTGGTGATCCGGCTCAATTCAGCCGGAACGGGCCCAGATTGGGTCGCGAACCTCGCGGGAGACTCGGCCTATCCATATAGCAGTGCCCGCACAAGAATCGCCACCGGCCCCGATGGCTCGGTCTATGGCCTGGCTACTGTTACCACTACGAATTTGCCCGTCACTGGCGAGGCAATCGCTACCGCGCGATCGTCCCACTACTCGGGCTACTTCTTCCGCTTGAGTGCGGAAGGGTCGAAGCTGCTATATGCGACGTACGTGAATGACGGAAACGAGTGCGGCGCGTCGGATCTTGTCGCCGACGGCGAAGGCAGCGTCTTCCTGGGCGGCTCGTGCTCATCTTTCTGGCTCGACTACAAGTCGTCGATGGCGACGCCCGGGACGTTCACCACGGCGCGCAACATGTGGATGCAGTCGGCATGGGTGGCACGATTCGATCCGTCCGCTTCTGCGTTCCGCTATATCTGCGTGTTCGGACAACTTTCGGGAGGGAGGATCGCGCTCGCTCCGACCGGACAAGGCCGGGTGGCAATCGCCGGCACGATGCTCCGGGGCCTGCTGACCCCAACTGCGGGCGCCCTCACTGCCGGCCGCGCCACACAGTCGGGTGATACTGAGTCGTTCGTCGTGGTGCTCAATTCGGAGGGCTCGGCCGCGGACAGCGTCGCGAGTTTCGGCCTTGCGGAAGTGCGGTCGCTGGAAACCGACGCGAATGGAGATATGATCCTGGCGGGCGAAGCGTCGCTCATAACGACGACAGCAAACGCCGCGCAGCTCGTTGGCGGAGCGGCCCATGACTCGAACTTCGTTCTGAAACTGACAGCCGATGGCAGCCGTGTGATTTATGCAACCGGGATAGGGTGCGGCTCCTGCGAGATACAGAGTCTCACCCGTGCCGGGGACACGCTTTGGATTGCCTCCTCAGACAAGTCGCGGAAGCTCACGGTCGGAGAGGCCCGGCCGGCAACGGTATCGCCCAGGGAGCTGAGTGTGGTTCGGGCTATGCCTGACAACTGGTCTCAGGTAGTCGCGTTCGAGGGCGCGACCCTCTCATGGGATACGCGCGACCCTGCTGTTCTCTCGGCTGAAATTCGCCTCGGCATCCCCAGCGGTCCTGTCGTGGCGCGGGGGACGACTGGCGCCATTCGTCTGACCAGCGACACAGCTACGTACTATTTCGTGGACACAACCGGTGGGGCCACCGGCGAGCCCCACGTGCTCGGAGTCGACACGTTTACTCAGTATCGGGCACTGGGCGGCATCCTCGCGTACTACGGATACTTTCTGTCCCTGGATTCCAATCCTGTGCTCTCATGTCGCGAAGCTCCGCTCAGTGGAACGCAGGTGAATCTGAAGGGCCATTCCGGAGGTTCGGGGCTGACGGCGATTCGCGTGAATGCCTCCGATGGTCCGGTGTTGACGTCAGGGTGGGGCCTGGTTCACGAAACCACGGGCGACTGGGTGCAAAACGGAATGCCGTTCTTCCTGACCACGATTGCTGATGGGCAGACATTGGGATCGGTGCGCGCGTATCTTCTGCCGAACCGGCCCTGTGCACCGGATGCGCCGCCGGAGCCGATGATCCGATCGACTCGCGATTGCGTGCAAACGAGCCGCTTCACGCTTGCATGGTACGCGGGCACGGCTCCTGTCGAGATCCGCGAAGGCAGTCCGGCCGGACCTAAGGTGGGACGGTTCAGGTCCGCTTCGGGGTTGCTGGATGTCACGGCTGAGAACGCAAAGACGTACTGGCTGATGTCGTGGCAGGACGGCGACTGGAAGCCCATCGCGAGTGCCGTGGCGGATCCCCAAGCTCGCTGCGAGCAGGGGTTGGTGCGCTGACGCACTGTGTGGACTGAGAGTAGTAAATCTCATGCCGGTACCCTCAGATCAGGCGGCTGCTCAGCCGCAAAAGGCGAGTGGCGCGTATTGAAGTCCTGAACCGTCACACCTCCCGCCGCGATACACTGGTGCCGGTGCCTGCCTCCAGAAAGGCGGCCCGTGCAACACCCGTCGCGGCGTTGCACGCGCAGGTCGAGGCGTTCCTCGCCGGTTGCCGCCAGCCCGCCTTACTCGAACCCGGCGAAACGCCCCTGCCGTTGCGGCCTGAGCACTACGCGCTCACGTCTCGTGCCAACGGACTGCTCCTCGAAGCCTGGGACGATGTGCGCACTCTCACGCGCCGCATCACCGCAATTCACGAACAACGTCCGTCCCGTCTCACTCTGGTGATCGAGAAGTTCGGCGGCCGCACCGGCTTCATCACCCTCCTCGATCTCGAACGCCCCCAGGCCGCAGCC
>CAYVDY010000046.1:0-20232 GCA_964450255.1 uncultured Candidatus Solibacter sp. | reverse complement strand
CGCCGGCGGAGGCGCGGCCGGTTTCGAGGACTTCGGCGTGGCTGAGTTCCTTCTGCATGCCTGCGGCCATGTTGGTGACCGTGGAGATGGCGAGGACGCGCACACCCATGTGGTTGGCGACGATGGTCTCGGGCACGGTGGACATGCCCGCCAGATCGGCGCCGATGGTGCGGAGATAGCGGATCTCGGCCGGCGTTTCGAAGCTGGGGCCGAGGAGCGCGGCGTAGACGCCGTCGCCGATGGGGATTTGGAGGTGTTCGGCGGCGCGGCGGGCCTGCTCCAGAAGGTGGGGGTCGTAGGCGTGCGACATGTCGGGGAAGCGGGGGCCGAATGAGTCGTCATTGGGACCGGTGAGCGGGTTGCAGCCTTGGAGATTGATGTGGTCCGTGATGAGGACGAGCAAGCCGCGGCGATAGTTGGGGTTGATGCCGCCCGCGGCGTTGGTGAGAACGAGGGTCTTGAGGCCGAGGCGGGCGAGGACACGGATGCCGAAAGTGACCTGCTGCGGGCTCCAGCCTTCGTAGAGGTGCACGCGGCCGCTGACAACAGTGACTCGGGTATTGCCGCAGGTCCCGATGATCAGCTTGCCTGCGTGGCCCTGGACGCTGGGGACGGGCCAACCGGGGATCTCGCTAAAGTCGATTTCGAGCCTGTATTCGAGTGCGTTAACAAATGCGGCCTGGGCGCTGCCAAGGACGATGGCGGTCTTGGGCCATTGAGGCAGGCGGCTTTCGAGATAGGCGGCGGCGTCGCGAATCATAGGAGGACTCCGGCGATGCAGGCAGACATGAAGTTGGCGAGCGTGCCGGCCATCATGGCCTTCATGCCCATGCGGGCGAGGTCGGACTTGCGAGTGGGCGCGAGCGCGCCGATGCCGCCGATCTGGATGGCGATGGAGGAGAAGTTGGCGAAACCGCAGAGGGCGAAAGTGGTGATGACGAAGGAGCGCGGATCGAGGGTGCTCTTCAGCTCGCCGAGGCGCAGGAACGCGATGAACTCGTTGAGCACCATGCGGGTGCCGAGCATGTCGCCGACGGCGGAGGCGTCTTTCCAACTGACGCCCATCATCCAGGCGATGGGGGCGAAGACGATGCCGAACAGCTTCTGCAGGGACTCGGGAATGACGGGCACGAGCGAGTGTAGCCAGGCCATGCCGCCATTGACGAGAGCGATGAGGGCGATGAAGGCGATGAGCATGCCGCCGATGTTGAGGGCGAGATGGAGGCCGTCACCGGCACCGCGGGCGGCGGCGTCGATGACGTTCACGCCGGGCTTCTCGATCTCCACCTTGACGTCGCCCATGGTCTCGGGCTGGCCGGTTTCGGGGACAAGCATTTTGGCGAGAAGCAGCGTGGCGGGGGCGGTCATGATTACGGCTGTGAGGAGGTGGGTGATGTCGACGCCCGCAATTTTGACGTAGGCCGCCATCACGGCTCCGGAGACGTGGGCCATGCCGCAGGTCATAACCGTGAAGAGCTCAGATTCGGTGAGATTGGGGAGGAAGGGCTTGATGGTGAGGGGGGCTTCGGTCTGGCCCATGAAGATACTGGCGGCGACGTCTGTAGATTCCGCGCCGGAACAGCCCATCACGCGCTTCATCGCCCAGGCCATCGCCTTGATGACCACCTGCATGACTCCGAAGTAGTAGAGGATCGAAAACAGGCTGGCAATGAAGATGACGATGGGCAGGACCTGGAAGGCGAAAACCACGCCGAACGGACCGGACTTCGCGCCGAGCGGGCCGAAGAGAAACTCACTGCCCCTTTCGGCGAATTCGAGGAGCGCGTTGACGGCGACGCTGGCGGCCTGGAAGATCAGGCCGACATCGGTTTTGAGAACAAGGAAGGCGAAGGCAAATTGAAGGCCGAGTCCCCAGAAAAGGAGCCTCGGCCGGATCGACTTGCGATCTGTGGAAATGATGTAGCAAAGGGCCAGGATCGAGACCAGGCCCAGTAGTCCGGTAAATCGACCCATGGTCGTGCGGCCCTTTCCTGGATGTAGCGGCTAGCTGACGACTTCGAGGATGAGCTCGCGCGGTTCAGGTTCGTTGTTGGAGAGACGGAAGGCGTCTTCCACGCGCTCGGCGGCTTCCTGAATGCGATCTTCCTTGGTGAAGTAGAGGCGGCAGAGCACAGCGCCCGCCTCGATTCGCTGACCAGTTTTGACTTCGAGGATCACGCCGACGGCGGGATCGATGGAGTCTTCCTTGGTGTCGCGGCCGGCTCCGATCATGGAGGATGCCAGGCCGATCTCTTCGGCGTCGATGGCGGAGACGTAGCCGCCGCGCGGTGCGAAAATCTCCATGGCGCCAGTGGCGTTGGGGAGCAGGTCGAAGCGATCGAGGACCTGCGAGTTGCCGCCCTGCGCTTCGATGGTCTCTTTGAGCTTGCGATAGCCGGAGCCATCGAGCAAGCGGGCTTGCGCGAGTTCGCGGGCATCTTCCAGAGTGGGGACGATCTTGGCCAGGAAGATCATGCGGGCGGCGAGTTCCAGAGAAATGCGGGTGAGGTCGGCGGGGCCGGCGTTCTGGAGGGTCTGCGAGACCTCCATGATTTCCAGGGCGTTGCCGATGGCATAGCCGAGCGGCTGGTTCATGTCAGTGATGAGGGCCTGCGCGCGCAGATCGTGGCGGCGGGCGATGGTGGTCATCAACTGAGCGAGCTTGCGGGCATCGGTTTGGCGCTTCATGAACGCGCCGGAACCGACCTTGACGTCGAGGACGAGTCCGTCGAGCGTCATGGCGAGCTTCTTCGACATGATGGAGGCGGCGATCAGCGGGATGGACTCCACGGTGGCGGTGGCATCGCGCAGGGCGTACAGCTTGCCATCGGCCGGCGTCACCATATCGCTCTGGCCGACGACGGCATAGCCGACACGGTCGAGAACGTCCTTGAATTCATCGGCGCTGAGATTGGTGCGGAAGCCGGGGATCGACTCCAGCTTGTCCAGTGTCCCGCCGGTGTGGCCGAGCGCGCGGCCGGAGATCATGGGGACTTTGACGCCCGCCGCGGCAGCAAGTGGCGCGGAGATCAGGCTGGTCTTGTCACCCACGCCGCCGGTGGAGTGCTTGTCCACCTTTGGACCTGAAATCGACGACAGATCGAGCCGTTCGCCGGAGGCGATGATGGATTCGACCATGGCGCCGACTTCGACGTCGGTCATGCTCTGGTAGTAAACAGCCATGAGGAAGGCCGACACCTGGTAGTCGGGGATCGCCCCTTTGGTGTAGCCATCCACAAGCCATGTGATTTCTTCGGACGACAGCTCTTCGCCGTTCCGCTTGCGCTGAATAAGGTCGACGGTTCGCATTATCAATCGCTTAGAGTATCACCTTCAGCGATCACAAGTAAAGGAACACTACGCGGCGGTGCACCGGAAAATCGATGTAACGGAAAGGGTTAGCGTGCCGGAATAACTGGCGGCATGGGGTATCGGTAGTGCCCCTGAAATACCTCTCCGAACAGGCCGATCAGCTCATCGTGGATCAGTCCGTTGGTGGTGACGACGTGGGGACCGCGCACGTCGGCTGGGCCGCCAATCATGTCGCTGGCGCGGCCTCCGGCCTCGCGGACGAGTAGCAAACCGGCCGCCATGTCCCAGGGGCTGAGGCCGAACTCCCAGAAACCTTCGAGCCGTCCACAGGCGACGCAGGCGAGGTCGATGGCGGCCGATCCACTGCGGCGGAGACCGTGAGTGACCATCGACGCCTGGTGGAAAAAATGCACGTTCACGTTCTCGTGACGTTTGCGGGAAGGGAAGCCGGTGGCCAGCAGGGCTGTTTCGAGCCGGGCCTGTTTGCTGACGTGGATGCGGCGTCCATTCAGATAGGCGCCGCCGCCTAGTTCCGCGGCGAACATCTCCTGGTGGATGGGGTCGAAGATGACGCCGGCGATCATCTCTCCGGCATGTTCGAGACCCATGGTGACGTTGAATGCGGGATAGCCGTGGGCGAAGTTGGTGGTGCCGTCGAGAGGGTCGACGTACCAGATGTACTCGCTGGTGCTTTCGCGCAGTCCGCCCTCTTCGCCCAGGACGCTGTGGCTGGGGAAGTACGTGTGGAGGCGTTCGACGACGAGCTTTTCGCTGGCGCGATCGGCTTCTGTAACGAGATCGTATTCGCCCTTGAGATCCCAGGCGATGCCGCGTTCAAAGTGATGGGCAAGCAGGGACCCGGCTTCGCGGGCAATGTCGATGGCGGTTTCCAGGAATCGGGCCATGTAGGTTTAGTCTTCGAGTTCGGCGATGTACTTGATGTCGTGTTTGTAGATGAAGAGATTGGGCTCTTCGGGTTCGCAGGTGAGGCGGATGAAGGTGGCGTCCCAGTATTCGATGGTGCCTTCGGCCTCTTCGTCGTCGCGCATCACGACCAGCACGCGGGTCTTATTGTCGACGAGCTGCTTCAAGTACTTGGGTTCTTCGAGGGTCTGAGCGGGAGCTTTTGATTTCGCCAAAGTGGAAGCACTCCGTGAAACTGTTATCGTAGCGCATCGGCGAAGTAGCCGTTGCGGGCCGAGACGGAGTGTCCTGGGCGGGTGACGGCGAGCTTCACTTTGTGGAAGCGGTCCTTGGTGGGCTCGATGTTCCTCGGGTAGTAGCCAATGAGATATTGCGTGCGCAGATCGCGCAAAATGTCCTGGAACGCGTCGTCTAGGGCGGCTCCGGGGGTTGGGAAAAAGATCTTTCCGCCGGTCCAGGTGCTGAGCGTAGTGAGGGCGTTCTCCCCGCGCATGTTGCGGCCGGCGTCTCCGGCGACGGGAACGAGGAGCACGGCGTAAAGCACTGCATTCGCGGCATGGAGGGCTTCCAGCGCCTTTTCGAAACGCACTTTGCTGATGGTGTCGCCGCCATCGCTGACCACCACGACGACGCGGCGGCCTTCGCGATGTTCGAGATCGTCGCCGGCAAGATAGATGGCGTCGTAGAGGGCGGTGGCGCCTTCGCTTTTCAGGCGCCCCAGGGCGGCATCGAGCTTTTCCAGGCGGCGCGTGAAGTTGGCCTCCATGGTCACCTGGTAGTTGAAGCTGTAGAGGCCCAGGGCGTCGCTGGGGTTACCCTCGCGCACCAGGGCCTTCATGAACTTGCGCACGGCTTCCACTTCGTAGCGCTTCTCCCGCTCGGTACTGCGGCTGGTATCGACGAGCATGGCAATGGAGAGCGGCTGCGAAGTGTTGCGCTCAAATAGCGCGACCTCCTGGGTGACGCCGTTGTCGGTGATGGTGAAATCTTCCTTGTTGAGGCCGCCGACCAGCTGGCCCTGCACGTTCTTCACGGTGGCCAGCATGCGCACGAGCTTGACGTCTACGCGAAAGGTGGTCTCTTGCGCGGCAGCCGGCAGCGTGGCGGCGGCGGTGATCAGCGACCGGCGACTGATGAGTCCCACTCGCCCTCCACCCAAACTTCGCCGTCCTGGAAGTGCTCTTTCTTCCAGACGGGGACGAGTTTCTTCAAGCGATTGATGCCTTCCAGCGCGGCGTCGAAGGCCGGCCGGCGGTGCGGCGCGGTGACGATGATGCCTACGCTGGCCTCGCCGATTTCCATGCGGCCGAGGCGATGGACCATGGCGATGCGGCTGACCTCGTGCGCGGCGGCGAGCTCGCGGCCGATGGTGGCCATGACTTGGATGGCCATGGCCTCGTAACACTCATAGTCCAGGAAACGCGTCTGGCGGCCGCCGGAGTTGTTGCGGACAACGCCTTCGAAGACGACGATGCCGCCGTCTTCCGGGAGAAGGATCCGATTGCGAAGGGCGGCCACGTCGATGACTTCGCGCGTCAGGGCAAAGAAGTGCCCGCCGGGGTCTTCGATGACGTGAGTCCAGGGGCCGGAGCCGCCGCTGACGGGCGGCAGGAACGCGATTTCGGCATCGTCGATTACGGGTTCGGAACGCTGGCTGAATGCGTGGTTTTGGGAGAGGACGATGCTGCGGCTCATCTCATGCAGGCGCGGAGCGAGGGCGGCGTAATGGTTGAAAACATCGGCCAGAGTGGAACCGGCGGGGATCTCGAGATGATCTTCACTGCGGCCGGCAATTTCTTTCAACATTCCGAAAAACAGGACTCGTATGGTCACGCTAAGGCTCATGTTAGCAGACGCGCCCGGCGGGGCTTTCGTTGCTCGCGCGCGACTCTCGCTAGGATAAAGGCGTGAGTTCAGAATCAGTTCAACATTCCGAGATGCGGTTCCGGGTGCGCTATGCCGAGACCGACCAGATGGGCGTGGTGTATCACGCAAATTATCTGGTCTGGATGGAGATTGCGCGAACGGAGCTGTGCCGGATGCGCGGTGTGCGGTACCGCGATATCGAGCGTGTGGATGGCCTGGTGATGGTGGTGGCGGAGGCGCAGTGCCGGTATCACAGTGCGGCGCGCTATGACGATGAGGTGCTGGCGAAGGGGTATTTGAAACACGCGCATCCGCGGATGATTACGTTCGGATACGAGATTCTCGACGCGGAGACCAGCGAGCTGCTGGCGTCGGGTGAGACTAAACACATCTTCCTGAAAGACGGGAAGCCGATCAAGGTGCCGGCGAAGTATCGGGAGCTTTTCGGAATCGCATGATCTCGCGGCGCGCGATGCTGGCGATACTGTTGCCGCCGGGGGCGGTGACGGTGGCGTTGCGGGTGCGCGACGGGGCGGTGCTGCAATGCAGTGACGAGCGGCGGGCGCGGGGGATCCTGGCGGCGCCGGGTTCTGCGGTGAAGCCTCTGACTCTGCTGGCGATGGCGGAGCGAGGTCCGGCGCATTGCCGCCGGAAGTTGGTGGTAGGGGGGCGGCGTCTGGATTGCACGCATACCGTATTGGCGGCTGAGGTGGATGCGGAGACGGCGCTGGCGGCGAGTTGCAACTGCTGGTTCGCGACGCGGGCGCGCGAGATGGACGCGGGGGCGCTTCATCGGGCGCTGCTGCGGGTGGGGGCGGACGCGAGGCTGGCACGAACAGAGGATGAACTGGTGATGCAGGCGCTTGGGGTGGAGGGCGTGCGGTTCTCGCCGATGGCTCTGGCAGGCGCGTACCGCGGGTTGGCGGCGTCCAGGGACGCTGTGTTGCGCGCGAGGCTGGAGCGGGCGGTGCGCGAGGGGACAGCTCAAATGGCGGGGCTCGACGGGCTGATGGTTGCCGGGAAGACAGGCACCTCGCGCGAGGGCGCGTGGTTTGCGGGATTCGCTCCGGCGCGTGAACCGCGCGTGGCCGTCGTCGCGTATGTTCCGGGCGGACGTGGTGGGGCCGACGCGGCTCCAGCCGCTCGTGAGATCTTCGAATGGTGGCAACACTCCGCACACTCGCGTTGATGGTGCTGGCGCTGGCGGCGGCTGTGTCAGCGCAGACCGTCCGCGTGAGGCTGGCGAAGCAGGGCGTGGTTGCCGTGCCGATGGAGGACTACGTCGCGTGGGTGCTGGCCGGTGAGGCGGGCGGGATGAAGTCCAACGAGGCGCTCAAGGCGATGGCGGTTACGGTGCGGTCCTATGCGCGCGTAAACCGGCGCCGGCATGCGGGTGCGGGCTTCGATTACTGTGAGACGACGCACTGCCAGGACGCACGTCCGCAAGCGGTAACGGAGCGGCTGCGGGCGGCGGCGTGGGACACAGAGGGCGTGACGCTGTGGTATCAGGGGCGGCCGGCATCCGTCTTTTACACGGGGCACTGCGGAGGGCGCACGGCGGCGGCGGGCGAGATCTGGCCTCGAGCCGCGCGGCCGTATCTGCGGAGTGTGGAAGATTCGTTTTGTCTTTCGGCAGGGCGCAATGCGTGGTCGGCGAAGGTGGCGTGGGGCGACTTGGCGGCGGCGCTGGGGCTAGCCGAGATGCACGCGCTGGAGATCGCCCGGAGGACGGAGTCGGGGCGGGCATGGAAGCTGCAGTCGGACGTGGGGCTGATTGATGCAGAGCGGCTGCATTTGCGGGTGGGGCGGATGAAGGGCTGGAATCTGCTGCGAAGCCGCAGCTATGATGTGGCCGCGACCGAGGCGCATGTGCGGTTCGAGGGGGCCGGCACGGGACATGGCGTCGGGCTATGCCAGATCGGGGCGGAGCAACGGGGCAAGGCGGGACAGAAGGCGGCGGAGATTCTGGAGGCTTATTTTCCGGGCACTCGGGCAGGTGTCTCGGCACAGGAGATCCCGTGGCGGAAGGGAAACGGGGAGCGCGTGGAGTTGTGGTTGAGCGGTGCAGGGAGCGAGGCGCAAATCTTGCCCATAGCGGAACGGGCGCTGGCGCTGGCTGAACAGAAGACGTCTCTCAAAGTGCAGAAGCGGCCGGTGGTGAAGGTGTATCCGTCGGTAAGCGTGTTCCGCGATGCGACCGGCGAATCTGGCAAGGTGGCGGCGGTGACGCGGGGGCGTGTGGTGCACATGCAGCCGGCCTTGCATGCGATGGAGGGGACTCTGTTGCACGAGATGCTGCATGTGGTGCTGGGATTGAATGCGAAGCGGCCATTGCCGCTCTGGTTTGAAGAGGGGCTGGCCGATCACCTGGGCGACGGGCGCACGCACCCGGCCGAGCGGGCGCGGGTGGAGAAGTTGATCCGCGCGAAAGGCCTGCCGGCTGTGCTGGCGGTGGTGGCTACCGGCGTTCGTCCGTAGCGTTGGCCCAGAACCACAGCAGCGCGCCGGTGACGAGCAGGCCGGCGAGCAGGAAGCGAAGTGCGGCGCTGATCGCCTGGGCGGTGAGCGAGGATAGCTCCGGCACCCAGTTCAACAGGAGATACGGCGCGCCCGCCGCGATGATCAGGGTGAGCGCCAGCGGCCCAAGCACGGCGGTTTTCCAGCGCATCGGGCCGAAGGCTTGCCGGGCGAGCATCACGGCGAGGCCGAGCAGCGCGATCATGCCGGCTGCGGTGATGACGTGCAGCGCCAGGTGCAAGGTGGTGGCTACCGGTAGGGCGAGCCAGCCGTAGGCGGCCGCGATGAGCGCGGCAAGCAGCACGGTTTCTTCCAGCCAGAGCAGCTTGCGGTCCCACACGATGGATACGGGCTTCACGGCTTCACCTCCAGGACCTTCGGTTCGCTCCAGCTCAGATGATTGGTGCGGTACATGGGCTCCACTCGGGCCGGCGCGACGCGGAACACGCCGGCGTTGGTGAAGCGCAGGAGATACACGTATTCGAGGCCCTCCTTGGGGACGGCCCAGGGGTAGTACGTGACGTGCGAATCGCGGAGTTCGCGGCGTTCGTACCAGGATCGCCACCAGGCGGGCTTGCCGCGGATCTCGTAGGTTTCATCGCGCTCGATCACCTCGGCGCCGGCGGGGAGAGGGTCGTCCACGAGTAGGTAGCGTTCGTCGCCGCCGCCGAAGATGGAGAGCCGCACGGCGATCAGATCGCCGGGTTTGGGCGATCCTTCCAGCGGCTCCATGCCATAGACGATGCGTCCGGCCTCCTGCTGGGCGGTAAGGCGGTAGTAGTTGCGATTGATCTTGAGCGGATAGCCGGCGGGTACGGTACGTTCGGCTTCCGCGCCGGTGGAGCGATACTCCCAGAACTGAGAGACATAGAGGCGGCCTTTGCCGCTGCGGGCGATCGTTACTGCGGGCCGGCTCTTGCTGCCATCCAGCGGGACGCGGATCTTCACCGGCTGCGGACTCAGGGCGTCTTCGGCGGAGAAGGCTCTTGAGAGAACTTCGCGGCCATCCACGCTGACCTTCACGCTGTAATCGGGCTTGAGTTCGCCGCTGCGTTTCAACACGTCGGTGAGGCCGTAGATGACGAACGCGGTCTTCTTGGTGGTGGACCAATAGTAGCCCTGGTCGCGATGGGTGACGAGCCAGAGGGCGGCCTGATCGATGAGCGGGCTCTGTGGCTGCGCCTGCGCGAGGAACTTCACAGCGAAGGCGGTGGCCTCGTGGGAGTTGTCGAGATCGAAGTCGAGCATGGGGTCACGGCCGGACACCCAGTGGGCCTGCTCGCCTTCGACTTGCGCGGAGGAGATCAGGTGGGAGGCCACGTCCGCGGCGCGTGAGTCCTTCAGGTGCTGGAAGGTGAGGCCGAGCAGAGCCCAGCCGAAGCTGGTCATGCTATCGCGCTGCGCCCAGATGGCGTCAGTCAGGGCGGGTGCGGGCTTGTCGTGCAGCGCAATGGCGTAAAGGGCGTACGCGCGTGCGTCGGGGGCGATCTTACCGGTTCCGCCGAGCATCGCGACGAGCGCTTTGGCGGCCTGCTGGGCGCGCCAGTCATCCACCTTGTAGCCGGCGGTGGCGGCGAGTTTGAGACCGGTGGCGACGTAGGCAGTCATGAACGGATCGCTGGCGTCGCCCTTCCACCAACCCCATCCGCCGTCGTCGTGCTGGTAGGAGTAGAGCCGCTCCAGACCGGCGCGCACCTTTTTCGCGAGGTCTTTCTCGTCGATGTTGGCTCCGAGCTTAAGCTCCTTCATTGCCTGGGTGACCATGACGTTCGGCAGGAAACTCGACATGGTCTGCTCGGTGCAGCCGTAGGGGTAACTGATGAGATACTCGAGTGCTCCAAAGACGGCGCCGGCGGCCGATGGTGTCAGATGAACCGTCACGAAGCGATTGCCCGGCAGCGCGGAGGCCGGGAAAGAGTAGCTGAAATTCTGCGAGCCGCCGGCGCCGTCCATGCGGGTCTGCTGGCCGAAGGTGCGCTTCAGGCCATAGGGCTCAATGGGAATGGTCAATTCCAAAGCATCGCTTTCGCCGGTGGTTTGCGCTTTCGCGGTCAGAACGGCATTCGCACCGCCGGGGATGCGCAGGCGGTACTCCACGCGGGCCTCGCCCTTCGGCGCGACACTCACTTCGCCGTCGCCGCTGGAGGCGATCTGCGCGCCCTGCGCCTGCAAGCTGACCTTTACGCGTTGGGCGGCGTCGGTGTAATTGCGCACGAGGACAGGCAACGTGATCTCGTCGCCCTCGGTGAAGAAGCGCGGCGCGGCCATGGTGACCATGACGTTCTTGCGGACGATGGTGCGCTGAATGGCGCCGCCAACTCGCGTATCCTCGGTGATGCCCTTGGCCGTCGCGCGCCAGGTGGTCAGCGAATCGGGGAACGTAACTTGTGTTTCGGCCTTGCCATCGCTGCCGGTGGTGAGGTCGGCTACCCAATGGGCGGTGTCGGGGAAGAGCTTGCGGACTTTGGGCTCGGTGAGGCGCTCCGGTTTGAGCTGCGCACGGGAGAGCGGCTTGCCGACCTGCGCCAGCATCATGCGGCGCGTGCCGGCCTCGCCGGTGAAGTAGTAATCCAACGATGTATCGGTGGAGACGCGATTCCACTGCTGGCCGTAGAAGACCTTGACGATATCGGGCTGCTGCTCTTTTGCGATGGCGTAGATGGCCTCATCGACGACGCCGAGACTGAACTCAGCGCGCACCGGTTGGCCCTTGTGATCCTTGGCAGTCACCGCGAAAGTCGCGGGTTCGCCCGGCTTGTACTCGGATTTGGCGGTGGTGACCTCCACCTGAATCTGCTTCTCAATGGGCGGCACCTTGATGATCTTTGAGCCGCGATGGAGCGTGTTGTCCTTCACGAAGACGGCACTGAGGAAGATGTTCGGGGCGTGGCCGCTTTCGATGGGTACGTCCACGGTGACGGTGCCGCCCTGCACTGCCAGGTACTTCGACCAATAGAGAGTTTTGCCTTCGAGCGAGACCCAGAGGTCGCACTGCGGAACGCCGGCGATGATCAGCACCTTGGCGGTCTCTCCGGGCTTGTAGGACTTCTTATCGGGCACCATGCGGATCTGCTCGGACTCTAGGCCGGAGCCGCCGGACCACGCGCCGGAGACCCAGAGGTAGGTGGTGTCGTTCAGTTCTCCGGCTGAGGTCCTGATGAGATACGAACCGCTCGACGGAGCGGGGAACTCGATGGCGCCCTTGCCGTCGGCGCTGGTGCGGCCTTCGTGCGTGGAGAGGACTGTCTGCCCGGCTTTCTTCGCGGACCACTTGGCGACTTCCAGCCGGAAGGCCACACCGCCCACAGCGTTGCCGTCATAGTCTTTCGTCTCGACCTGCACCTTGACGGGGTCTCCGGGGCCGTAGACGTAACGCTGCGTCTGCGAATTGATGTAGTACGCACCGCGGGTGGCGACGAATGTGCCCGAACCTGAGATCTCGCGGTTTGACGAATCGGTGACACGCGCTTCGATGCGAAACGTGGCGTCATGCTCCCACTTCGAGGTCGGAACGTTGATGACGAGGCGGCCTTCGGAATCGAGCTTGGCCTTCTTCTCCTCCATCTGCTCGCCGCCATACATTGCGCCGTCCTCGCCCTCGAAGCTCTCTTCCTCCTGCTCGTACCAGGGGAGCCAGTAGCGGGCGCGGTGCGCGACCCACGTGACGGACGCGCCGGCCACGGGCTCGCCGTAGTAATACTTGGCTTCGATGGTCACACGCATGGAGTTGCCCTGGATGAGGCGGCGCGACTCCGGCGTCACTTTCACCTCGTAATCGGGCTTGCGGTACTCCTGTACCTGGAAGCCGCCGTACGCCTTGATGGCGTGATCGTCGCCGTCGCCAAGCGCGACATTGACGGCGTAGTAGCCGAGTGCGGCATCGGCTGGCAGCTTCACCTCGCCGGACAATGTGCCGAACTTCGAAATGGAAACCTTCTTTTTCAGAAGCGGCTTGCCCTCGGCATCTTCCACTTGAACCGTCGCGGACGAGTCCTTGGGCAGGATGTAGTCCGTGCCTTCCAGCGTTCGCACAATAGCTTTGTAGTGCGCGGTGTGGCCCGGACGGTAGATGGGCCGATCTGTGTAGACGTAGCCGGTGAGGCTGCGGCGACCGCCGGTCCCGATGGCGTAGCCGCCAATGGTGGCAGCGGCGAAGTCGTCTCCTCGATGGGCGGTGACGAGGACGCCTTCATCCGGCACGTCGGTCATGGCGACGTCCAGGATGCCGTCCGGATCGGTGGATTCCCGGGAGAAGTCCTTCTGTCCCCCGGCCTCGAAGACCTGAACGGGCGTGGCTGCCAGAGGTTGGCCGGACGTGCGATCGACGGCGCGGACCAGCAGGCGCCCAGGCGAGCCTTTCACCACCAGCGCCAGATTCGTGACCATCAGGATCGTGTAGGCCTGCTTCTTGCCGTCCGTGGCCTCGATCACATAGACACCCTTGTCGTTGAGGACCAGCGGCACGGTGGCTGCCTCCCAGCGGTTTGGTGTCTGGATGGGCTGCGACCATTGTTTGACGAGTTGTTGCGGGTTGAGAATCGGGAGTCCGGCGTACTGCGGAGCCTGGGCGGCGGGCTGCTTATGAGTGGCCGTTTTCGGCTTGCTTTCGATGGCCGCGCGGATGGCGTGGCGATTCGCCTGGCTGAACTGTGCGCGGGCCAAATCTCTCAGGCGGAAACGCATCTGACGCTTCCAGCGTGCGAACTTTTCGAGCGGCGTCTTCGCCTTGGGCGTCGGCCGCATGCTCCCGCTAAACTGATGCGCGTCATCCAATTGGCGGAAAAACTTCGATGGATCGTTTACCTTGTAGAGACGGAAATCGAGCTGCTTCAGACCCTGCGCCTGCACGCGGATGGGTGCGGATTCTCCAGGCCGGACTGGTCCTTCGGTGTTCAGTGAGAAATAGACCCGGCCTTCGTCCTCCTGGGCAGGAGCGCTCAACACCAACAGTGCCAGCGGTAGCAGCCAGTAACGCAGTTTCATCACCTACTCCGATTCCCTCAAGATATTCCAACGGTACACGCCCAGGAAGTTGCCGTTGCCGGAAACGGGCCGCCAGCGCGGTTCCGGATGGCGCAGGAGTTCCTGCATGGTGGGCCGCCGGATCTCGCCGGTCGTGCCGTCCACTGGGCCAGTATGATACACGGCCATGGGTTCGCGTGAGTTGTCGAACGCGCTGCGGGTGAGATAGACCATGCCGTGCCAGGGTTGGGAGCCGCTGAACTGCCGATAGAACAGCAGATCGCCGGGTTGCGCCTGCGCCCAGTCGCGGGCCACGGGATGGCAGTTTTCGCGCATGAGATGTTCGGCGTCGGCGAAATGGCGTAACTGGCCGGAGACTCGGAAGACGGCTCCGGAGCGGAAGGGACGGCTCAGTTCGCCGAGCGGCGGCATCCATTCCAAACCTAACGACTGCGCCCATTCGGCAGTGTGCGGTTGCAGGGCTTCCCTGCAGGCGAAGCGGAGGAACGCCGAGCAATCGGTGACGTCGCGCGGGCGGCGCGCCGCAGGCATCGCGTAGAGGGCTTCGGCCAGCCACGTAAACCAGGAACGGAAAATGCGGCGGTCGCTACGGGTGAGTTCAAGCGGTCCCGCCAGCAGCAGGCCGAGTGCGCTACGCCGGGTCATTCGAGGCTCTATGATAGCGCGGCTATCAGTTCGATAACTGATGGATCCACGATAACCGGCAAGTGAACTTGAATCTGACTCTCAGCTTTGGGACAAGCGACCTCGGCTTAGCCGGCGCGCCGGCTTGTGGCGACAGGACTGTGATTCGCCGGTCGAATGCGATCTTCATGTTCTAAAATGACGCCAATGCCCTTTCGCCGTACACTCACAATCATGACGCTCAGCCTGTCCCTCGCGGCAGGCTGGGCGGCCGCTCAGACGCGCAAGACATGGACCGATGCGGAGGTGATGAAGGTCCATCGATCGACGATCCTCATCGACACGCACAACGACGTCACCAGCCGGACCGTGGAGGGCTTCGAACTGGGCAAGCCGTCCACCGAAAGCCACACCGATATTCCGCGGATGAAGCAAGGCGGCATGACCGCTGAGTTCTTTGCCGCTTATGTAGCCGCCGGCAACATGGAGACCAACCGTTCGGCGCACCGGACGCTCCAGATGATCGATACGATCCGGCACGACATTGCGGAGAAGTATCCCAACGACATGGTGTTCACGACGACCGCCGCCGGGATCGTCAAAGCCAAGAAGCAGGGCAAGATCGCGGCGCTGATCGGCATTGAAGGCGGCCACGCAATTGAGGATGACGTGCGGCTGCTGCGGGACTATCACGCGCTCGGCGTGCGCTACATGACGCTGACTCATTCCAAGAACCTGAGCTGGGCCGGGTCGTCGGGCGAGAAGGACAACCAGGGGATGAACGAGCTTGGCCGTCAGGTGATCGCCGAGATGAACCGGCTTGGCATCATGGTGGATATCGCCCACGTATCGGATAAGACCTTCTGGGACGCGCTGGAAGCGAGTAAGGCGCCGGTCTTCAGTTCGCACTCTTCCTGCCGGTCCTTGTCGAACATCCCGCGCAACATGACAGACGAGATGATCCAGGCGCTGGCCAAGAAGGGCGGCGTGGTGCAGATCAACTTTGGCTGCGAGTTTCTTTCGCAGAAGTCTTCGGACTCGTCACCGATGAACGACCCGGCGTTCATGGCGAGGGCGGAGAAGGTGATGAGCGGCATCAAGGATCCGAAGGAGCGCCGCGCCGCCATGCGCAGCCTGATGGAGGAAATGGGGAAAAAGACTGTGCGGGCCACCATCGACGACGTCGTGGCGCATATCGATCACGTGAAGAAAATCGCGGGCATCGAGTATGTCGGGCTCGGCAGCGACTTCGACGGTGTGGGCTGCGTGCCGGAGGGCCTGGACGATGTGTCCAAGTGGCCAAACCTGACACGCAAACTGCTGGAGAAGGGCTATACACCTGCGGAGATCCGCAAGGTGTACGGAGGCAATCTGCTGCGCGTGATGACAGCGGTGGAAAAGGCCTCAGCCGTTCAGGCTCGATAGACCTTGCGGATGGCGGCGACGATGTCGCGCGTGTCCGCCTCAGTGTAACGAGGGTCCAGGGCCACGCCGCCGAAGCGGTTGAGGACATCGATAGTCTTCGGGCACGAGGCGGCCCCGTACTGATTCGCTTTGCCGCGCGGTGAGTTGAAGGTGGGCCAGGCGGGATGGACGGTCAGCTTTTTTTCGGCATAGGGCTGCACCGGCAAGACAGCGCTGCCCGAAGGCGGGCCGCCCGGAATATTCTCGGCCTTCATAGCGGCGAGGAAACGGTCGCGGCGCGCCTTGTCAGCGAAGCCGAGATACACGCCGACACCAAGTTCGCCGGACGGATCCGGCAGACCGCGCAGCTTCAAGCCTGGAAGGTCTTTGATGCCTTCGTACACGCGCTTTGCCACGCCGCGGATATCGCCCACCACGCGATCGAGCTTGCGCACCTGCGCCAGCAAAACGCCACCCGTGAATTCGTTCATGCGGAAGTTGGCGCCCGGCACTGCCTCCAGTTTCGACTGGCCGATCCAGTCCTGATGGGGTGCGCGCAGCGTGCCAACATCGTGGAAGCGGACAGCGCGTTCCAGCAGCAACGGATCGTTTGTGTAGACCATACCGCCCTCACCGGCGCTGATGGTCTTGTTCACCTGCATGGACGCCGCGGCGATGTCGCCCATCGAACCGAGCGGGCGGCCTTTGTAGCTGGCACCAACCGCCTGCGAGACATCCTCCAACACCCGCAGCTTGTGCTTCTTTGCCACCGTCAGCAGCCGGTCCATGTCGGCCGGATTGCCTTGCAGGTGGACGCACATGAGCACTTTGGTGTGTGGCGTAATGTGGCGTTCGACATCGGACGGATCGAGATTGAAGCTATCGTCGATCTCGGCGCAAACCGGCAGGGCACCGGCCAATACGACGGCGTGAAAGCACGAATGCCACGTCCATGCCGGCAGGATGACCTCATCGCCGGGGCCGACCTCCAAGGCCGCCAGGGCCGCCTGCAGCGCGCTGGTGCCGGAGTTCACCGCCAGCGCGTACTTGGTCTGCATCCTCGCCGCGAACTCGTGCTCCAGGGTGGAGACCTTCATCGAGGGTTTCAACTCGAAGTTCCAGAAGCGGAACGGGCTGCGGGATTTCCAGACTTCGGAGAGCAGCTGCCATTCGGCGTCATCGTAGTAAAGGGGCCCGAAGTGGCGGGCGCGCAGGGGCGTGCTCCGGACGGGTGTGCCCCCATCGATAGCGAGCGCGGCGGAAGCGAGAAACGAACGGCGGGACCAGAACATGCTGAACCTCCTAGGCGGGTAGAGTTCTGAAGATCGAGCGAAGTCCTTTGTGGGCGGCGTGAAACCACGCCGGATTGCTCAACCACATCAGCGGGCATTCATCGAGCACTGCCTGCGAGCCCCTGGGCGCCTGCACGCCACGGTAGAGCCAGAGGCGCGTCACGCCGGCTTGGACGCACTCGGCGCCGATGCGATGTGCCTCGTCCGGCGGGGTGAGCACCATGGCCCCTTCCACGGGCGGATCGACTTCGCGGATGGATGGAAAGCAGCGCAGACCGGCGATCTCGGCCGCGTGCGGATGCACCAGTGCTACGTCGTAACCGCGCGACAACAGCTCTTTCAGGACCATGCGACTGAAGTGCGTGGATTGCCGCGACACCCCGATCACCGCAATCCGCTTCAGTTTCACAAACGCATCGATTTCGGCACGCATGCCGACACGCTATCACAACGGGGGCTTGCCCGCGAGGGCCTGGAGCCACAGCAGCACGGCGATGAAGATCCAAAACCCGGCGCCGAGCCAGAGCGCCAAGGTGGGCGCGTTCCAGTGATCCGCCAACCAGCCGGCGCCAATGCCGAGCGCGGTCCAGGCCAGGGCGATACGCAGATCGCCGCCCGGTCCGGCATCGGACCGCACGAGTGGGGACCCGCGCCATAGAATGATGCCGAACTGGACAGCCAGTACGGCCAAGCCTAAGCCGAGTAAACCGGCTCTCCGTCCAACCATGTCTTCAGCACCCGGATCGTTTTGGTCGCCTGATCGAATTCGAATTCCACCACGTCGGCTCGTTCTCCGGGCAGCAAGCCACGCTGCCTGTGGTGAACGCGCCCGACACGCGCCGGATTCCGGGTTGCCAGCGTGACGGCTTCAGCCAGGCTCAAGCCTGCGAGCTTCATGAGGTTCTCCACGCCGCGATCCATGCGCAGCGCGCTCCCCGCCAGACGAGTACCGCCGCGCAAGGTGACGTTACCCTCCGGATGGAGCTCCACCTCCACCTCGCCCAGCATGTACGGACCGGGTTCGCAGCCGGCGGGCATCACGGCGTCGGTCACCAGGATGGCGCGCTCGAGGCCCTTGGCGCGCAGGGCTACCTTCAGAAAATCGGCGCCGAGATGAATGCCGTCCACGATGAACGACGCGCAGAGGCGGTCCTCTGCCATTTGCTGCCACAGGTAGTTGGGATGGCGCGGCAACATCTGGTGCGCACCGTTGCCGAGATGCGTGGAAAGGGTCGCACCCGCCGCGACAGCGTCGCTGATCTGCTGCTGCGTGGCCTCCAGGTGGCCCAGGCTCACCACGACGCCCTGACCCACGAGGTGCTCAATGTAACGGGGTGTGCCAGGCCACTCGGGCGACACGGTGACCAGCTTTACATGGCCCTCGGCGGCCTCCTGCCAGCTCTCGAACTCCGCGATGTCCGGCGGCCGAACCTGGCCCACAGGATGAGCGCCTCGCGGTCCGTCGTGGGGCGAGATGTGGGGCCCTTCCACATGGAAGCCTTCCATCGCACGGCCGTGCCGCAGTTCGCGACGGGCCCGCGCCAGATTACGAAGCGCCCCCACCATGTCCTCGCGGCCGCCGGTGATGACGGTGGGAAACAGCCGTGTGACGCCGGTGGAGAACTGCACGTTGAGCGAATGCTCCAGCAGTTCCATGGACGTCGCCGGTGAGCAGTAGTCCGCCCCGGCGTAGCCGTTGACCTGGATGTCTACGAAGCCCGGCGCCACGTAGTGGCCTTGTTCCGGCGCGACGATTAACTCATCCACGCTTTGGATGGCGTCCTCGCCGATAATCTCCACCCACGCGCCGGAGACAGCGTCACGACCGCTACATTTCATGCCCATTTTGTTTTATCCACACCTTGTGCACATCGCCGCCGCTGTAAGTCGCTGCAAACAGAAGCGGATAAACCTGTTGAAAAGCCCCGCTGGAAACGTCGGGGACGCTTCCCTTGCGGGGCCTGGAAGCTCTACAGTGAGAACAGTTCGGCCGCGAATCGGTTCCAAAACAGTGAATCCTCGGGGGAGGTTGACATTGGGAACGGGTTCGCGGCCCACTTCGTTTTACACCCTTCTATTGAGCGGGAACACTTACCGGCACTGGCGTAAGCCAGCCGTACTTGTCGGCCGCCTTGCCTTCCACCAGATCAAAGAACGCTGTCTGTAATCTTTCTGTGATTGGGCCGCGGCGGCCGCTGCCTACCTGGATGCGGTCGATAGAGCGAATCGGCGTCACTTCGGCGGCGGTGCCGGTGAAGAACAGTTCGTCTGCGATATAGAGCATCTCGCGCGGGATGACGCTCTCCACCAGCGGGATGCCGAGATCGCGCGCCAGAATCATAACGGAGTCGCGCGTGATGCCGGGCAGGGCGCTGGAGCCGAGCGGCGGCGTGAGGATCTTGCCATCGCGGATTACGAAGATGTTCTCGCCGGAGCCTTCACTGATACGGCCTTCGGAATCGAGCGCGATACCTTCGGCGTAGCCGTTGTGATGGGCCTCCATGCGGATGAGCTGCGAGTTCATGTAATTGGCGCCAGCCTTGGCGAGGGCCGGCAGCGTGTTCGGCGCGATGCGGTTCCAGGACGAGATGCAGACGTCAACGCCCTCGCCAAGAGCCTCTTCGCCGAGGTACTTGCCCCACTCCCAGCAGGCCAGATATATCTCTGTGGGATTGTTGAGCGGCATCACGCCCACGCCGCCATAACCACGCAGGATGATGGGGCGTATGTAGCAGGAGCGCAGCCCGCTCAGGCGAACCAGTTCGATCTGAGCGTCCACCAGCTGATCTACCGTGTAATCCACCGGAAAGCGGTAGATCTTAGCCGAATCCAACAGACGCCGAGTGTGCTCGCGAAGTCGAAATATGGCCGGCCCGTTTTGTGTCTCATAGCAGCGTACACCCTCAAAGACCGAGCTGCCGTAGCTGACCACGTGTGAAAGCACATGGATCTTAGCCTCGTCCCATGCAATGAAGCGGCCGTTGTGCCATATTTTTTCTGTAGGCGTCATAACGTCATTATGCCAGCATAAGAGTAGGAGAGAGGCGACGATGCGAAAACGCTTGATAATTGTGTCGCTGCTGGTCGTTGCCGCGGCCAGCGCTGCCAACCAGAAGAAGATGCCGAAGCCTGGCTGGCCTAATTTCTTCAGCAAGGAACAGGACATCGCAATGGGGCGTGAATACGCCCAGCAGATCGAACAGCAGTTCCAGGTGGTGCAGAACAGGGAACTGACGGACTACATCAACCGCATCGGACAGCGACTGGCCAAGCAGGGCGGATTGGAAGAGTATCCGTTCACGTTCAAAGT
>CAYVDY010000045.1:0-20272 GCA_964450255.1 uncultured Candidatus Solibacter sp. | reverse complement strand
CCCGCCAAACCCGGTGGGGCTTGACAGGGTCGCTCCATATCAGAAGTAGAACTTCAACGCGAACTGCACCACCCGGCTCGCCACAGTGTTCTGGTTCAGCAGGTAGAAGTTGCTGTTCAGCGAAACCGAGCGCGCCACGCAGGCCGGACTCAGCGCCTTCGTCGTCTGGCTAAGTTCTGCGGCATTCGAAGGGCAGCCCACTCCACCGGCGCCCGGTCCCGGAAGCGCGGCGATGGCCGTATCCACCGGCGTACCGAAAGCCTTGTTGATGATGGCATCCCACACTCCCGACGCAGTCAGGTTGCGGTTGCGATTCTCGACACCCGCAATTGGCGTCTGATTCGGGATTGAGCCCGTGAGCAGCGCGTTCTGCGGCCCGCCGCTGAACAGTCCCGTGTTGTTGATGTTGCTCTCGAAAACGCGATGGTTCAGGACGTTGAAGAACTCCGCCCGGATCTCGAAGAACCGGCGTGATTCCTTCCACGGCCTGATGCGCTTAAAGACGCTCAGGTCAAACGTCTGCACCGATGGCAGCCGGAAGGACGAGTAGTTGCGAGCCGCGTTGCCCCAGTTGCCCGGTTCCGGCCACGCGAACGCGCGCGGGTTGACGTAGTTGGTGAACTGGGCGTTTTCCGGAGTCCAGTTCGGGTTAATCAGCGAAACGCCGGGAACGATGTCCGGTCGGATCGCCCCGCCTGGCAACCCCGTATCCAGCGAGTTGCCCTGATTGAGGGTCGCGGTGATGGGGTAGCCTGAACGAATCCGCCCGATTCCCGATATCTGCCAGTCCCCAACGATGTGCGAGAGCCATCCGCCGCTCTTCAGAAACTGCTTGCCTTGGCCCACGGGCAAATCCCAGAACGCGAGCATGTTCAGGATGTGCGGCGTGTCGGTGGACGCAGGAGACCTCTCAGACCGGCTGTTATAAGGGTTCTGCGCGCGCGTCAGCGGGATTGAAAAACTGGGGTTGGCAAACGAGTTGTTCGGTATCGGAAACTTCACGCCGCCAGAGTTGTCGTCGATGTTTTTCGACCAAGTGTAGTTGACCCGGAACTGCAAGCCCCCCGAGAAACGCCTCTCCACCTCCGAGATGAACGCGTGGTAAGTGGCGGCCGAGTTCGTTGGATCCAGCAGATAGATGGCGCTCGAGTTGCGTCCGGAGAAGCCGGGAATCGGGATTGCGCCAGTGAAAGGGTCCACCCGATTGATGTTCTGCGGCGCGCCGATCAGGTGCGTCGCCCTGCTGCCCTGATACCCGGCGGTCAGCACGGTGCTGCGCATGAATTCGTATTGCGCCAGCAGCGAGTAGTTCTGGATCGTCGGCATCCGGAAGTTCTTGTCGCCCAGAACGCCCACGGACTGGTAGCGGACATCCTGCCGCTCCAACCCGGGCCGCGACGACGAAGCCTCCGCCTTGTCGCCCGGATGGATCTCGCCGCTTGCCGGAATATTGAACATCAGCGGGTCGGAAGCCAGCACCGGGTTGTTGTATCCAAGCTGCATCGGAACGCCGATCTCGCTGCACCGCGCCAACCCGCAGACCGCCGAGTTCGACGGCGGCTGGAAGTCGTTCGAGCCGAGGATGTAGCTCATCGAGCGGTACCCGGAGAACGTCTGCGACCCGATGTTCGGAATCGGCTCGCGGTCGTTACCCATCAGCGAGCCGTGGGTGATGCCGTAGCCGCCGCGCAGTACGAACGTGCGCGCCGAGTTCCAGTCGCCGCCCGGAGTCCAGGCAAATCCGAAGCGCGGCTCCCACACCATCTTCTGGGGAGGAGTGATGTACCGCGAACGCCCGTTGAAACCCGCGTATTCAAACACCGGCGCCTTGTACCCGGCCACCGTCGACGTACCGGGAAGGTAGATGAAGGGGTTCAGTTCCATGCGATCCATGTTCAACTGGCCTTGCCGGTTGTACTTCTCCCAGCGCGGGGACTGGTACTGGTAGCGCAGACCCACGTTGAACGTCAGGTTGGAACTGACCTTGAAATCGTTCTGAATATAGCCGCCCAGATTCTTCCAGCGATAGTAGTAGGGGATCGAGAGATTCTCAGTCTGCACCTGCGACCACGAAGGAACACCGATCAGGAAGGATGCGAACTTATCGCCGCTCAGCACCGTCCCGGAGCAGTCAGGAAGGACGCCGCCAATCGGGTTGGATGTGCAGTTCTTCTCAGCCGTGTAATTGCCATCCCACGAGAACCGGCCGCCGGCCAGAGACCCGACTCCGAGATTGGCCTGATTGAGTTGCAGGTGCGATGCCGTGAAGCCAGCCTTCAGCGTCCAGGCGCCGCGAACCCAGGAATAATCGTCCGATATCGAATACGAGTGCTCCTTGTTGAAGCCCACGTCCTGCGGAGAATTAAATCCGGCCGAGGCAACGCTGGCGCCGGATGTCGAACCGTTGACTGCCCTCAGCGCGCCGCCGTCATAGAAGCGCGGCATGCCGTAGCCAAGCAGATTCACCACGCCCTGGCCCGCACCCCCGATATTCAGATACTCATTCGTGTAATCGTTATTGAGCAGCGGCTCCGGGAAGTTCCGTGCGAAGTTCCCGTGGACATAGCTGACCCGAACCTCATTCACTTGGGACGCCAGCCCGCTGGTGGGGCTCGGCGTCCACGTCCACACCGCCAGCATCTGCCTCGATTGATTGGCATCTGAGATCAGGCCGTGCTGGATCACGTCCCGCTCAAATCGATTGCCGAACTGCGGCTGCCAGGTGTACCGGCCCGAAATCAGGTGTTGGTCGTTGATGCGATGGTCCAGCTTGACGCTATAGCGGTCGTCGGCATACTCCGTCCGGCGGAAGTAAATGTAGTTGGCGCCCAGCAGCTCGGCGATCTCCGCCGCATTGGTGATGTTGGGAGCCGGATAGAGCTCCTTGAGAAGCCTCGCCGATACCGGGTTCACATAGGAGCGCCCCGCGCCGTCCACCAGCACCCGCCCGCGCCGTGCCGGATCGGGATCGTTCGGGTTGAATAGCTCAAACGCCGGCCCTCGTGTGCCGCCATAGAGAAACCGGGAGTTGGAAACGCCGGGGGCTATGCCCGGATCAAAACTCGGATTGGCGATCAACGAGAGCGCGCCGTCCGCGCCCTTGTTGAATTGACGGTACAGCAGCGCAGTCTGCTGGGTGGTGATCACACCCTGGGCATTGCGGAAGTAGACCAGCGATTTCGAAAAGTCCCCGCCCATCTCCAGTTCAGTGGGAATCCGCAGGCTGGTGGAAGTGGGAAGCGATGAGAGCTGGCGGGTCGGTTCGTAGGAGGCGAAGAAGAACGTCTTGTTCCTGCCGTCGTAGACTTTTGGTATCACCACCGGCCCCCCGATGGTCCCGCCAAGCTGCTGCCGGCGCAGCGGCGGGCGGGCATCGTAGTTGAGAGATGCCTGCCTCGCCGTGTTGAATGGATTTGCAGTGAACGCCTTCTGGCGGTGGAACCAGTACGCCGATCCGCGGACCTCGTTGGTCCCCGACTTTGTCGTCTGCTGGATGATCGCTCCGGCCTGCGAGTACTGCGCCGAGTAATTGGACTGCTGGACCGAAAACTCCTGAATCGTGTCCGGTGTAAACGATATGGACATGCGGGACAATGCCAGCGACGTCACGTTTGCTCCGTCAGCCATGAACTGAGTCGAACCGGCGCGGCCGCCGTTAATCGAAAGCTCGCGCCCAGGCGTCGGATCATTGGTAAAGGTCTCGCTGATCTCCGTCCCGGCATTGCCGGCGGCGCCCGGCAGCAGCAGCGCCAGTTCGATCGTGTTGCGCCCATTCAGCGGCGCCTCCACGATAGTCCGCGTATCCATCGTGTTCGTCACCGCGCCCGTGTACGTCTGCAGCATCGGCGTGTCGGCGCTGACGTCCACCGTGGTGGACACTTCGCCAGGCCGCAACACGACGTCCACACTCTGGAGCTTTGCAGTATCCACCTTCACCTGACGGATCACGGTCTTCTGGAACCCCTTTGCCTCGACACTGACGGTGTAGAAGACGGGCCGGAGCGCCGGTGCCGAATACGTGCCATCGCCCCCTGTGTTGAGAGTCGTGCGGGCATTCGTGCCTTCATCCACGATCTCCACCTTCGCGCTGGGTACAACTGCACCGGAGGCGTCTGTGACCGTACCCCGGATCCCTCCGAAGTTCGACTGAGCCATCAGGGGGATACCCGGCGCTACTGCAAGCAGGGCAGCAAAAACGTATCGACGTAGATAGACCAATGTCGTCACGGCAGACCTCCCAAACCAATACTGTTTGTGAGTTTGGGCCTATGAAGCTATCCTGCCAAGGTTCTGAACGGTTCTCTCTCCTGCTGTTCAGCACGCCGCCTAAACCTCTGATCTATATGGCAGTTACCTATGCTTAACGGAGCGTTAAGCGGTCTGTGGTATTCTCGTTCTCGGCTGGTATTCGATGAGCGAGCCTCGATTTCAGGACACCTCGAAGACGACTGACCTGAAAAGTTCCATCCATGTCGAGCATCCTCAGGCCGGAACAATCCGCGAGGAACTCCACCGGATTCTCCAGAGCCACGCCTTCAAATCCAGCCGGCGAAGCCAGCACTTCCTCCAGTACGTCGTGGAAAATGCGCTGGCTGGGCACACTGACCAACTCAAGGAACGCATCATCGGTGTGGCGGTCTTCGACCGCGCTCCTGCCTACGATACCGGCGAGGATGCCACAGTCAGAGTCGCAGCCAACGAGGTCAGAAAGCGTCTCGCCCAGTATCAGTTGGAAGCGCCCGCCCGCGACGTTCGCATTGAGTTGCCGCCCGGTTCGTACCTGCCCGAGTTTCGAGTCCTAGTGCCGGAAGCCCCGCTCGAAACCCGTGCGGCTCAAAAGGAGCCCGCGCCCAGGCGGGCGTCGAAATGGCTCGCTACTGTCGCGGCCACCCTGGTGGTGCTGGCTGTAGCCTTTGTCGTTTCCAAACGGCAGCCGCCAACGGCGTTCGACGACTTTTGGCGGCCGGTAACAGAGTCGCCCAAGCCAGTGCTGATCTGCATGGCGCATCCGGTGATGTTCCAGGTGAACAATCGCCTCCAGGATGGCTACCGCGCAAAAGGCTACAACGACAGACCCGCCAATGCCAACGACGGGAAGGCGGTGACCATCGAACTGCAGCCCGGCGACATAGTCCGGACCGAGCAATACGTCGGCGGCGGAGATGCCCATGCCGCCGGACTGTTCTCCGCGCTCCTGGCTCGCCTTGAGAAACCGATTCAACTGCGGATCGGCAACGATGTCTCGTTCTCGGACCTCCGCTCCTCACCGTCGGTTCTGATCGGAGCCTACTCGAACCAATGGACCATGCAATCGAACGCCGAATACCGCTTCGGCTTCGGCTCCCACTCGGTCGTAGACCATGGCAATCCAGGCAAGGAATGGAAGCTCGTGTCGATCACACCGGACTACCGCTCGCCCGAAGACTACGCCATCGTCTCGCGCGTGCTCCATTCCTATAGCGGTGAAACGCTCGTCACCGCGGCCGGAACCACCAATGTCGGCACTCGCGCGGCTGCCGAGTTCCTCACCAGCCCGGCCTATCTGAACGAGGCCATGGCTAAGATGCCGTCCGGCTGGCAGAAAAAGAACCTCCAGCTTGTGTTGCACTGCAAAGTCATCGGATCCACCCCCGGCCCGCCCAAAGTGGTAGCGATCCATCTCTGGTAAAGTACATTAATTCTGTTCCGCATCCTTCTGAGAGCTCTCTAACCTTCAGAGATCCACTGGGAGGATACTTATGACTCGTAAACTGGGATGGAGCCTGTTGGCTCTGCTGACGACCACGGGAATAGCGTTTGCGCGCAGCAACGGCCCAAACGCCCGTTTCACCGGTGCGCCTGGAGACAATCAACTGGCGTGCGCCCAATGCCATAGCGGCACTCTGAACTCCGGCAAAGGGTCAGTGCGCGTGGTATTCCCGGATGGCGCGCAGTACAAGGGTGGCGCCACCTACAGAATGAAGGTCGAGGTCCGCGACCCGGACCAGCAGCGCTGGGGATTCCAGCTGACCGCCCGCCTCGCCTCGAACCTCGAAAAAGGGCAGGCTGGCGATTTCACCGTCACCGACGGCAATACCCGCATCACCTGTGAAAGCAACACGGCTAAACCCTGCCCGGCCGACCAGCAGGTTCAGTTCATCGAGCACGTCGTGGCCGGCACGCGCGCCGGAACAACGGGTGGAGTCGACTTCGAGTTCGACTGGACCGCGCCGCCGTCCGGCGCCGGACCCGTCACCTTCTACGTGGCCGGCAACGCCGCTAACAACAACGGCAACAACCAGGGCGACAACGTCTACACCGGCAGCCTCAGCATCAGAGAATCCACCGGCGCTCCGGCACTCGTCGTTCCACCTTCCGCCTACGCCGTCCGCCACCTCGTCTCCGACCTCGGCAACGGCTGGGGCGATCGCGTCGATCCCAACCTCAAGAACCCCTGGGGCATCTCCATGTCCCCCACCAGCGGATTCTGGGTCTCCAACGGCGGCACCGGCACCACCACCGTCTATAACACCGCCGGCGAGCCGTTCCCCACAGCCGCCCCCATCGTCGTGAGGATTCCCAACGGCCCCGGACGCTCCGGCCCCTCCACCCCCACCGGCCAAGTCTGGAACGGCACCCCCGGCTTCGAAGTCGCCGCCGGCAAACCCGCTGCCTTCATCTTCGCCACCGAGTCCGGTACCATCTCCGGCTGGAACCGCGACGTCGATCCCACCAACGCCATCCTCATGGCGGACTCGCCCGGCGCCGTCTACAAGGGCCTCGCCTCGGGCAATGCCGATTCCGGCCCCATGCTCTACGCCGCCAACTTCAGCCAGGGCCGCATCGACGCCTTCGACTATATGTTCAAGCCCGTCTCAGCGCCTGGCGGCTTCCGCGATCCCAACCTCCCCGCCGGCTTCGCGCCTTTCAACATCCAGCGCTTCGGCAAACGCCTCTTCGTCACCTACGCCATGCAGGACGCCAGCAAATCCGGCGACATGCCCGGCGACGGCAACGGCTACGTCAACGTCTTCGACCTTAACGGCAAGTTGATGCAGCGCCTGATCTCCGGCGGCGCCCTGAATTCGCCCTGGGGCATGGCCATGGCACCCGGCTTCTTCGGCGACTACAGCAACACGCTCCTCGTCGGCAACTTCGGCAACGGCCTCATCAACGCCTACGACATCACCAGCGGCCAGTGGGTCGGCATGCTCACCTACCGCGACGGCAATCCCGTCGCACTCGAAGGCCTCTGGGCCATCACCTTCGGCAACGGCCGCACCGGCGGCGATGCCAATGTGCTCTACTTCACGGCCGGCGTCTCCGGCGGCGGAGCCAAGGAAGACCACGGCGTCTTCGGCAGCATCACCGTTCAGTAGAATCCTGTACAATCTGGAACAGCAAGGGGGCAGGCCAAAGCCTGCCCCCTTCTTGCGTTAGGAGCACCTCACATGCGTTCTGCCTTCTTGGCGTCCTCTCTGCTCTGGTCCCTCGCCGCTTTCGGCCAGGTGGCCGCGACCACATCCATTACGGCCGAAGAGGTCCTCGAAAAGTCCATCCAGGCCACCGGCGGCCGCGAGGCAGCCCTGAAGATGACCAGCTTCGTCGCCAAGGGCTCCATGGAAATCGTCTCGATGGGCGGCACCGCCACCACCGAGATGTATGCCAAGGCGCCCGACAAGCGCCTCTCCATCACTGTCGTGGATGGCTACGGCGAGGTGAAACAGGGCTACGATGGCAAAATCGCCTGGAGCGCCGAACCCCAGAACGGCCTCGTCGAATTGGCCGGAGATCAGTTGGCCAGCGCCCACCGCGATGCCCAGTTCAACGGCGACCTCCGCTGGAAAGACCTCTACAAATCCGTTGCCGTCACAGGCAAGGAAAAAGTAGACGGCCGCGATTGCTGGGTGCTGAAGATGACCCCGGCCGAAGGCAAGCTCGTCACACGCTTCTACGACGCCGAGACCTTCCTGCTCACCAAGGTCGTCACCACCACTGATTCGCCCCAGGGGCCGGCCGAAGTTTCGGTCATGCCGTCAGACTGGCGGGACCTCGGCAACGGAGTCAAGGCTGCGCATAGCATGAAGATCAATCTACCCGGCATTGGCGACCTCATCACCAAGTTCAAGGAGTACCAGTTCAACGTCGAGATCGACGACGCCAAATTCGCAAAGCCGAAGAACTGACTCCCTCAGCGGCCCGCCCGCCTGCCCGGCGCCGGAAAGTTCCTCGCCGCATCGTCCAGGACCAGTGTCCAATCGCTGCCAAACCCCTCCGACGGGCACGTAAACTCACGTGGAGCCGAGTTGTCGAACTCCCCCGCTTCGTGAACGGACCCTGTCCGCGGGTTGTACCACCAGCCCTTCAACTTCGCCGCCAACTGCGGCAGCTTCACGGTGAACTTCCTCCCCTGCCCGCTGTAGATCATCGCGTAGCCATCGCCGCGTGTCGCCGCCACGTAGTCGCTCTCCGTCAACGCGTCCACAATCAGAGACTGATCCGGCACGCGCGACAAATACGGCCTCGACTCCATCAAGAAACGCAGATGCTGCATCTGCGCCGCGCCCGGCCGCGATATCGCCTGATCCCAGTACAGCAGCGGCCCGTTGATCGGCTTGCGCCCCGGCGCAAACATCTGCCATACGGAATGATTGCCATAGGTATGCCCCGCCCCGCCTGAAAAAACGTCCCACCACGCGTACTGCCGCACATGCGCATCGAACGAATAACCGTTCAACTTCGCGTTGAACCCCAGCGGATGATCCTCGTACAGCGGCTCACCGTCAATCGCCGGCTTCACCGGCGTCAGCGCGTAATCCTTCGCCATCTTCGCGTAGGGAACCGCCTTGCCGGGGATGCCGTGCCCGTTCTGCTGCATGTTGAAATCCAGCCACCCATCGTTGTGGAACTGCGTCGATGACGTCTGCCCTCCGCGCGGATGGAAACTCATCAACACGGCCGAGTAGTCCTCTTTCCCCGTTACGCCTACCGCGATCCCCTTCGCCATGGCGCGCCACACCGGCTCCACCCCCGTGGGCGTCCGGTCGCCGCCCAGTATCCAGATGATGCCCTTGTCCTTATACCGCCGCCCCAGAAACTCACCGTACGTCTGCGCGTTCGCAACCGTGAAGATAGTGCGCTCTTTGTCGCCCACCCAGGATCCCCACGTCGGCAGCAGCGCGATATACAGGCCACGCTGGTTCGCCTCGTGGATGATGTAGTCCACATGTTCCCAGTAGCCGGTGCCCAACGCCGGCCTCGCCGGATCCTTCTCAATCAGCGGCAGCTTGCCATACGCATTCGGGTCCACGATCCCGTCGAGCTCCGCCAGCGCCACCGCCTGAATCGCCGTATATCCCTGAGCCGCGCGCGTATCCAGATAGCGCACCGCCTGCACGCGGTCCAACCGGTGAAAGAGCTCCCACGCCGTATCGGCGAGATAGAAAAACGGCTTGCCCTCCGCCGTCACGAGAAACCGCTGATTGTCGCTGACCTTCAGCTTCGGTAGCGGCTTGGCCGCCATCATCGAGACGCTGAGCAAGCATATGGATACGAGGAAGATGCGCATGAGATTACCTGGCCAGTTTGAGAATATCGCGGATCGCACGCTGCGGGCGCGAATCCCCCCTCGGGGTACAATTGGGTGTTGAGTAGTCCGTCCCTCTCGATATGCGTACTGTGATCACCGAACAGGATGTGCCGCACTCCGGCGCGCTGCACGTGCCCCCGGGCGCCATCATCACGCCCTCCGCGAGCGATTTGGCGCGCGAACGCGGCATCCTCATCGTGGAGACGCCCGCCGAACAGACCATCGCCCTCGGCTCGGACCACGGCGGGTTCCAGCTGAAGGAAACCCTCAAACCCGTGCTCGCCGAACTCGGCTGGCGCATCCGCGATGTCGGTGTTTTTGAAGAGAAACCAGCCGATTATCCAGACATCGCTCACGCCGTGGCACGCATGGTTGCCGACGGCGCAGCCGCCCTCGGGGTCATCGTCGACGGCGCCGGCATCGGCAGCTCCATGGCCGCCAACAAGGTGCCCGGCATCCGCGCAGCCCTATGCTATGATGAGGCTTCCGCGCGGAATAGCCGCGAGCACAACCACGCCAACGTGCTCACGCTCGGCGGACGAATGCTCACCGCCAGCCAAGCCGTTGACGTGCTCCGCATGTGGCTCGCGACCCCGTTCGGCGGCGGCCGGCACCAGAATCGGATCGACAAGATTACTGAAATCGAGCGGCGATACTCAAATTGGACTCCCTAGAAATCGATAGACTAGCTTCGGAAATCAGCGACGCCATCCTGCGGCAATTCTCTTCGCAGAAGGCGCGCACCATTGTCGATGCAGGCGCAGATCGCGTCGCCACCAACGCCGACATGACGAAGGTGGATCCCACCATCGCCGCGCTGATCGATCACACCATTCTCAAGCCCGACGCCTCCCGCGAAGAGGTCCTCAAGGTCTGCGCCGAGGCGCGCCAGTACAACTTCGCCAGCGTCTGCGTGAACCCCTACTGGATCCCCCTGGTCGCCGCCGAACTGCGCGGCACGCCAGTCAAGGTCTGCACCGTCGTCGGCTTCCCGCTCGGCGCCACGTCCACCGCCGCCAAGGTCTGCGAAACCGAAAATGCCGTCCGCGCCGGCGCACAGGAAGTGGACATGGTCATCAACGTGGGCGCCCTGAAAAGCTGCGACCACGAGACCGTCCGCAACGACATCCAGAGCGTCGCCGAAGCCGCCCACCGCGGTGGGGCCATCCTCAAAGTCATCCTCGAAACCGCGCTGCTCACCGATGAGGAGAAGGCCATCGCCTGCACCCTCTGCAAAATGGCTGGAGCCGATTTCGTCAAAACCTCCACCGGCTTTGCCAAGCACGGCGCAACCGCCCACGACATCGCCCTGATGCGCAAAATCGTCGGCCCCGAGATGGGTGTCAAAGCATCCGGCGGCATCCGCACGTTCGAAGACCTCAAGGCCATGACCGACGCCGGAGCCAGCCGCATCGGCGCCAGCGCCAGCGTCAAAATCGTTGAGGCGGCAACCCGCTAATTCCATGGCCGTCCAACGCAAGACCACCCGGGTCCGCTTCCGGGAGCGGGCAGAACTGCTCGACTTCCTGCTCGAGGTGTCCGCCGTCACCACCGAGACGCTGGACCTCGACCGTCTCCTCGAGAACGTCGCCACCATCATCCGCCAGGTCATCCCCCACAACCTCTTCGCCATCCTCCTCTACAGCGAGGCCCGCAAGGGCATGCGCATTCGTTACGCGCTCGGCCACCGCCAGGAGATCGTCCAGAACCTCATCGTGAAGATGAACGAGGGCATCACCGGCACGGCCGCAGCCACCCGCCAGCCTGTCATGGTCGGCAATGTCCTGGAAGACCCGCGCTACCTCAACGCCCTCGACGCCGTGCAGAGCGAGCTCGCCGTCCCCATGCTGGCTCGCCACAAGCTAGTCGGCGTGCTCGATCTCCAATCCACCACGCCCAACGCCTTCTCGGCCCAGGACCGCGCCCTCCTTCAGCTCATCGCCGCGCGCGTCGGCGCCGCCATCGAAAACGCCCGCCTCCACCGCCGCGTCGAGCGCCAGAACAAAACACAGCGCACCCTCGGCGCCATGGCACAGGAGTTCTCCTCCATCCTGAAGCTCGACGAACTCCTCGAAAAGGTCGCCCGCAGCGTTCACAAGCTCATCAGCTACGACGCCTTCATGGTGCTGCGCCTGGACGAGCACGGCCGCCACCTGCGCAGCGTCTTCAGCCAGCGCTTCGATCAGAAACTCCAACTCGACAGCCTCCCCATGGGGCAGGGCCTCACCGGCGCCGCCGCACTCACCCGCAAGCCTGTCCTCGCCCGCGACACCGCCGCCGACCCGCGCTACATCGAATCTCATCCCGGCATCCGCAGCGAAGTCGCCGTGCCCCTCATCGCCAAGGGCCGCGTCATCGGAGTCATGGATTTGGAAAGCGAGCGGGTCGGCTATTTCAACGAGGATCACGTCCGCACCCTCTCCCTCATCGCGCCCTCCATCGCCACCGCCATGGAGAACGCGCGCCTCTACCAGGAACTGGAGCAGCGCGAGCACGCCATCCAAGAGGACCTCGAATCGGCCCACCGCCTCCAGTCCATCATGATGCCCCAGGAGGCTCCGCCCCTCACCGGCCTCGATGTCGGTATCAAGATGAAGGCCGCCCGCCTCGTCAGCGGCGACCTCTTCGATTTCTTCGAGTACGACGACGAACACGCCATGCTTGCCTTCGGCGACTCCAGCGGCAAAGGCGCCGCCGCGGCACTCTACGGAGCTCTCTTCAGCGGCCTCCTGCGCGCCGCCGCGCCCCGCCGCCGCAGCCCCGCGCAGCTCCTCCGCTCCCTCAACGAAACCCTCATGGAGCGCCAGGTGCCGGCCCGCTACGTCACCCTGCTGGTCATGCTGTGGCAGGCCAGCGAGCGCCAGTTCCTTATGGCCAACGCCGGCTCCACCACGCCCCTCGTCTGCCGCGGCGGCGAGATCCTCCAACCCCAGGCATCCGGCGTCCCAGTGGGCCTGCTCGAAAACATTGAGTACGATGAGACGGTCTTCGCCGCCGAACCCGGCGATGTCGTCGTGCTGTTCAGCGACGGCGTCCAGGATCAGATGAACCCCGCCGGCGAAGAGTACGGCAAGCGCCAACTGCGGCGCTTCCTCGAATCCTGCTGCGAATTCCCCGCCCAACAGATTGCAGACCGCCTGCTCGATGACGTCGAGCGCTACCGTGAAACCACGCCGGTGCATGACGATCAGAGCGTCATCGTGCTGAAAGTGAATTGAGAGCCACCCCGATGCCGAACCCGTTTGAATACCGTGATGGCGTCCTCTATTGCGAGGATGTGGAGCTGACGAAGATCGCCGAACACGCCGGCACGCCCTGCTACGTCTATTCGGCCGCCGCCATCCTGTCTCAATACCGCGCCTACGACGACGGCCTCGCCGATACGCCCCACCGCGTCTGCTACGCCGTCAAGGCCAAACCAACTCTCAGCATGCTCCGCCTCCCCGCCCATGCCCGCGGCGCCTTCACCATCGTCCCCCGCGACGAACTCTATCGCGTCCTACAGGCCGGCGGCGATCCCGCGTCCGTAGTGTTCTCAGGCGTCGGCAAGACCCGCGGCGAAATCGACTACGCCCTCGAACAGGGCATCCACAACTTCAACTGCGAGAGCGAGGCCGAAATCGCTCTCATCAGCTCGCTCGCCTCACGCCTCGGCAAGACTGCCTCCATCGCCATCCGCGTCAATCCCGATGTGGACGCCTCCACCCACCCCTACATCTCTACCGGCCTCAAGGAGCACAAGTTCGGCATCGACATCGCCGAGGTGGAATCGGTCTACGAGCGCGCCTCTGCCCTGCCCGGCATCTCGCTCGATGGCGTCAGTTGCCACATCGGCTCGCAACTCCTGGAATCCGAACCGCTCGTCGAAGCCGCCCGCAAGCTGCTCGCCCTCATCGAAAGACTGCGCGCCAAAGGCATCGCCATTCGAGAACTCGATCTCGGCGGCGGCCTCGGCGTGCCCTACCGCCCGGAAGACCAGCAGCCCGACATCGCCTCATTCCTCGCCGAGATCCGCGCTCTCGTGGCCGGCGCCGGCCTATTCCTGCTCTTCGAACCCGGCCGCTCCATCGTCGCCGAAGCCGGCGCATTGCTCTCCCGCGTCCTCTACCGCAAGAAGAACGGCGACAAGGAATTCATCATCATCGACGCATCCATGACAGAGCTCATCCGCCCCGCGCTCTATGAGGCGCACCATGAGATCCTGCCCCTCCGCCAGTCCAAGTTCGGCACAGTCAAAGCTGACGTCGTCGGCCCGGTCTGTGAAAGCGGAGATTTCCTGGCCGTCGATCGTGAGGTCGCCAACGTCCTCCCGGGCGACATGGTAGCTGCCACGACAGCCGGCGCTTACGGCTTCGCCATGGCGTCCAACTACAACGCCCGCCCCAGAGCCTGCGAAGTCCTGGTGGAAGGCGCCGCCTGGCGCGTGGTGCGCACCCGCGAAACCTACGCCGATCTCACCCGCGGCGAATAACCCCGCCCCGCCTACAGCAACTTCTTAATCGCCGCCTCCAACTCCGACATCTTCACTTCCCCAAAGAAGGCCTTCACCTTCTTGCCCGTCTTGTCGTAAAGAAACGTCGCCGGCAAAGCCCCAGACCACTTGCCATCGATCGCCGCCACAAACTTGTCGTCGTCCTTCGCCTTGCGCAAAAAGACCGGCGCCGGCACCTTGACCTTATCCAGGAACGCCGCCGCATCCTTCACCTGCTCCGGCTCGTCCGCCGAAATCGTCACGAACTGAAACCCCTGCGCCCTCAGTTTCACCTCCATCGCCACCAACTGAGGCATCTCTTTCCGGCACGGCACGCAGTACGTGGCCCAGAAATTGACCAGCAGCACTTTCCCCTTGGCCCCGGCGACAAGCTTGGCATAACCAGCCTCGTCCATCGGCTTCAAATCAGCCGCCAGCATCGACCCGGACAGCAACATCAGCAATGGGAGTATTCGTTTCACGATGGTTTCCTCGGTCTCTTGATGACACAGCCAAACGACTTCGTCTCCGCTACCGGCGCCGCCCGCCCGGCCATCGCCGCATCCAGCGCATCACGCGTGTAGCGCTTCGTCACGCGCGCCGGATTCCGCGCATCGTCGAACGCGCCGCGATACACCACCCTACCGTCGCGCCCCACAATCACAACCAATGGCGTGGATTCAGCCGCCAGCAGATCGGCAACCGTTGCCCGCTCGTCCTTAAACACAGGGAACGGGAACAGCACGTCTTTGGCGTGCTTCGCCACCATCGCCGCCGGTTCGTTGACGTTGGAGTTGACGAACAGCAGTTGCACGCCGCGTCCCCGATAGTCACGGTAAAGCGCGCTGAACCGGTCGTTGTAGTCGTTGCCGATCGGACAGATTGTGGAGATGAAAAAGACCGCCGTCACCTGTCCGGCGGTCTCGAACTGAACAGCCTTTCCATCGGGCGCGGTCAACGGAAGCACCGCCGCCAGCACCGCCGCCAGCAGCACTATTTCTTCTCCTCGTCCTTCTTCGGCTCCAGTTTCAGGTTCACAATCGCGTCCAACCGCTTGTCGAACACCGACAGGCTGCGCGCCGAGCTCGCAAATTCCTTGAAGTCCGCACGCAGTTCGAAGTCGATGCTTGTCGGCAGATTCTGGAACTGGTACGAGCCCTTCTCCTGCGTGATAAACGATCGCACCTGGAGCGTCTTCAGATTCTTCAGTTGCACCACGGCGCCCTCGGCGGGTGCGCCGTCGGGCAGAGTGACCACGCCCTGCACGTTCCGGATGTTCGGATCGCGGGGCTTATCTTTCTTCTGATTAGTAAACTGGAACGCCGTCATCAGCGCGGCGGTCAGTGTGAACAGCAGGATCAATCGGCGTGCCATGGTTACTTGCCTTTGGAAGCGTCGGGCTTCAGTGTCACATAAATCTCAAGACGTTCCGGATCGTCGCCAACAATGGCCGGCTTCTCCTCGGGGACAAACCCGGAAGCCTTCACACTCACGACGTACTCCGCCTTCGCGGCCGGTACACGGAAGCTGTACTCGCCGCGGAAATTGGACGTGGTCTTCTGCTGCTTCGGCGTTTTTACGCCCTGCGGCGGCGTCTTAACGGTCAGCGTAACCTCGGCGTTCGCCATTGCGAAGCCAGGGTCGCGAAATACGGTACCGGCCACAATCGAGGGCTCGGGCGGTGGCTTCTTGTCGCCACCAAGAGTGCAGAGAGCGAAGAACAAGAGAAAAGCGGCTAATCTAGCGCCAATCATCCTCGTCGTCTTCTTCCTCCTCGTCTTCTTCCTCTTCGTCATCTTCGTCAATCTCTTCGTCGAGGTCGTCTTCGTCGTCGGCCGCACTCTCGTCTTCCGCCAGTTCGAGAGGGTCCACGGAAGTGACGGTAAAGTTCCGGCCACACTCTTCGCAGAGGATGCTTTCACCCTCGTCAAGTTCGTCCTCTTCGACGTCGATGTCGGCGCTGCATTCGGGGCATTCAATCATGGTTGAGTCACCTCACGGGATGGGCTGAGCTGGAAGCGGTCAGTCAGAATTGTCGCCAAAGACGTGGGTCCATTGCAACGGTACTCTCAGTGCGTATACACGGCTCGTTCGCGCTCCTGCCGGGCCGACGTTTCAATAGCGGCCGCATACTGCGCCAGAGCCGCCGGAGACGCGGTAGCGATGGCCTTGTCCATGTCTTCCCAGGTCGAAATCATATGCTGCAAATGCAGGGCGGCCAACCCCATGCACCAGGGGTCCGTCAACTCCCGGCCCTGCGCGTTAGCCAGGACCAGCAGGTCGGCATGCATCAATGCCACCACCATCTCCCGCTTCTCTTCCCCGCAGGAAAGATAGTACTTGCAATCCACGGCGTCGCAATGGCGAATAGAGATGGCGTTCTGATGCCAGCGGAACTCCGCCCGCCACACGCGGTCAAACGGGTCTGTCACTTCAAATTGGCGAAGGTTCACGATCATTCCCTTCCATCCTAACTTACTGTGTGACGCTAACGCGGGCGTGATGGTCGCAAAGAAAAGCGGGCCCGAAGGCCCGCGGCTCAGACTTCCACGCTCCACCACAACCGCGCCGGATTACCAGTTGTACAGCCCGTTGTGCCGCACGTGCGAAAGGAACTCGTCCCGGCTGTCCTTCTTGTGCCGGAATGCGCCCAGCATCGCCGAAGAAGTCGTGGACGAATGTTGCTTCTCCACGCCGCGCATCATCATGCAGAAGTGCCGCGCTTCCGTGATCACGCCCACGCCCACCGGATCCAGCACCTCCCGGATACACTCCGCAATCTGCTGCGTCATCCGCTCCTGCACCTGCAGCCGCCGCGCGAACACATCCACCAGCCGCGGAATCTTACTCAGCCCGATGATCTTGTTCTTCGGAATGTATGCCACGTGCGCCTTGCCATAGAACGGCAGCATGTGGTGCTCGCACATCGAGAAAAACTCGATGTCTTTCACCACAACCATCTCGTCGCACTTCTCGTTGAAGACCGCGCCGTTCACGATGGACGCGATATCCGCATCGTAGCCGCTCGTTAGAAACTTCAGAGCCTTCTCCGCCCGCAGCGGAGTAGACAGCAGTCCCTCCCGGCCCGGATCTTCCCCCAGTTCCCGTAGCACTTCCTTCACGTGCGATGCGATCACACCCTCATGGTTGACCACTTCCGGCCGCTTGGCCTCGATAAACTTAACTACGGATTTCGCTGATTTCATGGAATTCGTTTTCCGGTCGGACTGGCTCCTGCGCCAGCACTTCAAAGATGTTGTTGCGCGTTTCCCAGATTCTTAGCTTTTCGAACCGCGCCCCGCTCCCCCCGAACGCAATCGGCCACGCCTCGCTCAACCGCCGGGCAACTACTTCCGACAGCACTTCCGTGGTGGGCACCAGCGTCGCAAACTCGCTCACTTCCACATTCAGATTCCGGCGGTCGAAGTTCTTCAGCACCACTGCTTCCACGAACCGGTCAAGTGCGTCGATACTGATCAGCCGCCCCCCGCACAGGTTCCACCTCGCCGCGGATCGACACATCCATCACATAGTCATGGCCGTGCCCGTACGGGTTGTTGCACTTGCCGTACACCTCGCGGTTCTCATCCTCGCTCAGCAGCCCGCTGTGCAGCCGGTGCGAGGCCGAAAACCGGAAACGCCGCGTCAGTCGAACGTCCGCCATCGTCAGCGGCCCTCATACTCGACAAACAGGTCCGCCGTCTCGTACAGTCGAACGCTCCGCAATCTCGCCGGGCCCTCGGCAAACCGCGGAGCCAATCGCCGCCAGATCTCCACCGCCAGATTTTCAGACGTCGGAGCCAACGTGTCGAACGGCGGCACCTCATAGTTCAGATGCCGGTGATCCATAGGCGTCAGAACCTCCGCCTCCAGAATGCTCTTCACTTCCTTCAGATCCACCACCATGCCCGTCACCGGATGAGGCTCGCCTTCCAGAGTCACTTCCAGGCTGTAGTTGTGACCGTGCCCGTGCGGATTCGCGTCGGCGCCGTACAGCGCGTCATTTTCGGCCTCGCTCAGCGCCGGGTTGTAACAGGAGTGTGAGGCCGAGAATTCGACTCGTCTGGTGATCCACATGAGCACACGATCTCCTCGTCTGTTCGATGCCGCATCGAGGGCCGCCGATACAATTATAGGCCGTCGGGATAGAATGGAATTGCTGATGAAGAACCAAGAAAAGACCGTGCGCATCCTCCAGACCGGGGCCGTAGTCCTCCTGGCCGGGCTTTGCGTCCTCGTAGCCGACTCCCACCGCGAGCGCCTCGTCAACGTGGGCGACAAAGCGCCCTCCTTCCAGGTCACCACCGACAAGGGCAAACAGATGTCACGCTCCGACTTCGGCGGCAAGATCCTCGTGGTCAATTTCTGGGCCACCTGGTGCCCGCCCTGCATCGACGAAATGCCGTCCCTCCAGGCCATGGCCCGGCAGTTGGCGCCCAAAGGGGTCGTGGTCCTCGGAGTCAGCGTGGACCGCAACGAAGCTGCCTACAAGCGTTTCCTGCAACAGGCCGGCATTCAGTTCGAAACCGCTCGCGACCCGGAAGCCAATATCAGCGCCGAGTACGGCACATTCAAGTACCCCGAGACGTACGTCATCAATCGCGACGGCAAGGTCCTCCAGAAACTCATCGGCCCGCAAAACTGGACGGATCCCGAGCTCATCAAGAGCATCGAAGCTCTGCTCTAGCTGTAGTAAATTAGGGGGGTCCATGTGGAAAGATGACCTGATCCGCATCGTCGGTCCGCGCGGATACCTGGACCGCTCCGAAGACCTCCGTCTCTACGAATACGACGGCGGCGTCGACAAGGCCCGGCCCGATATTGTCGTCCTCCCGCGCACCACCGCGCAAGTCAGCGCCATCGCCCGCCTCGCCACCACTCACGGCGTCCCCCTCGTCGGCCGCGGAGCCGGCACCGGCCTCAGCGGCGGCGCCATCCCCGAACACGGCGGCATCATGGTCGGCTTCGCCCGCATGAACCGCATCATCGAGCTCGATTACGCCAACGAGCGCGCCGTCGTCGAACCCGGCGTCGTCAACATCGAGCTCAGCCAGGCCATCGACCCCGCCGGCTATTTCTACGCGCCCGACCCCTCCAGCCAGCGCGCCTGCACCATCGGCGGCAACGTCGCCGAAAACGCCGGCGGCCCCCACACCCTCGCCTACGGCGTCACCACCAACCACGTCCTCGGCCTCGAGGTCGTCCTCCCCGACGGCCGCATCGTCAACACCGGCGGATACTGGCCAGACACCCCCGGCTACGACCTCACCGGCCTCCTCACCGGCTCCGAAGGCACCATGGCCCTGGTCACAAAGGCCACCGTGCGCATCATGCGCAAGCCCGAAGCCGTTAAGACGATGCTCGCCATCTACAACACCGTCGATGACTGCGGCACAACGGTCAGCGAAATCACAGCCCGCGCCATCACCCCCGCCGCCCTCGAAATGCTCGATGGCTCCATGCTCAAGATGGTCGAGGAAGCCGTCCATGCCGGCTACCCGCTCGACGCCGCCGGCGTCCTCCTCATCGAACTCGAAGGTCTCAAGGAAGCTGTCGAGGAACAGGCCGAAGAGGTCCGCAAGGCCTGCCTCCACTGCAACGCCCGCGAGGTCCGCGAAGCCAAGAGCGAGGCTGAACGCCAGCTCCTCTGGAAAGGCCGCAAGAACGCCTTCGGCGCCATCGGCCGCGTCAGCCCCTTCTTCTACGTCCACGATGGCGTCGTCCCCCGCACCCAGATCGCCCCCACACTCCGCCGCATCGACCGCATCTCCGCCGACAGCGGCCTCAAAATCGGCAACATCTTCCACGCCGGCGACGGCAACATGCACCCCATCATCCTCTTCGACGCGCGCAAGCCCGGAGACATGGTGAAGGCTCAGAAAGCCGGCTTCGACATCCTCGAATACTGCATCGAAGTCGGCGGGTCCATCACCGGCGAGCACGGCATCGGCATGGAGAAGATCCACCTGATGAACAAGCAATACCCTGAAGAAACCCTCGCCCTCATGCGCCGCATCAAGGAGATGTTCGATCCGTCACGCCTCTTCAACCCCGGCAAACTCATCCCCGCCGGCAAAGGCTGCGCCGAGATCCGCCAGCCCCCGCTGGTCCAGGGCAGCACGATCTACTAGCCAAGGAGCAGACCACCATGAAACGGCGCGAGTTCCTATTCAGCGCGGCGGCGTTTTCCGCCTCCGGCCTGGCTCAGCGCAAGATGACCTCCAAGGACCGGG
>CAYVDY010000044.1:0-20356 GCA_964450255.1 uncultured Candidatus Solibacter sp. | reverse complement strand
CTACCTGGGCAACTCGAAGTTTGGCTACGGCGAGCAGTTTATGGGCAATGACGGCACCATCGAAATCATCAGCCGCCAGACCCTGAACTTCTACCCTGAGGCCTACCCCGGAGTCTCCGACGCGATCAAAGCACGCAAGGAACTCTCCATCACCATTCCGAACAATGACAATCTCGCCGTCGAGGCGCACATCCGCAACTTCTTCAACTCCATCATGGGGATTGAGAAGCCGATTGCGCCCCCCATGGCCGGCTATGAAGCTGCTATACCCGGGTTCCTCTCCGTTATGAGCTATCGCACCGGCAAGAAGATGTTGTGGGATCACAAGGGCGACAAATACTCCGCCGCCTGATTCGCACCGCCCGATCTGCTCGCGAAGGCCCCGCCGCTCGGCGGGGCCTTCGCCGTCTTACTGCTCGTGCTCGATTGTGGCGATCAAAAGGCCGGCTGCGCAGTCAGCGCACCGTGATCGCAAGATCCACGCTCAGGACCACCGCGTAAGGGCCCGGCGCCTTCGATTCCGAATTGACGTATTCGGCTCTCGCGTAGAGCGGCGCAGACGCGGTGCGCGGAGGAGGATTCCGTTCCGCCCGTATCCACCTTCACGTCGGCCAGAGCCAGCAGGCCAGGTTCTACGACCGGCGGGGTCGCGATAGTCGGCTCGATCTCGTCGCTGAGTCGGACGCCTATCGGCCCGAAAATAGCGCGTTCCTTCTGACATACCTGCTCCGCCACTAGGCGCTGTACTACTGGAGCCGTAACGCGCACTTCGGCGCCCTGAGCGGCACAGGCCACGAGTGCCCATGGAATCGCCGGCCGATCCCCCCTGGACCCTTCAGACCTTCTGCAATCGCCGCAGTGTGAATATCTCGCTGTGCGCGTTGGCATGCTCCAGGCGCCGCAGATCGTCTGAAACCGAGATGAGTTTCCCGCTGATGTGGTTCGAGCGGTCCGAACAAAGAAACTGCGCGAGGTGAATCTGACGGTCCGGCGACACGCCTCCGGAGGTGCGCACCTGTGAGGCCTCTTGCGTTTCTTTCCAGCCCGCCCTCTCTCCGGCACTCAGGATCTCATCCGTGAAGCTGGTGTAGGTGAGACCCGGATTCATGCAGTTCACCTGAATGTTGGCGTCGCGGACCTCATCAGCAAGTGTTTCGGCCAGACGAACCAGGGATGCCTGCGTGGCGCTGTAGCCGCTGAGATTCGGACGGGGTCCCTCGGATCCGGGGCCCACCAGGAATAGGATCTTGCCCGTCCGCCGCTCGATCATGGCCGGCAGGACAGCACGACAGACGTGCATCGAGCCCACCAGATTGGTCGCGACCGCGTCTGCCCATGCCTTTGGATCGCTCTCTGCCAGGGGACCGATCTCGCCCAGCGTGCCGTGCGCGCAGATCAGCATCTGCACCGGGCCGAATTGAACTGAGATCTTTTCGATGGCGGCACGTACCTGTTCGAAGTCGCGCACGTCGGTCCGGAGCCGCATGGCGGTTCCGCCGGCATGCTCTATCTCAAGATTGGCCAGATCAAGTTCCGCTTTACTGCGCGCCAACAGGCCGACGCGAGCCCCAGCGTGCGCGAAGCCAAGCGCCAGCCGCTTCCCGATCCCGCGCCCCGCGCCGGTGATCAATATCGATTTCTCTTTAAACGGCCGCACGGATCGAAATTCCCCACCCCGATCCTAGCAGAATGCGATCGACGGTAAGTCAAGTGGGCCGGCGCTCCTTACGGGCGTAGAGAACACTGTCGGCGCGCGCGAGCAATTGATCGGCGGTCTCGCCCGCTTTGTATTCGGCCACGCCCAGCGTAATCCCCAAATTGACGCGTACCGGCCGAGGTTCCATCTTCAGGACATACTCGCCGCGGAGCGTCTGTTCCAGCAGTTGCGCCCGCTTCATTGCGTCCCTCATGGCACAAGGCAGCAGCATAACAAACTCATCACCACCCCAGCGGGCGCAGGTGTCGTCGGACCGCATGCTGTTCTTCAGCCGCAAGGCGAACGCGCGCAGCAATTCATCGCCGGTCAGGTGTCCGTAGTGGTCGTTGATCATCTTGAATCGCTCCAGGTCGATCATCAGGAGACAGAACACCGCGCCGCTTTCGATTAGAGACTGGACCCTGCGTTCGAGCAACCGCCTGTTCGCCAAGCCAGTCAGCGTGTCCCGGTTCGCCATCTCCTCCGCTTCGTCCAACTTCCGGCGGTAGTGGCTCATTTCGCTGTCAAGCTCCTCCACCAGTTGCCGGTTCTCCTCCCTCATCTCGTCAACCAGCCGGCCCAGTTCGCTCACCTGCTGGAGGATCCGCCCTCTAAACTCCTCCACATCCTCCAGAGCAGCGGCCGTTTCCAGCCCTTGCTTGACTCCCATGAAGCGGCTCTCGCGGGCATCGCCCCTGCTTGCCATAGAGCGCGTCGTCTGCTCCAGCAGCTTCACGACCTCCGCCAATTCCACCCTACCCGCCAACTGGCGCTGGATTCGGTCCGAGGCGGCGCGCAACGACCCATCCAAGCCGCCGCGGGCGTTATCCCAGGCTTCGTCGTCCGGTGTTCGCTTCAGGCGCTGCCGCTCGGATTCCAGCGTCAAGGGCGGTTCACCCAGCTTGGCCGCGAATTGCTGAAAAACGTGCTCCTCGACCCCTGAGAGTGCGGCCAGATAGCACTTCAGGGCTTTCTGAAACAGCGCATCCTGACGGTCCAACGTATTGAGGCTGTCGCGCAAGCTCACTATGTCATGGGCCATCTTTTACTGCTTCTCCTGTCACCCGTATCGGCCAAAGGGCATCAACATTGATACTTATTCAGTTCGGCCAGCCGTGTCGCAATGCTGTGAGGACGGTATTGGCTCCCAGACCCTTAACGGTGCGACGCCCCACCCGCTGGGCTATACTGTGTATGCGCGCCTGCCGTGAAGGGTAGTCGTGCGTCATTACAGAAAACCTGGAGGAAGATGAGTAAAGAAGATTGCATTGAAGTGACCGGAACCGTGGTGGAAAAATTCCCTAGCGGGCTCTTCAGCGTCCAACTCGACGCAGAACGTCTCGTTCTCGCCCACCTTGCCGGCAAGCTCCGCCGCAACCGCATCCGTGTACTTGCCGGAGACCGCGTCACCCTCGAGATGTCCCCCTACGATCTCACCAAGGGCCGTATCACTTACCGTCACAAATAGAGTCCGAGGCCGTCCCAGGCCAGATCTCAGAGCCGGAAATGCCTCCCCCTGACATCCTTTTTGTCTTCGGAACCCGTCCCGAAGCCATCAAACTCTGCCCCCTGGTTCTCCACCTTCAGCAGTTTCCAGACCGCTTCAGCCCCCGTGTCTGCGTCACCGGCCAGCATCGGGCCATCCTCGATTCCATGCTCGCCCGCTTCGGCGTGGTTCCTGAATTCGATCTAGACGTCATGCGCCCTGGCCAAACGCTCTCCGGTCTCACCAGCCGCATCCTCGAGCGGCTCGAACCTGTTCTGACCGGCCTGCGTCCCGCCATGGTTCTGGTGCAGGGCGATACTACCACCACCTTCGCTGCCGCGCTCGCCGCCTTCTACCACGGCATCCCCAGCGGACATGTGGAGGCCGGCCTGCGCACCGGTGACCTCCAGCAGCCATTTCCCGAAGAGCTCAACCGCGTTCTCACCACGCGTCTGGCCAGCCTGCACTTTGCCCCCACCCCTCAGGCTGCCGCCAATCTGGACTCCGATGGCGTCCTGCCCGACAGCGTTCACATCACCGGCAACACAGGCATCGACGCGCTGCTCTATACCCGCGACAAACTGGTCAGCGGCGAGTGGCCAGGATACTCCGGCCCGTTGCCTCCAATTGGAAAGCGTCTGATTCTGATGACCGCTCACCGCCGTGAGTCGTTTGGGTCTGGCTTTGACCGGATCTGTCAGGCGGTTCTGCAAATCGCGGCCCGCGGCGACGCGGAGATCATTTATCCGGTCCACCCGAATCCCAATGTGCGTTCCACCGTGGATGTCCTATTGCGTGGCGTACCAGGCATCACGCTGATCGAGCCGCTGGACTATGTGCCTTTCATCGATCTCATGCGCCGCGCCGATATCCTGCTGACCGATTCAGGCGGCGTGCAGGAAGAAGCGCCATCCCTTGGCAAGCCTGTTCTCGTGCTGCGCGACAAAACGGAACGGCAGGAGGCCATTGAGGCCGGCACTGCCCGCCTGGTGGGCACCGACCCGGCTGTCATCACCGCCGCCGTTGGTGAACTACTGGATTCGCCCACGGCCCGCGACTCCTTTGCCGCCCATGCCAACCCCTTCGGTGACGGCCACGCCTGCCCACGCATCGCCGGCGCGATACACCGGTTCTTCAGCCGCTAGCGCTCCGTTTAACGTTTCGCGACTCCCTACTTCTTCACCTCTGCCAGATTACTCTTCTCCACCAGCATCGTCCCTGTATCGATGAAGACCGGATAGGGCGCCTTGGGGTCGGTGGCGCTCATCGCCTTCGCCCCGGCTGGTCTCTCCAAAGCGATCTCGGCCAGCGCTCTCAGCCCGTAGTAACCCATCGTGAACGGCTTTTGCATGATCGTCGCCGCGATCCGGCCCTTTTCGATCCAGTCCAGCGTATTTGTCGCCGTGTCCATTGCCACGATCACCTTGCCGGTCACCTTCTGCCGCTCCAGCACCTCGGCAATCTCGCTGCCCGAGAGCGATTCCAGCGAGACGAACGCGTCCACCGCGGCCTTCTTCTCCACCATCGCGGAGGCCGTGTCGAACGCCAGGCGCGGGTCGCCCTTCATGTCGACCACCTGCGCCACCTTGATCCCTGGAAACGCCTCCAGCGCCGCCTGGTACCCGTTCAACCGCTCCTCCAGATTCTTCTGGCCGGCGATGGTGAAGAACACGACGTTGCCCTTTCCGCTGAGCGCCTTGCCCAGGAACCTCCCCCCTAGTTCCCCAGCCCGGTAGTTGTCGGTGCCAATAAAGAACAGCCGCCGGCTCTGCGGCGCGTCGGAATCGATGGTGATCACCGGAATTCCGGCCGCCACCGCCGCGTCGATCTCCGGCCTCATCACCTCCGGATTCCCAGGAGAAACCAGAATGCCGGCGGGCTTCTTGCCGGCGATCCGCCTGAATTCATCCCGCTCCGCGTTCGAATCGTAGGTTTCTGGCCCCACAAGCTCCGCCTGCACCTTGAGCTCTTTGGCTGCCTGCACCAAGCCGGCGCCTGCCTCCTGCCAATAAGGAATCTTGGCATTCGCGCAGACCAGATAGTATTTCTCCGTCGGCTGGTGACGCGGCCCGCCGCCTCCGCACCCGCAAACGGCAAGAACAAGGCCCGTCAAGAGAATCGTAGACGATTTCATGGGACTCACTCCATGTCATATGAGATCTCCGGGCGGCCACCGGACCCCGGCAATGCCCGGATCGTGATTGCAGTCTACTCCCTCTCAAAAACCACAGCAAAGCTAATTTGGCGGCCGCATCTCGTCCGGGCACGCCAGTGCTGTTGTCAGCTTCTCCGCGCCCGGACAGTGCCGGTGCACGACCGCCGCCAGACTGATGGTCACGCCCAGGATCAGCAACAGCGGGACAAACGTGGCGCGAAGCACGCTCACCATCCAGCCCTGGCTCTCGGCCCGTTTGGCGGCCCCCGTAAGGGTGGAGGCCAGTAGCGCGTTCAGCGCCAGATGCGGCCGAATCTGGGGAGCGGCCCAGATCAGGTGGCCGCCCGCGAACGCCAGTACGGGAATCAGCAGGCCGAGCACCAGCAGAATCCAGAAACCCTCGTCCAAATCGAGGTCGAGATCCAGGCCCGGGAATTGGAAACCTCCACCGCCGCCGGCCGTCTTTACCGCGGTGAGCTGAGTAGTCGAACTCTCCCAGACATCGGACGCTCCGGCGCCGCCCGAATCCCCACCGCCGAAAGACATGCTCGAACCGGACTTCGATCCCGCATTGGACAGGATGTCCCCGCCCAGGTCAAACCCGATGGAGGTAGCCCTGCCTTTGCCGGCGACCGCATTGATCAGGACATAGGCGACCCACAGCCGTGCCAGCCCTGCGAATACCAGATACGCGCCCAGCACGGAGACGGGATAGCGGAACAGGACGCTGTGCAGCCCAGCCATCAGCAGCAGCTTGCTGCAGAGTACGCCCGCGGCAACGGTCGCCGCCAGCAGCAGACTCATGTGAAAGCGGACCATGTACTGGCGCACGACTCGCCGGCGGAATTCCTGTACAAACGGTTGGCGTGCCATCGTAATTCGGGGACGTCTACTCAATTCCCAGTTGTGCGCCCAAGCACCTTCATGCCGGCGACCTCTGCCGCTGTCCTCGAGTCGCTTTCTTCGGACGCGGGCTTCGCAGCCAGATCGAATGCAGTACTGCGAGGATTGAGACGCTCGCACTCACAAATAGCAGCATATACAGACCGAGAATCCAGCGCACGTTGCCGGCGATCGAATCACTCGTCCAGACATCACCGACATTGCCGCCGGAATCGAATACAAGCTCCTCCGCACTGTGATTGGGGTGCAATCGCACATAGGCCGCCGCCCCGCTCCGATACTCGCTCCCGACAACCACTCGCCGCCCGTCATAGAGCGTCGTCTTCGACCTCAGCCCTTCCATGTAAGCGAATGACACGCCCAGTGCCACGGCAAAACAGCCCAGCCCCAGCCACGCCCATCTTGCCGCGTGGGCCTTTCTGTTCCACCTCAACATCCCCAGCCAGCAGAACGCCAGCACGAGGAACATTGCGTACTTCGCCATCGCATCAGGCCGAATTCCTCCGGCATGGCTCAGATCCGCCGGCGGCGGCAGAGCAAATGTTCCCACGATGGCCGCCAGGAACACGCCCGTTTTGGAGATGGTGCCCCAGTATTCCTGAGCTTCGGCCAAAAACTGCGGAGGCTTGAACTTCTTCGCCGTCGTCACTTTTCGGATGCCTTGGTAACGGGCAAGAACCACGCCACGGAAGAGTCTGGTACTGTCTTCAGGGTCACAGGCGGCGTCTCCAGCCTGCCCTTTCGCGCGACTACCACATACCGGCCCGGCGGCAGCTTCGCGGTTGCCGGACTCGAGAGCGTCGGAAAGAGCTCGAACTCAACAGAGCGGTCCATCTCAAAGAGCTTGCGCTTGTAAAGAATCTGCCACCCGGCGTCCTTTTGATCCGGCGTGTTCTGCACGGTGTGCACCGCGATCGGGATCAGCCGTCCCGCACCGGATGTTCCGCGTTCGCAGTCCTCGGCCATCGTTTGAAGATCCAGAATCGCCTCCTGTACCGCGGCGCGTCCGCTCTCGCTCGGCCCCACGGCAAAACCCTGCAGTACGCTCAGGATCGAGAGCAGGGCGCTGTCATAGGAACTGGGTTTCCAATCCTTCCCCGCCCAGCGGCTCAGCAGATATTCCGCCCGGCTTCGCACCTGGTCCATCGCCTGGTCCGGAAAACAGCCGGGACCGTCTCGGCCGGTGCCGTACACGGATCTGCAGCGCAGCCGGCACGACGTCAGCCCGATGTCGAAGATCGTTCTCCTCAAGCTGGCAGCTTCCTTCACAGGCAGCCTCCAGTCCGTGGGCGCCTGATCCCGCAACACGCCCAACAGAATCGGCACCACCCTGGGATTGCACTCCGCAAACGCAGCGTCCCTCGCACTCAGGCCGCCCAGCTTCGGAATCGGTTTCAGAGGATCCGCGCCGCTGTCCAGAAGCATCGACACCAACACCGGATCGTTCTGTACCGCGTCCGCCAGCAGTTCCTCGCGATTCAGCCAGGCGGGCCGCCGGTCCAGGATGAAGCGCAGGGCCGTCAGGTCCTTCTTCGCCAATGCCTCAGCGAACAGACGCTCCTCCGCCGAGGTGGACACTGCCTGCGCGCTTACGAAGCCGCAAAGCGCCAGCCACGCCGCTGCCGCCCCAACCCACACAGCGATCCCGCGATGTTCTTTCACTCGATTCCCCTCTCGGAGATTCCCAGAATGAGAACATTCTAACCCACAAATCGGTGCGCCGATCGCTCAAATTGGTGTATCTCCGGACACGGAGGCCGCCGTCCGGGCGGACGCCTGTCGCCAGGAGTCGCGGGCGCGCGTCTGAACTGCGGCCGATCTGGTGGGCGAATGCGTTTAATGTCTTGAATCCGTTGATTTGCTGCTGTAATCTGAAGCCGCTCATGATCGCACCTTGGGCTACCCTGACTGCGATATTGGCGTTTGGCTTTCCCTTGCCTGGGCAGGTGACAACGCGAGCAGGTGAGATTGAAGCGGCGAGGCAGGAAAAGACCAGGCTACTGGCGCCAGACGTCACTTCGCGCACGGAATCCGCACTTGTCATCGTCAAAGACAAGAAGATGGTGGAGCGTTTTCTCTCCGGCATTGCGGGATTCCGCCTTCGAAGCGGAGGCTTGATCACCGGGTCCGGCTTTGCCACGGGACCTGAGTACCTGAGACGGGATTTCGCCGACGGCCACCTGATTGTCCGAGCCTCCGCGAGGGCCTCCTTCAAGGCGTACCAGCTATACGATGCCCAACTCGCACTTCCGAAAATATGGAAGCAGAGACTCTTTTTCGACTTCAACGCCGTCCACCGGAACTATCCGCGAGTCGATTACTATGGGCCCGGTCCGGACTCCCAAAAATCGGGCAGGAGCAACTACCGTCTGGAAGACTCGGCACTGGACCTCACCGCAGGCGTCCGGCCCCTGCCGCACTTGAGCCTGGGCGGAACGTTGGGGTTCCTGAAGGTAAACGTGGGGCCGGGCACGGATGAGCGATTCGTATCGACGGATCAGATCTATGCCCCGGCAGGCACTCCCGGCATCGACAACCAATCCGATTTCCTGCGGAAGAGCATTTTCATCCAGTACGACTACCGGGACAATCCAGGCGGGCCGCGGACAGGCGGCAACTATATCCTCCGCCACAGTTGGTATTCGGACAGAAGGCTTTATCTCCACTCCTTTCGCGGTCTGGAGATGGAGGCGCAGCAGTATCTGCCGTTCTTCAATCTCCGCCGCGTGATCGCCCTGCGGGGAAAGGCAGTCTGGAACTCGGCGGATTCGGGGCAAGCCGTGCCCTTTTACCTCCAGCCGACTCTGGGTGGGTCTGACGACCTGCGGGGATTCCGCGCCTTCCGGTTCTACGACGACAACCTTGTATTGATGAATGTGGAGTATCGATGGGAGAGTTTCAGCGGGCTCGACATGGCCCTGTTTCTGGATGCCGGCAAGGTGTACCACAAACGGGCCGAATGGAATCAGAACGCAATGGAGACATCGGTCGGCTTTGGCCTTCGATTCAACGTTGGTAATAGCGTCTTCATGCGCATCGATGGGGGATTCAGCCACGAGGGCTTTCAGTTTTGGTGGAAGTTCAACAACGTCTTCTGATCGGCCTGGCCATGGCGGCGTGTCTCGCACTCCCTGCCGGCGCGCAGAAGTTCTATCCTGACGACCCCATCTGGCGGGAGCCCGAATCTATCCCTGTCACCAAGGCTGTCGCCCGCAAGCTCAGCGACCACTACGATCTGTTCTGGAACACCCTGGCCCGGCCTGGCGAGAAGCAGAGCCTGCTCCATCCGATCCACGCGCAGGGCGTGAACACTCTCGGGGAAGTGCCCGACAGCGCGTGGTACACCAACCGCCACGGCAGGAAGCCGATGAGCCTGGCGGAACTGGTCCAAGGGCCGAACACCAGCGGTCCACCCGCGATGACAGGGCGGTGGAAGGTCATGAGGGTCAAGACCGATGGCATCACGCCCGGTTTCAGCAGAGTTGTGGATTCACAGGGCCGCAGCTATGTGGTGAAGTTCGATCCACTTACCAATCCCGAGATGGCGACCGCAGCCGATGTTGTGGGCGCGACGTTCTTTCACGCGCTCGGATACTGGACGCCGCAATACTACGTGGTCTCGTTCGATAGGCAGCAGCTGGAAGTTACGCCCAAGTCCACATTTAAAGATGCTTTCGGCAAAACGCGGAAGATGACGGAGATGGATGTCGACGAAGTCCTCCTGAACGTTCCGCGCGGTCGCGATGGGAGGTACCGCGCAGTGGCCAGCCCCTACGTGGAAGGCCAGGAGTTGGGGCCCTTCCGATACCATGGCACGCGCAAGGACGATCCGAACGACGTTATTCCACACGAACGGCGGCGCGATCTGCGGGGTCTGTTTGTCTTCTGCGCCTGGCTCGGACACGACGACTCACGTTCCATCAATACTTACGACGCGCTGACGAAAGAAGGTGGTGTCCCCCATATCAGGCACTACCTGATGGACTTCGGCTCCATCCTCGGCAGTGCCAGCACCAAGCCGAATAGCGCACGTTCCGGTCACGAGCACCTGTTTTCGATGAGGCCAGCGCTCGCCGAGATTCTCTCCATCGGACTCTATCTGCCGCGGTGGACCAGGGCGCACTTTCCGGAATTCCCGGCCGTGGGACGCTTCGAGCACGAGATCTTTGATCCCGAGGAATACAAGACTGAATACCCCAATCCCGCTTTCGAAAACCGCCTTCCCGACGACACATTCTGGGCCGCGAAACAGGTGATGGGTTTCACCGATGAGCAGATCCGCGCCATCGTCAAGAAAGGCGAGTACAGCGATCCCCAGGCGGAAGCGTGGATTGCCACGTGCCTGATCGCTCGGCGTGACAAGGTCGGCAGGACCTACTTTGCGAAGGTTCTGCCGTTGGATGGATTCGAGGTTCGCGACGGCAGCCTGTTCTTCGAGGACCTCGCCGCGAAATACGGCTTCGCTCACCCGCGGGAGTACGGAATCCAGTGGTCGCGCTTTGACAACGCGGTTCAGCGAAAGTCCCCGTTTCCGGATCGTACGGGCCCCGCCCTTCCACCCGAAGTGAGGAATGGACGCCCAGGTGAGTACTTCGCCGCGGACATTACCAGCGACGGCTCAAAGCAATCTGTAACCGCCTATCTGCGGTGCGCGAACGGCCGCATCGACGTCGTAGGAATCGATCGCACTTGGTAGTAAGGAGTGTGAGATGGACCCAAAGACGCTGGAATCGCACCATTCATTCCCGGTCTTCGTCGTGCAGGATGGACGACCGAAGACCCGGCTTGAACGAGTTCTGTCGCTGTGCGCCGATGTTCGTGCCGGAGAGGGAGCAAACGCCCTGCTGATGGCGTTGAACGGCTTTCTGTTGCTGACCTCATACTATCTGCTGAAGACGGTCCGCCAGGCTCTCATACTGGGCCAATCGGGCCCGGAGAAGGCGGCATACACGTCCGCCGGCACAGCCCTTCTTTTGCTCTTTCTCGTGCCGGTGTACGGCGCAATTGCGTCCCGGGTCGTCCGGGTAAAGCTAATTTCGTGGGTGACGCTGTTCTTCACGTCACACCTGATAGTCTTTGCCTCGCTGGACCGCAGCGGCGTCCGCGTCGGCGTGGCCTTCTATGTCTGGTTGGCCATCTTCAACATGCTGTTGGTTGGGCAGTTCTGGGCATTCGCCAATGACCTTTACGACGAGCACAAGGGCAAGCGGCTCTTTCCACTCGTGGGCATCGGCACTGCAGCCGGCGGCGTAATCGGCGCGGGGTCGGCCACCCTGCTCTTTAAGGCCCTGGGAGCGCACGGGTTGATGCTGGTTGCGGGTGTCATTCTCCTCCTGGGAATCGGCGTGACGCTGATAGTGAATCGCCGGGAATCCGGCATTGTCGGCAGCATCCAGCACCGCATCGCTGCGCAGCCCGTCGGCAGAGAGGGGGGCTTTCAGCTTCTACTGACCGACCGGTATTTGTTCCTCATTGCTTCCGCCATACTGTTACTCAACCTCGTAAACTCCAACGGCGAATATCTCATGAACAAGCTGGCGGACTCGCAGGCCACAGCCACAATCGACGCCCAGCGTATGGCGTTCTTTGCGGACTTTGCCGGGAAGTTCAACATGATACAGAATACGCTCGTGCTCATTCTGCAGATGTTCGTCGTGTCGCGGATCTTTAGACATATCGGTGTCGGAGCCGCACTTTTCATTCTTCCAGTGATTGCGTTAGGCGGCTATGCACTGGCGTTTGCTCTCCCAGTTCTGGGCATTCTAAAGTCCGTGAAGGTACTGGAGAACAGCACCGACTACTCGATTAACAACACAGCGAGAAGCGCGCTCTTCCTACCTACAAGCCGTGAAGCAAAGTACAAGGCCAAGAATGCCATCGATACGTTCGTCGCGCGAACGGGAGACATGTTCAGCGGCATACTGGTGTTGGTCGGCGGTCTACCGTTACTGACCTGGAATGTGCGCGATTTTGCTGTAATAAACGTCCTGCTCGTGCTGCTCTGGCTGGCAGTCGTGGCCGCCATAGTGCGCGAGCATAAGAAGCTCTCCCCCGCCATCAGTTAGCGTGGCCGGCGGGCGCCCGCTACCGCAACTCCCGCAATTTGATCTGAATCGACTCGTGGGACGCCATCAGCGACTGCAATATCTCCTCGCGGCTCCGCGTCTGCCGCCGGGCCGGTAGCTCCTCATCCAGACAAGGCCATAGCTTGTCCCGTAACGACTGTGGCACGGCGCCCTCCAGATACTCCAGCGCCGTACCGCGCAGATTCTCGTCGCCGGTATGCAGCGCCCGGAACGCAATACGCAGCGGCTCTTCCGGCAGAATCAGCGCCAGCAGCGTCAGCACATGATCCAGCCCCCGGTTCGCCCGCGGCCCAATTAGATCGTCCTCCTCGCAACCGTCCAACAGCCGGTGCGTTTCCCAAAGATGCTTGCCCAGATCCAACTCCCGCGCCACGGCATCCAGGACCCGCTCGTTGGACGGGCGAAGCTCCGGATTGCCGCCGCTGATCTTCAACAGTGCCCGCCCGCACCGGAAGCGTACCTCGAACCGCCGGTCGTTCAACCCGGCGTAAAGGCCCTCCGCCGCTTCTTGCGAAGGATACCCGGCGAGTATCGCTGGAACACGGCGTCGAATGGCGAAGTCCATGGACGAATCCAGCATGGCATCGACCAACTGGCCCGCGATGCCCGGTCCCATGTGTCCCAGGGCGCGCATCGCGTCCCTCGCCACGTCATCCCAGGCCAGCAAATGAACGATGTCCGGAACCCGGTCCGGTCCGAAGATGCCCCGGCCCAGCGCCCGCCGCACACGGGCGGGATCGGCTGAGCGTAGATCGTCAATCGGTTGCGGCGTGGGATCCGGCTGCGGCCCTTCCTTCTCGCGCCGCTCCGTAGTGAGGTGCGGACCGATTGGCATTGCCGTCGTTATGCGTGTCAGCGTGGCGCGTGTGGTCTGGTCCCCGATATCCTCCTCTGCCAGTTCCACCGAACGTTCGCGCAGGCTTCTTTCCAACGCCAGAACATAGCCGCGCTCCAATCGCAGAGCGACCCACGCCCCTACGGCGCCCGTCACTGCGGCAACAGCCATCAGCGCCGTGCTCACCATTCCCAGCGGAAGCAGTAACAGAGCCTTGCACGCAGTGTTTCCCACGATGTCGCCGAACCGTTCGAAACCGACGTCAATCAACTGCTTGGCGGAGCGCTTCTCGGCCGCTGGCACCGGCGTGTACAACAGTTCGTAGGCCGATCGGAATAAGGAGTTCTGCGTTGCCAGCCCGGCGCTCCGCGCGGCAGTTGCAGCAATTAACCCTGGCCACAGCATTACTCCAACGCTGCTCAACGAAAGCGCGGCCGGAAATGCGCTTGCGGTCACTCCCAGGCCCGCCTTTTCCAGCAGCACCCGCGTGACAACGGCGTGGAGCAGAAGGCTCACCAGGTTGGTGGCGGTATAGAACAGCGCCAGGAAGAATTGCAGGTCTGCCGCAATCGGATACACCTGCTTGGCTCGCTCGCTGAAGACGTACTCGATCAGGTTGGCACTCGCGGCTCCAAGAATGATCAGCAGCGCGAGCTGGCGCAGGTAGGGAAGTTTCGCGAGGAGGCGGAGGTTGGCTTCATCGCGATTGCCTTTGGCTTCGTGCGTCAGTGCGGTCGGGGCAGGTGCCGTCTCCAGGCGCTGCAGAAGCCACGCGCAGAACAGGTGCATGACGGCCAGCAGCGGCAGCATCAGCCGGGGCTGGGTGAACACCGCGGCCGCCAGTCCGCCGAGCAGCGCGCCGATGGTCCCGCCCCCCGCGATTCGGGCCATCCGCTTCTTCGCCGTGTGCGGGTCGAACCGCTCGGTGACCATCAACCAGAATCCGGAGATCAGTACCGCGCCAAATCCAGCGAAATGGAGATAGAGGGCCACCGCCACTACCTTCATGGAGTAAAGGCAGAGGCCCCACTCCAGCGCGTGAAGCATGCCGCTGGCCCAGAATGCCACCGGGACCAGCCGTGCCGGCCCCCATTCCCGCATCATCCGCGAAGCCGGCAGCAGCATCGCCACCGAGAACAGTGCGGCCCAGATCTTCATCGTGGGCAGACTCTCGATGGCGAAGTTGTTTAGGAACAGCGCGTCCCGTGTGGCTTTAGCCGCCATCTGCTGAGCGATGATGACCGCTGCGCCGACTGCCGCCGCCATTACGGCACTGCGGGTGTCGATTGGCCTGCTCACCGGCTGCCGGCCCCGGAGCCGGCTCCGGCACGAACCGGAATCCGTTCTGACGCCGGTATGTGCAGATTCCACCAATGTTCCGCATCACTCGCTGTCCATGGCGCCGCACCGGTGCAGGCCTCCAGGAGGCCGAGCAGTCCGCGCGCCGTCTGCGGCCGCTGCGCCGGATCCTTCTCCAGACACTGGAGGACGATGCGCTCCAGCACGTCTGGAATCTCCAATTCCGTCCGGTTCGAGGGGGGCGTCGGCGCCGTCTGGACGTGTGCCAGCGCCGCACCCATCGCAGTCTCTTCTTCAAACACAAGGTGTCCGGTCAATAGCCAGTAAGCAACACAACCCAGCGAGTAGATGTCCGCGCGGCCGTCGATATTCTGCTTCCCCATCACGACCTCGGGAGCCATGTATTGAGGGGTCCCGGTTGTCACGCCGCGGCGGGTCAGGCACGTCTGTTCCTCCTCGGCCGCCAGTTGCTTCACCAGCCCGAAGTCCAAAACCTTGACGAAGTCCGCCTCAGTGCCCATCCGGCAGACAAAGATGTTCCGTGGCTTGATATCCCGATGCACCAGGCCCTTCTCGTGGGCCTCGGCCAGAGACTTCGCAGTCTGGGAAAGCAGCGAAATGGTCCGGCCCGCCGATAAAGGTCCAAACCGTTGGACAAGAGTCTCGAGATCCAGTCCCTCCAGCAACTCCATCACGTAGTAGAAGCAGCCGTCCTCGCTCGTCCCATAGTCATACAGCGCTACCGTGTGAGGCGATTGCAGGGTGGCCGTCGCACGCGCCTCGCGCTCGAACCGGCGCATCATCATGTGGCTGTTGTCCGCACCCTCCAGGGTGAGCGTCTCCGGGCGGATCAGCTTGAGCGCCGACATCCGGGCCAGCATTCGATGCCTCGCCCGCCAAACCTCACCCATGCCGCCCTTGCCGATCAGTTCGATCAGTTCGTAGCTGCCCATTGCCTCCGCCCGGCTCACCTGCGTGCCCAGGCGGTAAAGATGCCGCGCCGCGGGTATGCACCAGGCGGCTGTGACAAACGGCATCAGCAGAAGATGGGGAAGTTGCTGCGCCGATGGAACGGGCTGGTTCCCGACAACTATCGCCAGCAGCAGCCCGAACGGAGCCATACAGGCGGCCGTGATTGCCGCGAGCACGTGCTTGCCGTATGTGCCCGGAATGCTGACCACGAAGATCGAGATCCACAGGCAAACCCAGGAGAGGCCGCGGATGGGCCCCGGCGGCACGGGCGTAGCGTTCTCGTACATGGAGATCGCGAACGCCACCAGCACTTGAAACACCAGCCCGAGATCGAGGACAGCTTCGGGCCGGGACCGGTGGAGCCAAGCCCAGCTGCACATCGCCGCGCCGAGGATGAACAGCAGCGCCGCCATGGTTGGCGCGATGACGCTGTCGATCCTCGTCGGCTGCGTGATCGTCTCCACGAAATAGACAGAGGGCCCTGTCACAGCGACGATCAGGCCAAGGAAGATCAAACGCTGGACGGCGGTGTTCAGCACTTCGTCGGGCAGCGCGTACGTGCCCGTGGTACCCACCCCCACCGGGGTGCTCCGGCGCCTGACTGCCATCGGCCCAACGAAGTGCGGCTCTATGTGATCGGCCATCTCGCTCTCCCAGCGGAAACCTCGCTGCCAGGGTTGCGGACCACTGATCCGAGTTTACGCCAGGATTAGCCGAATGTTGCTGCAATTCTGAAGAAGTGGCGCGGTTTGACCTGCGCCGTGCGTCCGTTAGAGCGTGATGCCGAAGTCGCTCCAGTTCACCACCTGCTGCTTCACCATCGCCTCGTGGCCCAGTATCGCTGTCAACGCGGCGGTAGCGCCCACCGTCGCATCGATTGGGGCCGGCTTACCCTCAGTGATAGCGGCATAAAAGGTCTCGATGTGCGCGTGTGGCCGCTCCGCGCGCTTCGCGGCCAGCACCACCGGCTCGCCGGTTCCAAGCGGATACATCGTGGCCGCGCCCATCAGGTCTACCGCGCCCTTCGTCCCAAACACATGGATGTATTGGCCGCCGGCTGGCATGCCGCGCGGATGAAACACATTCTGAGTGAACGACATTTGAACGTTGCCCGGATAGTTGTAAACAATGCTGCCGCAGTCGAAAATCGTTCGGCCCGCGGGCTCATTCTTATGGAAGTTGATGGCGCCAAATCCGGTCGCCTTGGTGGGATGCGCCTTCAGCACCCAGTTGCAAAGGTCCAGGTTGTGGACCGATTGCTCCACCAGGTAGCCTCCGCCCTTGGCGACGTCGAAGTACCAATCGCCGGAACTGCCGTCGTACGGAAGGTCAGCGGTGGCGTGCCGCTGCGCCTTCACCATGACGATCTCGCCGAGAATGCCGTCGTGAATCTTACCAACCGCTTCCTGTAATTGGGTGACGGAGCGCAACTGCTGGCCGGCAACGAAAACATGCTTCGACGCCTTGGCCGCGGCAAGCAGTTGCTTGATCTCGGCCGGCTTCAGGCCGACCGGCTTCTCACAGTAGACGTGCTTGCCGGCTTTGATCGCCGCAATCGCCATTTCGGCGTGCAGGTACGGCGGTGAAGCGATAAAGACCGCTTCGATGTCCTTGTTCTCGATGATCTTGCGCCAATCCGGCGTAGTGCCGGGATTATCCTTGACGGCGACCGTGGCCGCCTTATCCAGCCTGTCGGGCTTGATGTCGCACAGCATCGCCACCTTGGCGTTCGGCTGCTCCAGGACGCCTTGAAGAAGGTAACCCCCGCGGTTTCCGACTCCAATCACGGCTGTGGGCACTCGTCGTGCATCCTGCCACACAGCGGCGCGGGCCGTCAGTGGTGCGGCCATCAGAAAGGACCTACGGTTGACGCTCATAGTGAGCCAATTCTATCAAGCGCCAGGGGCTCACTCCCCGCCTTCCAGCCAGCCGCGATCGAACCTCGCAAACGTGATCAGCTCATAGGCTCGCTTCTCACCGCGCTCGTATAGCAGCCCGACGCGTCCATCCTTCAACTGCGCCAGCGACGAATACGCCGCCGGACCCTCGTGAACCAGCCGCGCCACCGGCCAGGTCTTGCCCTCGTCGCGGCTCATCTTTACCGTCATCCTCACCCGCTTCACATCGGCGGGATTGGAGAACAGCAGCCGGTCCTTGCGGAAGCGGATCAGGCTGGCCTGGCAGACCGGCTCCGTCAGCGCGTCGTCCAGCTTCACCGCGGACCACGTAGCACCGCGGTCCTGGCTGGCGGCCACTGCACGGCGGCTCTTTCCGTGATTGGACCGCATGTTGAGCATCAGCGTGCGGTCCCTCAACTCCACCACCGCCGATTCGTTCGTATTGTCGCCGGCAGAGCCCCCAAGCTTCCAGGTTCGCCCTCCGTCGTCGCTGACCACTACGTGCGAGTAGTTGGCCTTAGTGCCCGCAAGGATGTGATCGCAAGGTATTACCAGGCGTCCGTCGCGTAGCTGGATGCCATTCCCCGGGCCAGTCGCATACCAAGTCCACTCGGGTAGCTTCACACTCGACGTGATCTCCTCGGGCGGCGTCCAGGTGGCGCCGTCGTCGTCACTGCGCGAGAGCCACACGGTCCGCGTGCCGGACGCGGTGCCGTCGATGATCTGCCGCTCAGTCACCTTGCCCGGATTCCGAGTCAGCAGCAGGATGATCGCGCCCGTCTTGCGGTCCACTACCGGCGCGGGGTTGCCGATGGTGTCTTCACCCAGATCGGCGACGACCTGCGTGGCCGACCACGTCGTGCCGTTGTCGTGACTACGCTTCAGCAGCAGATCGATGTCGCCGCTGTCGCCGCCGCCCCCGCGCCGTCCCTCGCAGAACGCCAGCAGCGTGCCTTTTTTGGTTACCACCAACGCCGGAATGCGGTAGGTGTGGTACCCGCCCTCGCCGGAACGGAACACCTCCACCTGTTTGAATTCCGCCGCTGTCAGCAGGGGCAGAGTCAGGCACAAAAGTGCGGCGGGCACAAATCTCATAGCAATGAAACCTCGCGATGCTGAAAACAGGGTATCGGACTCCATGACCGGAACAAAACACCGGGCGGCACTGCCCATTCGGTGGGTGCCATTTCGGTGGGGAAGCCCCAAAGACCCTATTCGGCTGGTTGACGGGAATCGGCCTTGGCCACCTCGACCGCGAAAACATAAGTGTCTCCGAACATATTCGATCGGAACACCACCCATTTCTGATCGGGGGTGAAGCTGACATTGGGCTCCAGGCGGTACTGATGTTTGGACATATTCACGAGGCGTTCGGCGCGGAGGACTCCAGGCTGGACCAGGGATTTGTCCTCGAGGCCACGGTTTTCCAGGAGCTCCGGGCGGAACAGATAGATCCAGCGGCCGTCCGGGGCCTTCGCTACCTGGCCGGGATCGCCGCCATCGCCGCAGATAAGGGCGCCGTCGCGTGAGACGTTGAAGTGGATGGACCACTCGTTGCGCTGGAGGTGATACCAGGTGCGGCGGCCGGTCTCCACCTGATAGGCGGCCAGCCAGAAGTCTTCGCCGCGCGGAGTCTGGAGGTCGTACCAGATGGTTTTGCCGTCGGGGCTCCAGAATTCGTGGCCGAAGATCTCCATGGCCATGGTGCGGGTGTGGATCTTGGTGAGCCTGGTTCCATCGGTGCGGATGGTCCAGATGCGATCGACCTTGTGCCAGGGGCCCTCGTGGCAGAACATCAGGAGAGTTGGATCGGTGGGCGAAAAGAGAAGGTGGTTCAGCCAGTCGGTGGCGCGGTGGATGGTCTTGACCTCGCCAGTCTGAACGTTGACGGTAAACATGCCCATGGGCAGGCGGGCGGCGAGGCGATCCTCCATCATCTGGCCTTTGTTGCGGGGCTGATCCAGGGGGTGGGATTGCTGAGCGGGGGGCGCGGCCTGGGCGGGCGTCTGGACGGCGGGGCGGTTGTTGTTGTAGTCCCGCCCATCGCCTTCGATGTAGGTACCGGCCAGGAGTGTTTCGTCGGCGTTGACGGTGGCGATGGAACCACGCGGGGGCAGAGAGGCAATGCGCCGGGTTTCGGCGCTATTGACGTCGGTGGAAAAAACCGCGCCGTCGCGGGTGTAGTAGATGCGCTGGGACTTCCGGCCGGCGTCGATCAGGCGGACGCGCCCTTCCACTACCTGGCGGGACTGTTGGGTGACAAGATCGAGGACGGAGATGCCCGCGGGTGTGGTGTAGACGAGTTTCTTACCATCGGCGGTGTAGCCGTTCTGATTGAAGTAGAGGCTGGCGCTGCCGGGCTCGGAGGTGAGGCGGACGACGCGGTGGCCGGTGTCGGGGTCGATCCAGGTCTTGGGCGGCTCTGCCGCCACGCAGATGGAGAGCAGCAGGAACGTGCCGAGAGCCAGTTTGGTGATCGTCATGGTCGCCTTTTACTTAGAATCGCATTATGCGGATTGGAATTGATGCCGGCGGGACGTTCACGGACTTCGTGGTGCTGCGGGACGACGGGCAACTGGAGACGTTTAAGCTGCGGTCCAATCCGAAGGCTCCGGATGAAGTGATTCTGGCGGGGCTGGCGCGGATCGGCAACGCACGAAGTTGCGACGTGATCCACGGCTCCACGGTGGCGACGAACGCGCTGCTGGAACGGAAAGGCGTGCGGACAGCGCTGGTAACGACCGCGGGGTTTGAGGATCTGCTTGAGATCGGGCGGCAGAACCGGGCGGAGCTTTACAACCTGACGCCGGCTCCAAAGCGGCTGCTGATTCCGCGCGAGCTCTGCTTTGGAGTGGCAGAGCGGACACTGGCCGATGGGACGGTGGAGCGGCGGCCGGGCGCGGCGGGGTTGCGGCGGCTTCGGACTGAACTGAAGCGGGCCGGGGTGGAGAGCGTGGCGATCTGCCTGCTGCACGCGTATAGGACTCCGGAGAACGAGAAGGCCGTGGCGGCGGCGTTGGGCGATG
>CAYVDY010000043.1:7526-20593 GCA_964450255.1 uncultured Candidatus Solibacter sp. | reverse complement strand
GCGGAAGCCCTAAAATAGCCAAAAACTCAGGCGAACTGCGAAAGTCGGGCTAGCGGGATCCGCCCCGTCTGGTGGCTACTTGCGGTTAATCTGAAAACATGGATGCAAGTTCAAGTTTTTCAGCAGTTAAGATTGGTGCCGAAGGTGGGACTCGAACCCACACGACCCTTTCGGGTCAGCGGATTTTAAGTCCGCTGTGTCTGCCATTTCACCACTCCGGCTTGGTGGAAGGGGAACAAGCCTGGCCGATTTCAGTGTAGCGGAATCTCGCTGCTGACAACGGGTTGAATACCGGCATCGCGCGCGTTCTGCAAGATCACGTCGCGCTCGTCACGGATTTTTGCGCTGACCGCGTCCCGCTCGAGCGCGATCCGGTTCGCTTCCAGAGCTTCGTCGATGAGCGGATGGACCTTGCCCGGCGATTCGCCGTTGAGCACCCTGGTGCAGGCTAGATAGCTGAGGCAGAGGGCGTAAGAGCGCAAGGACGAAATCTCATGACGGGAGCCGTCCAGCAGGCTGCGCATGAGCTGAGCACTCTGTTCGAGGTGAGCACGAGCCATTCGGGGCTGCTTCTTCAGCATGAACAGCCGCCCGATTTCCGCCTCATTGCGGGCGTGCAGCCAGCGGAACTGGAGGTTGTAGGACTCTTCTTCAAGAAGAGGTTTGAGAATCGCTTCGCTTTCGGCATAGTCGCGAGAGGCGTCGTCGAGACGCCCCATGTCGCGCAACACGTAGCCGCGCGCGGCCAGCACTCCGGCCAGGTCATAGCGCGCGGAGCGGCCATTCCTGTGCAGAGGAAGAACCTCGCGACGCGACGCGACACCCTCATCGCGCAGTCGAAGGCACTCCCCGAATTCCCGGCGATGGTAGTAGACTCGCGACAAGGTCATCTGGAGCCCGCCTCGCATGCTCACGTAACCTCGATAGTGCCTTCCATCCTTCGGGAAACCATCCAGAAGCGCCAGGCCCTTCCGCGCGATCTGACTGGATTGATCGTAGTCGCCGGTTTCGATGAGTATCGACGCAAGCAGGTCGTGTCTCTCGGCGGTGAACACGCGCCACCAGAGGTTATCGGGTGCGACCTCGCCGAGCAGTTCGGCCACGTCCAGCGACTGGCGCATTGCGGCGATCGCCTTCTCGGACTGGCCCAGATTGCGCTGTCCCGGATGGCCGAGATACGTTCCGTACATCGACAGGCTATCGCTGAGTGCAATCAACAGGTCCGGTTCGCGGTGTCCCTCGGCGACCAACCGCTGCAGACGCGCAATTGGCCCACCGACTGCGGACTCCATGGCATCGGGTTGGTAGTGCGAACGATCCGCCATGAGCGCCCAGGCATGCAGTTGATTGTTGATCAGCAACACGTCGTTAGCGATCATTTCCCCCTCGTGGTGGCGCTCGAACCAGAATGTGAGGGCGCCGGCGGCGACCAGGACGGCGATGGTGGAGATGGCAGCAAATCCAAGATGGCGCACGCGGCGGCGCTCCGGATCGAGCGCGGTGGCAAGGCTGGCGGCAAAGTCGCCGATGCCGGGATAGCGCTGGGCGGGCGAAGCCGAGAGTGCGCGGCTGAGCGCGAAGCGGGCCTTGGGCGGCAGGCCCTCGCAGGCTGCGAGAATTGCGGGCACGGAACCAAGTGGCGGCGGCTTATGGCCAGTGAGCATCTCGGCGGCGATCAGCGCCAGGCTGTACTGGTCGCTGGCGGCCCCCGGCGTTCCGTTGAGTTGTTCCGGCGCTATGTAGGCGAGTGATCCGGCGACGGATCCCGAGGCGGCGACGGAGGAGTGCAGCAACCGGCTGATGCCGAAATCGACGATCACAGGCTCTTCTCTATCGCGATGGCGCTGGAGCATGATGTTCTCAGGTTTCAGATCCAGGTGGCATACGCCCCCGGCATGCGCCGTCTCCAGGGCGGAACTCATGGCACGAAGGAACCTGACGACCTGGCCCGTGTCCAGCACTCCGTCCTCGATCAAAGCGGCGCGGAGGGTCCGGCCAGGGACATAGGCAAGCACCAGGAATCGCTGACCGTCGGGCGTTGTGCCGGAATCGAGCGGCGCGGCGATGCCCGGGTGGTGCAGGTGAGAGAGGGCGGCGATCTCGCCGTCGATGGCACACTCCTCGGCATGCTGGCGGAGGAGTACTTTGATGACGACGTAGCGGCCCTGAATCTGCTCATCGCACGCGAGATAGACGGCGCTACAGCCCCCCTTGCCGATGACTTCCTGAATCCGGTAGCGATGATCGAGCAGAGCGCCCGCCGGTAAGGGTGGCGGAGGGGGCGGAGGCTCCCCGGCAACTTCGGCGGAGAGTGCGATGAAGCGCTCCGGCACGCTTCGGTCCAGAATTGCGGCGGGCTGGCGGTGAGCGGCCAGCAAGGACGAGAAACGCGCACGGAGCTTCGGGTCCCCCTGGCAGTGGCGGTCCAGCAGTTCCGATTGGTGGGCGTCGTCGAGATCCGCCGCCTGCTCGAAGAGTTCTTTCCAGCGGAGCCAGAGTAGAGGATCAAGTTGCTCAGGCATTCTCAAGACCCTGATCAATCACCACTTAGCGCCGAGACCATCCAGGCGCGTGCGGCGTCCCAATCACGCTGGACAGTGCGGACGCTGACATGGAGCCGTTGGGCCACCTCCTCGCGGGTGAGGCCGGAAAAGAAGCGGAGTTCGATAATCTGATAGGCGCGCGGATCGGCTTCTTTGAGGTGATTCAAGAGATCATCGAGGACAATCAGCGTCTCCAGGTCGGGCGACTGGAGTCCATTCTCATCGGAGAGTTCCACGGGATCCGCGCCGCCGCCACGGCGCGCAGCCAGGCGGCTCCGCGCGTGTTCCACGAGCACGCGTCGCATCTGGCGTCCGGCGAGAATCATCATGTGGGCGCGATCCTGAATCTGAACGTCCTGCTGCAGGAAGATGCGGATGAGGGCCTCGTGCACCAGGGCCGTGGGCTGCAGAGTGTGGCCCTGGCGCTCGGCCTGCAGCAGGTGGGCCGCCATGCCGCGGAGCGACGGGTACACGAGCGCCAGAAGGCGATCCAGTGCGTCTGCCTGGCCGACGCGGGCAGCGTTGAGCAATTGGGTGATTTCGCCGGAGGGAGGCTGGACCACGGTCTTCCTCGACTACATTAGAATCCCCAGCTTATCGCATTGGAGGCGATGCGCCAATCAGAATACCTGGGGCCGGAAACTGGTGAAGGCATCACCGGAGAAGCGCAGGCCGAGCGCGGAAACCTGGCCGGCGCGGACGCGGAACTCGGCGGTCCCCCGCTGATTCTTCAATTTCTGGTACCGGGTGAGGGCGAAGGCATCGTGGCCGCGAGGCGGCAGCGTGATGGTCTCCGTGCGCAGCACGCGACCGAGTTCGTCGGAGAAACGCACATCCAGTGTGGCCGACTCACCGCCGGTATTTGCCAGCGCCATGCTGGTGACGAACTCGGTATTGTCGAAAGGCAACAGGAAGTGCGCCATTGGGCCGACGTTGACCGGCACGGCCGCCTCCTGGTCCACACGACCGGCTACGCTCTGGCGGAACACAGCCAGGCCACTCAACCGCTGGTTGGAGATCAGTTCGGCCCAACCCTGGGAGCCGATGGCGGCGCCACGGGTCCGCCATGTGTAGGAGGCTCCGGGCCGAATGAGAACCGTGGCCGGCGGGTTTCCCTCCAGTTGCGGATTCCAGTCCCCGGTGCCTGCGCCGATTCCCGTCCGGCGCCAGAATTTCAGCCGAACGCTGGCGGTGACAGTGTCATTGTTGACCGCGGTGATGGACGTGGTGAAGCCATCGCCGTCGGCGACTTGAGGAATGGTGTAGCGGCCGGTGGCGGCGCTGTTCAGGCTCTGGGCCTCGATGGTGGTAAATGGATCTCCGCTGAAGCGGAGCGAAACGGCGGCCATCCGCCCGCCGCTGGTGAAGAACTCGGCGGTGCCGCGGCGGGCCGCGAGTGAGGGCACCTCGGCGGGCAGGAGAAAAGCCGCGTGGCCCATCGGCGGCAGCGTGCGGCTCCAGGTGTCCGGCAGGAGATTGCCAGTATCATCGCGGAAGACCGCTTCGACCAGCGCCGGTTCCAATGGGTCGGCGTTGGTCAGCGCCAGAGCCATGGAATAGGGCTCGCGGTTCTCGAACGGGAGGAGGTACCGCTGTTGCCAGCCGGTGACCAGAGGTACGGAGGCCTCTCTGGACTCCTTGCCGGGCGGAGTCTGGCGCAGCACGGCAAAGCCGCCGAGACGCTGTTCGGAGAGAACGCGCACCCATCCGGCGTCGCCAGTGGCGCCCGCCCCGAGGGTCCGCCACGTGCGCGAAAGGCCGGCAGGGATCTGCACATTCTCCAGCGGCGCCCCGCCCTCCATCAACGGCGACCAGGATAGGGTTGTGCCTTCCACTCCAGCTTTGTAGAACCGGAGCGTGACAAGCGCCGGCGCTGTGTCCATGTTCACAAGCGTGATGGTGGTAGTGAAGTAGTCGCCATCGGCGACTCGCGGGATGGAGTACGCGGCCGGACCGGCGGCGCGCAGGGTTGCCGGGATTCGCTCCGACGGGACCGATGACGAAGCCGGAATCAGTTGGATCTCGCCGGACGCGGGCAGAGCGGCCAGATTCTGAACTACGGTGACGGGCACCGATCCCGGGGCGACGAGGTTGGCTGCGCCCAACTGCAGCCAGGCGCCCCCACTAGTGGCGCTGACTCCCAGCTGCGGTTGGGTCTGGTTTCGGACGAGCACAGTAAAGAGCTGCGCAGGCGGAAGCTGGCCGGGCTCGGAGAAGAACTGAAGGCGCGAGGGGAAGAAGGTAAGCAGCGGGGCGCTGCCGCCGGTGTCTGGTGGGCGCACGGTGAGACTGACGCCGATGGTTATGGGCGCCTGGCCCACGGGCTGAATGGTGACGGCTCCGGACGAGACGCCAGCCTCGAGAGTGTGGGCATTCACGCCCACGGTCAGGGAGTCCTGACCTCCGCCGGCGAGAGTTCCACCGGCCTTGCCGGGCACGATCCACGGCGCAGAGGCGGCCACTGTATAGGCGACGGCAGGCCCCTGGTTGGTGATAGTGATGGTCTGGCTCGAGGGTTCACTTTGACTCGCTCCGAGGGCGGCCTGGAAACTGACGGCCGCCGGCGAAGCGCTCACGCCGGTGGGCGGAACCACGTTGACGAAGACGTTGATGACGACGGGGGCCGCGGGTTTGGGTGAGCCCGGCGGCGTGACCAGTTCGATGGCGCCGACATGGGCGCCAAGAGCCAAAGATGCTGCGTCGACGGTGATTGTCAGTGTGTCAGGGAACGTGGTGAACAGAGCCTTGCTGGCAGATAGCCAGCCGCCAGCGCTGTTGGCCTCCACCTTGACTTGGGTCCCTGCGCCCGCGGGTGAGAAGTTGACACTGAGGGTTTGCTGCACCGCGGCGCCCTTAGCGGCGGTCACGTTGAAGAGCGTCGGAGTGGGGAGAATGGCGCCGCCGTCGAGGCTCAGGGTGACCGGGATGATGCGCGTTGGCCGTCCTGTTGCGGTGATGGTGACGCTGGCGGCGTACGGCGTGGCGCTCGCAACCAGGCCGGCTGGATTGGCCGCCACCGCGAACGTATCGGACGCGTTGGTGCCAACGCTGCCGGTGGTCTTGCTGAGGACGACCCACGTCTGGCTGCGGGCGATGCTGTAGTTCACTCCTGCGCCTGCGGCCAGCACTGTCACGGCTTGCGGAGCTGTCTGCGTTCCAGAACCCGCGGTGGCCAGGAAGGCCAGAGCGGAGGGCGCCACAGTCAGATCGGGCGCCGGGTTGATGACCAGCGTGACGAGAATGGTGCGCGTCGGGCGATTGTTGGCGCGCACGGTCACCGTCTCGCTGTATGTGCCGGTAGTGAGCCCAGCCGGATCGACGATGATATTGAAGCTATCCACACCGTTCTCCGGCAGAGTGCCGTTGACCTTGGCGGTGGTGCCTGCGGGATCGCTGAAGGTGATCCACGGCTGCGCCTTGTCGATGGCGTAGATCACGGAAGGCCCGGTGTTGGAGACGGTCACCGTAGAGGTCTTCTTCGTGCTGCTGCCGGCGGTGTCGGTGTAGGTCGGCGACGGACTGGTGGAGACCGTCATGTTGGTCGCCGGGGCGAGCACCGTCATGGCGAAAGTCAGGGACTTGGGGACCGCGCTCAGGGCGCCGGTAGAGGTGATGGTGATGACGCCGGTGTAGTTCCCGGGGGTGAGCGTGGAGGGATTGATCTGCGCGTTGACAGTCGCCGGAAAGGCTGTGAGGGGGGTGCTGGAGACCACTAGCCAGGAGGCATTGCTGGACATCGATAACTGGGTGGCGCCGCCGGTGAAGTTGACGGAGAAATCGCGCGAGCTGGTTTGGGCTGCGGTTAGTGAGAACGAATAGGTTTGCGTTCCAAGCGTGATGATGCCGCCCTGCGAGGTGACGTTAACGGTGATGACTGAGTTGGGGCGGTCGGGCGCGGTGATCGTGACGGTACCACTGTGGGCGCCAGCTTCGCGGGTGGCCGGATCCACCGTTATGGTGAGCGAGGCGGAGCCGCCGGCATCGAGGCTCCCGCTGGCCGGGGTCACACCGAGCCAGGACTGGCTGGCCGTTGCGGTGTAGGCGGTGGCGGCACCGGGATTGGTCAGGTTCAAGGCCTGGCTGGAAACTGTCGCCGAGCCCGCGGCAACCGTGAAGACCACGGTGCCGGGCGAGGCCGTGATGGCCTGTCCAAAGATACTGGGCGCGGCGATCACTGCCAGGAGAAAGAAAGTACGAAGAGCCGGGATCATTTAGTTGAAGCCGTCTTTTAGACTACACCGCCGCCGGCGTGCATCCGAAGTGACAGATAATGAGAGTATTCAACGTTCGTTCCGGAAGGATCCACTCCTGATGAAATCGATGCGCGCGGCGATCTGGTGCGCCGTGTCTCTGCTGGGTTTGCTGCATGCGCAGAATCCGCCCGCCCATAGTCCTTACGGAGAAGCGCCCGTGCTGCCCGCCATCGTGCCGCCGCGGCCGAAAGCCGGCCCAGCGCCAATCATGCGGACTTCCGAGGTGAAGCCTGGAATGAAGGGCATCGCCTGGACTGTGTTTCAAGGTACCGAGCCCGAACCGATCCCGGTGGAGATCATCGGGCCGTGGAAGAACGCCTGGGGACCGCGGCAGGATGTGATCCTGGCCAAGCTCGGCGGCAAAGCGGCGAAGACCAACGTGGCGGGCGGCATGAGCGGCAGCCCGGTGTACATTGACGGCAAGCTGGTGGGCGCGATTGCGCTGCGAATCAGCGTGTTTTCTCTGGACGCCATCTGCGGCATTACGCCGATCGAGCAGATGCTGGAGATTAACGCGATCGACGAGACGCGGCCATCCGATCAGCGCACGCCGCAACAAACCGCGCAGCGCGCCGAATTGCAGGTGCCTCCGTCGCTGCTGGAACAGAGCGTGCGGCTGACCCCGATTGAGACGCCTCTGGCGTTTGCTGGATTCCATGAGGCGACCCTACGGGAGTTCCGGCCATTCTTCGACCAGATGGGCGTGACAGCCGTGCAGGGCGGCGCGGCGGGGTCCGTGGCATCGTCGCGGCCGGCCGCCGGCTGGCAGAATGCGCTGCAGCCGGGCGAGGCGATCGCCGGCGTGCTGGTGGGCGGCGACCTGAGTATTACGGGGCTGGGGACCGTGACCTATAACGATGGTAAACGTGTGCTCGGCTTCGGGCACAGTTTCTTCAACCTGGGCCCGGTGGACATGCCGATGAGCCGCGGCGAGGTGCTGATGGTGCTGAGCTCGCAGTTCCAGCCCAACAAGTTCGCCAATGCGACCGAGATTGCCGGCGCGCTACGGCAGGACCGGCATTCGGGCATCATGGGCGAGTTGGGCGCCATGGCGCCGACTATACCGGTCAACCTGACAGTTCGGACGCAGTCGATGCCCGGCGTGGCCTCGGCGGAGAAGCAGTTTCATTTCGACGTCTTCGTTCATCCAAAGTGGACGCCGTTCCTGATGATGTTGACGGCGTTCAACACCATGCAGGACCTGAATGCGGCCGCGGCCGACGACGCCACGTACCGGATGACGGGAAATGTGCAGTTCGACGGGCTCGAGACGATGAAGCTCTCCACGCTGGTGGCCAGCGGCGATGCGCCGATGCCCGCGCCCATGCAGATTGCCTCGTGGTGGGCGGATAAGTTCAACCGCCTATTCGCGAATCAGCGCGATATGCCGAAGGTGAAGCGCGTGGATGTCACGCTGGAGATGTTCGCGGAGCGGCGAGTGGCGACGATTGAAAGCGCATGGCTGGATCAATCCGAAGTCGCGCCAGGCGGCGAACTCACCGGCAAGGTGGTTCTGCTGCCATGGCGCGGCGAGCGGGTAACGAAGAACTTCCGCGTGAAGGTCCCGGCCAGTGCGGCGCGCGGAGAACACCGCTTGATGCTCAGTGATAGCGCGACGCTGAACCGCCCGCAGGTGATGGCGAGCGCCATGAATCGCAGCATGGATCTGCGGCAGACGGTGGCGCTGCTGAATCAGGAGCGCGTGAACGACCGCCTGTATCTCTCACTGGTGGAATCGCGTCCGACCGTCTATGCGGACGATCAGGCGCTGGCGAACGTACCGTCGTCGGTGCTGAATGTGATGCAGTCCGGGCGCACGGGGCGGCCGCTGGCGGCGATGAATGAATCGGCCAAGTTTGTCGAGTCCATCGCGACGGACCGGATTATCACTGGAAACACCTCGCTCCGCTTCGCGGTGAAGTAGAAAGCCTTACAACATGAAAACGAGATTCTGGTTTATGATGCCGGCTGCGCTGGCGGCGGTTTCGGCACTCGCGGTAGAGACGAAGACCTGGACCCAGAGCGAGGCGGCGGAGTTTGACAAAGGGAAGCTGAAGGGCCTGGCGCTTTCCAGTGAGGGCCGTTTGTCGCTGGCGCCGTTGTGGCGGGAACGCTTCGACGCGGCGGTGCCGCATCTTTGGTGCGCCGCGTCCGATTCGAAGGGCAACCTCTACACGGGCGGCTCGGAGGGCAAGCTATTCGTCATCGATGCGCAAGGCAAGGGGCGGACGCTGGCCACGCTGGAAGGCGGTTCGGTGTACGCGCTGGCCGTGACCGGCAAGGATGAGGTCTATGCGGCGGTGTCGCCCGAAGCGAAGATCTATCGCCTGGATGCGGCCGGCAAGGCGACTCTGTTTGTATCTTTGAAGGCGCGCTATGTGTGGGCGCTGATCTCAAACTCAGACGGCTCCTTTTACGCAGCGACGGGCGATCCGGGCCAGATTCACAAGATCACGGCAGGCGGCCAGGCAAGCGTGTTGTTCGATGCCGAAGAGACGCACGTGCGGGCGATGGCGGCCGATGGCAAGGGAAACTTGATCGCCGGCACCGAGCCGGGCGGCGTGGTGCTGCGGGTTTCGCCGGCGGGCGCAGGCTTTGTGCTGTACCAGACGGCGAAGCGTGAGGTGACATCGCTGCTGGTGGCGAAGGATGGAACCGTGTACGCGGCGGCCAGCGGCAATCGAGGGGCGGTGACTCCGGCAGTACCCACGGTCGGCCAGACTCCCAGCGCGGTCCAACCCGCGGGGGCTGCGCCTGGCGGTGTGGCAGTGGCGCCGCGCCCAGCCGCAACCACACCTCCACCCACGCTGGGCGTGGCGCCGGTGGCAGGCGGCAGTGAAGTGTACCGCATTGCCGCTGACGGCGAGCCACGGCGCGTCTGGTCGAACGCCACGTTGATGGTCTATGCGCTTGGCTTCGACAAAAGCGGCAACCTGCTGGCAGCCACCGGCAACCAGGGGCGGCTCTATCGTGTGGATACGGATTACAGTTCGACCCGGCTCATCGATGCCGAGCCGCAGCAGATCACGGCGCTGGCCGCAGGCCGCAATGGGTCCTTGATGGCAGTGACTGCCAACCCTGCAAAGGTCTTCGAAGTGGGGCCCGGTGAGGAGAAATCGGGCACGCTGGAGAGCGATTTGCTGGACGCGGGCGCTTTCACATACTGGGGCCGGTTGCGGCACGAAGCAGCGCTCAATGGCGGCTTGGTGAAGCTGGAAGCACGCAGCGGAAATCTGGATCGCGCCCAAAAGAACTGGAGCGAGTGGACGCTGGTGGATCCGGCGAAGGGTTCGCGCATCAGTGCGCCGCCGGCGCGGTTCCTGGGTTGGCGTGCGACTCTGACGGCCGCGCCGGACGGCAAGTCGCCGGTGCTGAAGCTGGTGGAAGCGGCGTATCAGGCTAAGAACAACGCGCCGGCCCTGGAGCGCATCGAGATGATCCCGGCCAACCACAAGTTTCCGGCGTCCAGTTCGTTGACGAGCTCATCCACGGCGATGACGCTGCCGGCGATGGGGCAGCCGAAGAGGCCTACGGCGACCACGCCCACGACCACGGAGAGCGGATCGGCTTCCGTGAATTTCGAGAAGGGTTGGATGGGCGCCAGATGGCGGGCGAGCGACGCAAACGGCGACACGCTGGAATACAAGGTCGAGATTCGCGGAGTGGAAGAGCGGGAGTGGAAGCTGCTGAAGGATGAGCTGAGCGAATCGCGCTTCAGTTGGGACGCGACGGGCTTTGCCGATGGCCGCTACCTGCTACGGGTCACCGCTGACGACCAGACGGACAATTATCCCGGACAGGGCCTGCAGGCGCGGATCGAGACCGAGGAATTCGTGATCGACAACACGCCGCCGGAAGTGGCTGGCTTGGCCGCACGAGTGGAGGGCGGCAGACTACTGGTCACGTTCAAGGCAACCGATCTGCTAACCGCGCTGCAGTACGCGGAGTTTTCAGTGAACGGCAGCGAGTGGATTGCCGCCCAGCCGACCACGCGCATCACTGACTCGCTTTCGCATGAGTATTCGGTGGGGACAGCCAAGCCGGCCGGGACCGAGTTCACAGTCGCCGTGAAAGTGGGCGACGAAAGTGATAATGTGACGGTTCGAAAGGTAACCGTGCGTTGAACTTCAACCGCCGCCAGTTTTCGCAGATGCTCACGGCCGGCACCGTCTTCGCTGCCGCCCGCCGCAAGCCCAACATCGTGATGATCTACGCCGACGATCTCGGCTACGGCGATCTGGGCTGCTATGGGCATCCCACCATTCGGACGCCAAACCTGGACCGCATGGCGCGGGAAGGTATGAGGTTCACGCAGTGGTATTCGGCTGCGCCGGTTTGTACGCCGAGCAGGGCTGCGTTGCTGACGGGCCGCTACCCGGTGCGCAGCGGTTTGACGCGCGTGCTGTTCCCGCAATCGGAAGGCGGCATTCCGGAGAGCGAGACGACGATTGCGGAAGTGCTGCGCGGGGCCGGCTATCGCACCGCCGCCGTTGGTAAATGGCACCTCGGACATTTGCCGCAGTATCTGCCGGGACGCCACGGGTTCGACCGCTACTTCGGAATCCCTTATTCCAATGACATGCGGCCAGTGGCAGGCCCAGGCGCCGGCGCCAGTCCCAAGCATCCGCCGCTGCCGCTGGTCCGCAACGGCGAGACGATCGAGACCGAGCCAGACCAGACGAAGCTCACCGCACGCTACACGTCCGAGGCGCAGGCCACGATCCGCGAGAACAAACAGAATCCGTTCTTTTTGTACTTCGCGCACACGTTCCCGCATGTGCCGCTGTATGCCAGCGAACGCTTCCGTGGCAAGAGCCGCGCGGGGCTCTACGGCGACGTTGTGGAGGAGTTGGACTGGAGCGTGGGCGAGGTGTTTCGCACTTTGCGGGAGACGGGGCAGGATCAGAATACGCTGGTGGTGTTCAGCTCAGACAACGGGCCGTGGCTGATCAAGAAGGAACTCGGCGGCAGCGCCGGCCTGCTGCGTGATGGCAAGGGCACCACGTTCGATGGCGGGATGCGGGATCCCTTCATAGCGCGCTGGCCGGGGATGATCCCCGCCAATGCGGTGTGCGCCGCGCAGGGCTCGATGCTGGACCTGCTGCCGACCTTCGCCAGCGCAGCCGGCGCCGCTTTGCCGAAGGACACAGTGCTGGACGGCGAGGACATGATGCCGGTCATGACCGGCAAGAACCCCGGCAAGGAACGCACCTTCTTCTACTGGAACATCAATGTGCTGGAGGCCGTGCGCCAGGGGCCATGGAAGCTGCGTGTCGCCAATGACGCTCCACCAACTCTGCACAACCTGGAAGTGGATCCTTCCGAGAAGTACGATCAGGCGGCACAGGCCCCGGACCGCGTAGCCCAGATGTTGGCCGTGCTGGAGCGGCACCGCAGCGAGATGCCGCGCGCCCCGCTCCAGGTCTAGCACGCTCAGATCCGGTTGAAGATCGCAATCACCTTCGAAAGCGACTTCTGCTGCTTGATCATGGGCACCATCTTCGTCTCGCGCTCGTCAATCTCGATGGCGCGCTTCAGCACATCCTGGGCCTTGTCTTTAGGGACGGCGACGATGCCATCTTCGTTGGCGACCAGGATGTCGCCCGGGCTGATGGTGACGCCGCCGCACTGCACGGGAATGTTGGCAGCCACGCTGGCGTAGCGGCCCACGGCTGTCGCGGGCGAGATGCTTGCGGCATAGACCGGAAGGCCAAGGCCGCGAATCTCGGCCACGTCGCGCACGCCCCCGTCGAGAATCATGCCGGCCATTCCGCGCGCCTTCGCGGCCGTGGCCATCAGTCCGCCGATCGCCGCGACGTCGAGGCCATCTTCCATCACGATCACACCGACTTCGCCGGGTTTGGAGTTATCGATCATCTCCGTGGAGTGCTTCACCGCGAGTGTCGGCTCGGCCTTCTCCGGCGGTGCCGGTTTGATGAGCGCGGTGATGGCCCGACCGACGACGAGGCCGGATACTACGGGACGGATCTTGTGCGACAGGTAGCCGCGCTTACCGCAGACCTGATCAACTGCGTCTGCCACGCTGGCCACGGTGGTCTTGCGGAAGCCGGCGATCAGCGGGTCTTCCATTACGGCGGGTTTCTTGGCGGCCTGAAACCCAACCAGGGCCAGAATGCCGGTTAGTGGCAGGCTCAACAGCAGGGCGCGTCGACGAGTCATTTCTTCTTTTTCTCCTCTTCCTATTCCTTGCACAATTCCGGGCTCAGGCGCCCTCTTCAAACCAGGGTGTGTTTGGCACCTGCACCTTGCG
>CAYVDY010000043.1:0-7516 GCA_964450255.1 uncultured Candidatus Solibacter sp. | reverse complement strand
TCCATCTCCACGCCGATGCCGGCGCGATCCGGCAGCGTGATGAAGCCCTTCTCGATGATCTCGCCCTCCTTCACGAACGACTTCCAAATGGGTAGGCGCGAGATCCAGTGCCACTCCAGAACGAGGAAGTTCGGAATGGCCGCGCAAACATGGGCGGAGGCCATTGTGCCGATCGGCGAGACGACGCAGTGCGGCGCCACGGGCACGTAGTAGGTGTGCGCCATGTCGGCGATCTTGCGGGCTTCCAACAATCCGCCGCACTTCTGAATATCCGGCATGATGACGTCTGCGGCGCGCTTCTCCAAAACCTCGCGGAATCCGTGACGCAGGAAGAGATTCTCGCCGCAGCAGATGGGCGTCTTCGTGGATTGGCGAATGTCGCGCATGGCATCGACGTTCTCCGCTGGAACCGGCTCTTCCAGCCACAGCAGCTTGAAGGGCTCCAGTTCGATCGCCATGCGCTTGCCGGTGGTGGCGTCGTAGCGGCCGTGCATATCGACGGCCAGGTCGAGCCGCTTGTCGACGGATCCGCGCACAAACGCGACTTCTTTCACCATGCGGTCGATCTCGGCGTTATTTGCGGTCCAGTTGACGCGGTCGAAGCGGTTGGGATCGCGTCCCTCGTCGATATCGATCTTCAGCGCCGTGAAGCCCATGGTTTCGATCTCTTTGAGCTTCTGCGGCGCCAGGGGATCGTCGGGGTGGTGGTTGGCGGAATCGCAGTACACCCGGACTCGGTCGCGCACCTTGCCGCCGAGCAGTTGGTAAATGGGCACGCCGAGCGCCTTGCCGGCCAGATCCCAAAGCGCTATCTCCACCGCGGTCAGCGCCGTGACGTACTGGCCGCCCTGCGCACCGGCGAAGATGCCATTCACGCGGATGCGCTCCCATAGCGCCTCCACGTTCAGGGGATCCTGCCCGATTAGCGCGTTGCGGAAACTCCGAACCAGCGGCACGCCGCCGAGAATCGAGTCTGTCGCCTCGCCGTGACCGTAGATCCCCTGATCCGTGTAGATCCGCACATGGAGTTGATAGCCGTGGCCGCGCACCTGCGCCGTGCGCACGTCAGTGATCTTGAGCTTCGGCCGGCGGTACGGCGAAGTTTGCGCCTGGAGTGCGGCCGAGAGAGCCGGGAGTGCGAGCGGCGCGGCCCGCAGGAAGCTGCGGCGGGACTGTGGCATGGCGAAATCATATCGGAATTCGACGCGATGGGGGTACACTGTGGCTCATCGCCACTGAAGTGAGGATTCGTTTTCCATGACAGTCAGAAGTTGTGCTGGCCTCGCCGCCACCATGATGTTTGCAGCCGCGGCTTCGGCCCAACCGGGCGCCGCGGGCGCCTGGTCGCGCGGGGGCCTCGAGTCCCTGCCACAGTTGAATCCGAAAGCCGAGACGCGCATGGTGTCGCCGGAGAATCCGACCGGCGAGAAGGGCAAGGGCGCCATGGCGATTCCGAATCCCGCCGATCCGAACCTCGCCTTCTCAGACGCCGCGCTGGACCTGGGCCAGGGTTGGAAGGTCCGGCCATTCATCAAAGTGGGCGCGCGCTCCACCGTCACCATCATGGACGCCGACGGCCCCGGAGTGATCCAGCACATCTGGATGGCCACCGCGCCGGACTGGCGCGGCAACGGGCGCGCCGGCGTGCTGCGGTTCTATTGGGACGGCGAGGAGACGCCATCGGTGGAGACACCGCTGACGGACTTCTTCGCCATCGGCCACGAGATCTACGCACCCGTGAATTCGATGGCCGTGGTCGTCAATCCGAAGTCGGCGATGAACTGCTATTGGCGCATGCCGTTCCGCAGGCACGCGCGCATCACGTTCACCAACGATTCAGACAAGCCGGTGCCGCTGCTCACCTACCAGATCGACTTCCAGAAGGTGGACGTGCCCGAAGACGCCGGCTACTTCCACGCGCAGTGGAGGCGCGCCACCACGGACCGCAACCATCCGGAGTACACCATCCTCGACGGCGTGAAGGGCGAAGGGCAATACGTGGGGACGTTTCTGGCGTGGATGCAGCTCTCCGACGGCTGGTTCGGCGAGGGGGAGGTGAAGTTCTTCCTCGACGGCGATACGAAGTTTCCGACTCTGGCCGGCACCGGCACGGAAGACTATTTCGGAGCGAGCTACGGCTTCCCGAATTCGTTCTCGACGCCCTATGTCGGCTCGACACTGGAGCACAACGGCAAGAATGGTCCGCCGAAGTGGAGCCTGTACCGCTGGCACATCATGGACCCCATCGTTTTCCACCAGGATTTGAAGCTGACGATTCAGGCGTTGGGGTGGTGGCCGAACAACCGCTATCAGCCGCTGGCGGACGACATCGCGTCCGTAGCGTTCTGGTATCAGCGGGAGCCGCACGCCAGGTTCCCGAGTTTCCCGCCGCTCTCCAAGCGTTGGTTGTCACGCTGATTGGAGTGCCCGGAAAAGGAGAGGGGCGAAGCCGAAGCCTCGCCCCTCGCCACGTTGGTCGGATTTGACCCTGGATCTAAAACGTGATGGTCCCCTTCTGATCGGGGTTACTCATCACAGTATAGCTCTCCTTCAGGCCGGAAGATCAGGTGATCTTCTCGGCAATGGACTTCGCCTGCACGAACCACAGCAGGTAGTCCGGCCCGCCCGCCTTCGAATCCGTGCCCGACATGTTGAATCCGCCGAACGGATGCGCGCCGACCATTGCGCCGGTGCACTTGCGGTTGATGTACAGGTTGCCGACAAAGAAGCGGTCCTTGGCGGCGCGGATCTTCTCGGGGTTGTTGGAATAGATGGCGCCGGTCAGGCCATATTCGCTGTCGTTGGCGAGCGCCAAAGCATGTTCGAAGTCGCGCGCCTTGGTGACGGCGAGGACCGGCCCGAAGATCTCCTCCTGGAAGATGCGCGAGTCGGCGGTGATATCGGCGATCACAGTGGGCGCGATGAAGTAGCCGTTGCCCGGCAGCTGCTGGCCACCGGTGATGAGCCGGCCTTCCTTCCTGCCGATCTCAATGTAGTCGAGAATCGTCTTCATCGAGCGCGCGCTGATCACCGGCCCCATGTAGTTGGCCGGGTCGTCGGCCTGCCCGATGGTGAGTTTCTCAACCTTGGCGGCAAGCTTCTCTAGAAACGCATCGTAGAGCTTCTCGCTGACGATGGCGCGTGAGCACGCCGAGCACTTCTGTCCCTGATAGCCGAAGGCGCTCCACAGCACGCCCTGCACGGCGGATTCCAGATCAGCCTCTTCATCGACGATGATCGAATCCTTGCCGCCCATCTCGGCGATGACGCGCTTGATCCAGATCTGGCCCTTGGCGGTCTTGGCCGCGAGTTCATTGATGCGCAGGCCCACTTCGCGGGAACCCGTGAAGCAGATGAACCGCGTTCGAGGGTGGGTCACCAGCAGATCTCCCACTTCGGCGCCGCTGCCCACCATCATGGTGTAGCACTGCGCGGGGAAACCGGCCTCGGCGAGCACCTCCGCGAATTTTGCGGCGATAGTGGGCGTATCCGACGAAGGCTTCACCACCACGGTGTTGCCCACGACCAGCGCGGCCACCGTCATGCCTGCCAAAATGGCGAGCGGGAAGTTCCACGGCGGGATGATGATACCCACGCCAAGCGGCAGATACTGCAATTCGCCGTGTTCGCCGGGCAACTGCACCAGCGGTTCGGGTGAGGCGAGGCGTTCGGCCAGCAGCGCGTAGTAGTCGCAGAAATCGATCGCTTCGCTGACGTCGGCCTCCGCCTCGGCCCAGCTTTTGCCCGACTCATAGACGAGCCAGGCGTTGAATTCCTGCTTGCGCCGCTTGAGGATCTCAGTAGCCTTGCGAAGCAGCGCCACGCGCTCGGCCATGGCTACGGCGGCCCAGGTTGGAAAATAGGCATCAGCCACTGCGATGGCCTGGTTGGCCAATTCGGGAGTGGCTTTGTGATGGAGGCCAATCACCTCCGCCGGATTTGACGGGTTGACTGAGGTCAGCAGATCGCCCGTCTGAAAGCGGTCGGCGCCGATCCGGAGGTCATAGGTCTTTCCGAATTCGGCCCGCACCGCCGCCAGAGCCGTACGCATCGGTTGGGCGTTTTCAGGTTTCGAAAAGTCGGCGTACGGCTCGTTCTTAAAGTCGCAGAGATGCATTCAGCTCAGCCTTCCACCATTTTCTTGCCGCGGTCGAACATATCGGCGGCTTCGTCTGCCAGGCGGCGGCCCTTGTCGTACAGGTCCCGGCTCTTGTCGGCCAGGTCGCGGCCGGTGTCGGCCAATGAATCCTTGCTCTTGGCGGCGGCGCGTGTGATGCGGCGGCGCGTCACGCGGCCGGACGACGGCGCGAACAGCAGGGCGATGGTAGCGCCCATCGCGACTCCGGCCACAAACCACAGCGCTTTGCCACTGTTCTCTTCAATTTCGTCATACATAAAATGAAAAGCCTCCTGCCGCCATTGTATCGTTGACGCGATCCGGCCGGAAGGCGCGTACAATCAAGGGGGAGGTCCGCATGAGCGATTCCATGAACTCTCAAGCCGACATGAACCTCGTGCCTTTGACCGAGGGCGGGCTGGAAGTGGAGTTTTCCGAGATGGAGACTCTCTCGGTGAAGACGCTGTTGGAGGCCAACGGCATCCAGGTGGTGGTGTTCGGCGCCAGCCAGATGCCGAATTTGCCCTATGAGCTCCTGGTCCCGACCAACCAGTTAGAGGAGGCCATCCGCGTGATCAAGGATTCGCAGCAGGGCCTGCCACCGGACATTGCCGAGACAGCTTAGCGGCCCCGATCCACCGATAAGCTCATCCCGTCGCTGCGCACCGTAACGATGCCGTCCAGATCTGTGCGCAGCACATACGCGTGGTTGCGCCGGAGAGTCTCGACGACCCGCGCATGCGGCAGCCCGTAGCTATTCTGCCAACCGGCCGAAATCAGCGCCACCGCCGGCTTGAGCAGGTCCAGCCAGGGCTCGCTGTTGGAGCGCCTGCTGCCGTGGTGCGCCACCTTCAGCACGTCCACCCGGCCCATCTCGTTCTCTTCCAGTAATCGCTGTTCCACGCCCATCTCGACGTCGCCGGTGAGCAAAAACTTATGCCGGCCGTGCTGCAGGCGGAGGATCAGCGAATCGTTGTTCTGCGGTTTGCCGCGCCACGTTTGCTCGCGCGCAGGGGCCAGAGTACGCCACTCTACGCTGCCGAATGACCAGTGGTCGCCCTGCTTTCGCACGCGGACCGTCACGCCAAGCACCCGGGCCTTGGCAGCCAGGCCGTGCCACGCGGGTGAGTCCGGTGCGAAGCTGACCCACAACTCCCGAGGGCGGAAGTTCTCCATCAGCGCACCCACGCCGCCGGCGTGATCGTCGTGCAGATGTGAGATGGCGATGGCGTCAAGCCACCGCACGCCGCGCGTCCAGAGATATGGCGAAACCACCTCCTCGCCGATATCCATGTTGTCGCCCTGCCGGCGCTGGAACTGCGGCAATCCTCCGCCGTCCACCATGACAATCCGGCCATCGGGCAGGCCCAGCAGGAGGCTTTCGCCCTGGCCGACATCAATGGCCGTCAGTTCCAGTACGCCGGGTGTGAAGCGCGGCGGGAAGGGATGCCAAATCAGCAGCGCCAATGAGGAGCCGCAGGCCAGGCCGGGCAACCAGAGCCAGCGGCCGCGCGGGATCCGGGCGGCCAGCAGGATCAGGGACGCCGAAAGCAGCAGGGCCAGCCAGAGAGGCGGATCGGGGATGCGCCAGGTCGGCTCCCGTGCGGCATGCCAGGCTGCGATCGACTGCGACGCGGTGAGCAGCCGCCCGGCCAACCAGGCCGGCCACCCCCAGCCGGTGAAGACCGCCAGGAAGCCCAGAGGAATCGCCCCGGAAAGGGGCAGCACGGCCGCCAGGTTGGCCGTCAGGCCCGTGAGGGACAGCCGGTGGAAGTAGATAGCCATCGGCAGCGCCAGCCCCACCTGGACCGCTCCAGAGAGCAGTATGGCGGCCCAGGCCCAGCGTATCGCCGCCGCCGGATAGGAAACCAGCGGCTGGCACCAGCTCATGGGGGCGCGCAGCAGCAATTGAATGGTCTCGGCCATCAGGCGCAGTTCCAGCCGCATGGCCTGCATTCGCAACGGATCCCTTTCGAATTGAAACGCCCCCATGGCGGCCACGGCGAGAAACGAGAGCTGGAAGCTAGCGTCGAAGAGCTGGTCGGGGTCAAGCGCCACGAAGACCAGTGCCACGGCGGCCAACAGGTTTAGCAGGCGCGCCTGCCGGAAGAAGAAGGCGGAAACGGCGAAAAGGCTGAATCCTGCCGCGGCGCGGAGCACGGGGGCATCGCCGCCGGCGGCCAGTGCGTAGATCCAGGCTACCAATGCCGAGACTACCAGCAAGGGGCGTTCCAGCAGTCCATAACGGCGGCGCAGGAACAGTAGCAGGCCGCAGACCAACGTGATGTGACTGCCGGAAATGACCAGCGCGTGGTAGGTCCCGGTGCGGCGGAAATCTTCGATCCACGCCCGGCGGATGCCGCTCTTGTCGCCGAGCAGCAGCCCGCGCATCATTCCCTGGCGGTAACTGTCGTCGGGGTATAGCGAGTCGATCCGGGCCAGACCGGCGGCACGCAGGCGCTCCAACTGGCGCTTCCATGCCGATCCGCACAGGCCCGGCAGGACTCGCGGGACGGCGTTGCGCGGCGCCGCGCCACGCCAGAAGATGCCGCGGCGGCCCATCCACTCTTCCAGCTCAAACGACCCCGGATTGCGGAATCCTCTCGTCTCGCGGACTTTCGCCTGGATCTCGACGAGCGTCCCATACCCCAGCGGGACGGTGCTGTTTTGTGTAGAAACCCGAACGCGCGCACCGGGGCGGAGTTCCAACGTGAACTGCCGCTGCTCGCCTCGCCAGACGGCCGGTTCCACTACGCACCCGCTCAGGAGGCCAGCGCCGGCCTGGAGCTCCGGACGCGCGGGAGGCTGCTGCCAGACAGCGTCCAACATGCCCAGCGCGGTGAAACACAGCGCGATGCCCGTCCAGTGCAGCCAGGTTTTGCGCCACCACCCGCCTATTGCCGCCAACAGACCGAAGCCAACCGCGTAGGCTATGCACTCCACGGCGCCGAACTCCGCCTTGCGCGCCAGTACCACGCCTGCGGCGAAGGCGACGAAGGGACCGATCAGCGGGTTCCGGATCCGCAACTTCACCCAGTGTAGTGGCGGCGCGGCCCGGATGTTCTCAGACGATGTTTAGCGGGCCTGCTTCCGGATGCGGAGGTAAGTGTAGACAATCTGACGATTGCCGCCGAGCCGGCCCGGGCGGAAATCGAAGTGGTATCCCACGTCGAGATCGACGTGTTTCGTGACTGGGATCAGCACTGAGAACGACGGCCGGCCGGCGGCCCATCCCTCAGAATCGGCCATCACTTCCGCCATCAACTGCGGCCGCAGAGGTACGCGAGTCCATCGCAACGCAGCCCGCTCGCGGAAGCGGGTGTACTTCAACCCCTGCGGCAGCCAGAACTGTTCCACGAGCGTCCGTGCCGTAAAGGTCCGGCTTTCGCCCCGGAACGG
>CAYVDY010000042.1:0-20722 GCA_964450255.1 uncultured Candidatus Solibacter sp. | reverse complement strand
CTCCGGCGGGGAGCAGCAGCGGGTAGTGCTGGCCCGCGCCCTGGTCGGCCGGCCGCGAATCCTGCTGGCTGACGAGCCCACCGGGAATTTGGACGAGCGCACCGGGGCGATGATCATGGATCTCATCGAGACGATGCATGAACGGCACGGGTTGGCCACGCTCTACGTAACCCACAACCCGCGGTTTGCCGCCCGTGCGGGCCGGGTTCTGGTGTTGAGCGGCGGGCGGATTCTGTCAAGCGGAGGGCAGAAGGCGATCTGATCGGATCGGCTCGGCGGCATGGATTTGCGCGTCTAGCGATTCCGCGTAGTCAACTCCGCTGATTGTGATCTGAAAGCGATTGTTATCGGTTCGAGAGATATAGGCGTGCTCCCTCAGGTACCAAAGGGTGAATTCGAGGTGGTCTCTTGGGACGCCCAGGAGATCTTCGAAGTCGAAGATGGTGAGGGTGTAGTTGATCGGTTCCTGCACACGGCGAGCGTACAGAACATTCAGGACGCCGGCGCGCTTGCGGCGCTCGGACTCCTTGCCCAGGGTGGTTTCCATAGAGGTGAAGAGGCGAGCGCGGGTCCGGTGGGATTGCTCGCGGCTAATGTCGTACGCGGCGCGGAGACCGGGCTCGGACAAAGTCTGATAGGCGCGGGTGAGCCGCTTGAAAAGATCTTCGTCGCCGGTTTCGTGGTTATCAGGGTGGTGGCGCTGGGCGAGAATCCTGTACACGCGGTGAATTGTGTCCGGCGTGGCCTTTGGATTCACCTGGAGGATCTCGTATAGATCTTCCTCGACAGCGGCCGGCACAGGCTCAGAGGCGGGCGTAGTTCTTTCGATAAACGTCAGGCCGGCGTGGAACAGGCTGCTGAAGCTGGCTCGGCACCAGCTCACCTTTGCCTCGCGGGACGGCAAGACGATGGCGGTTTCCAACCGGTACTTCACGCCCCGCACCAGGGCCGCGCGGAGTTGCACCTTGATACCGGTCTCGCTGACATCCAGTATCTCGGCGGGTACGCGTTGCGATTCTCCGCCCGAATGCAGGCCGATGAGATGGATGACCGGCGTATTCGACTGGTTGTTACGGCTGCGCACACGGCGTTCGGGCTGAGTTTGAGTCGCCATCCTCATCTATCGGCTGAATGACAGCCAACTACAGGGGTTGAGGCGCTAGGCGGATGGGAGCAAGCGCTCGGATTGTGCCAGAGGGGAGCAGGCAGCCGATTGAACATCGAGCGATTCCGCGTATTCGACGCCGTTGATGGTGATTTGGAAGCGGTTATTGTCAGACCGAGTCACATAAGCGCGTTCCTTGAGAAACCAGAGCGTGAATTCGAGGTGGTCGCGCGGCACGCCAAGGAGGTCCTCTAAATCGAAGATACTCAGGCTGGGATTGCCGGGGTCCTGCACGCGACGGGCGTAAAGCACGTTCAGCACCCCCGCGCGCTTGCGACGCTCGGCCTCTTTGCCGTGGGCGCCATCCGGAGAGGCCGCGAGCCTATAGTGGTTACGAACGCTCTGGTCCCGCTGAATGTCGTAGGCCGCACGCTGTTGGGCATCGGACAGAACCGTGTAGGCCCGAGTCAGACGCTTGAAGCTCTCCTCGTCGCCGGTCTCGCGATTGTCCGGATGGAACCGCTGGGCGAGAATGCGATAGACGCGATGGATGGTGTCGGGGTTCGCTTTGGGATTGAGCTGCAGAATCTCGTAAAGGTCTTCGCCCAACGCAGCTGGCGGCTCGGCGACGGACGTCCGCGCCGGTTCGAAAGCCAGACCGGCCCGAAAGAGGCTGCCAAAGTCCGGACGGCACCAGCAGACACGCGCACGGCTGGAACGAAGCGGTGGATTGGCCTGAAGGCTGACAACTGCGCCCCGCGCCAGCGCCGTCCGCAATTGGATGCCGAGGCCGCCCTCGCTGACGTCGACGAGGTGGGCAAGGAAGACCTGCGAGACGCCGGAGGCGGTCTCGAGGGTGATTCGGATCTCGGGTTGGTCCGAGCGGGGGACGCGGACTCGAGCCCTCCGCTCAGCCTGGCTGGTAGTGGCCATGCGAGGAGCTTTTCGGCGGGCCCGAGTCTGGCTTGAAGATTTATTTCGCGGGTGCGGCAGGCGGTGCGGCGGGAGGCTTCGGCGCGACGGGCTTCCCGAAGTACGCTTCATCCAGCACTGGCTTGGACGAATTCTTCACGGCCTCCATGGCCTTCTGCGCATTCTCGCCCTGGAGACGCTTCTCAATCTCTGCGCGTACCTCTTCAAACGGCTTCGAGTTGCGCTCCTGCACCTGAATCAGGTGGTAGCCGAAGGGGCTCTTCACCGGTTCGCTGATCGCGCCAATGGCCTGCGTGAACGCTGCCTCCTCAAAGACCGGAACCATCCGGCCGCGGCCGAACGTCCCCAGATCGCCGCCCTGCGCGCCGGAGCCTGTATCATCAGACTCGGCCTTGGCCACCACGGCGAAATCCTCACCCTTTACCAGACGCTCACGGATTGCCTTGGTCTTAGCGAGCGCTTCCTCTTCGGTCAGGTCCTTCTGGTCCGGCTTGAGCGGAACGCGGGAGCCCTTGAAGCGGATGAGAATGTGGCGGGCCTTGGCCTGCTCGTACTCCCCCTTGTGGGTTTCAAACCACGCCTTGCTGACAGCCTCGGTGGGCTTGTTGAGTTCGTTCAGGTGCTGGAAAAGCAGTGAGGCGAGGGTGGATTCCTGCTGCAGGAAGAACTGGACTTTGGCCTGAGGCTTCTCGTCGAGCTTGAGCTTCCGGGCTTCGCCGGCATAGAGCATGACTTCGCCGAGCTGCTCGGCGAGCCGCCGGCGGGCCTCTGTCGTGTCGCCGCCGAGCTGACCCTTGAGGTTATCGGGGAGATTCTTCATGACGTTATCGAATTCAGATTTCGTCATTCTGGAGGCGCCGGACGTAAAGACCACCGGATCCGCTGCCGAAGCAGTAGGCTTGGCGGGCGCGGCGGCGGGCTTGGCGGCCGGAGCGGCAGCCGGCTTGGCGGCTGCAGAAGCGGCTGGTTTCGTGGCCGCGGCAGGCTTCGGCTTGGCGGGGGCAGCAGCAGGCGCCTGAGCCCAAAGGACTCCGCCGATCATCAACAATAAAACGACTCGCATTTTTCTATGATAACCCGTCATGCAGAACGAACGCCCACTCGCGCCCGCGCGGGCGGAGACAATAAGAAGCCAGCCAGCTGGAAGGCGGTCTGGCCCGATGTCAAGGAGCTGATCCGGCCACGCCGGAACCAGCTTCTGCTCGGCCTGCTGCTCATTCTGATCAGCCGCGGAGCCGGCATGGTGCTGCCGGCGTCCACCAAGTTCCTGGTGGACGACATTCTCGGCAAGCAGCGGACGGAAATGCTCAATCCGCTCATCCTGGCCGTGGTCAGCGCGACCATCCTCCAGGGCATCACCTCCTATTGGCTGACCCAGCTGTTGTCGAAATCAGCGCAAAAACTGATCGCCGAACTACGTTGCAAAGTGCAGGCCCACGTGGGCCGGCTGCCCGTAACCTATTTCGATTCAAACAAAAGCGGGCAGCTTGTGTCGCGCATCATGAACGACGTGGAGGGTGTGCGGAACCTGGTCGGAACAGGACTGGTGGAGTTTGTCGGCGGCCTGCTGACCGCGGTATTCAGCTTCGTGGTGCTGGTGCGGATCAGCCCGCTGCTCACCGGCCTCGCTCTCGCTGTTGTGCTGGCCTACTCGGTCGTTTTGCAGTATGCCTTCAAAACGCTGCGCCCGATCTTCCGCGAGCGCGGCAAGATCACCGCGGAAGTCACCGGACGGCTCACCGAATCGCTGGGCGGGATCCGCGTCATCAAGGGTTACCACGCCGAGGAACGCGAAGAGAAAGTCTTCGAAGCAGGAGCCGGGCGGATACTGGCAAACATCCTGAAATCGCTCAGTGGCGTGTCGCTTCTGAGCCTCTCTGCCACGGTATTGCTGGGCATGGTGGGCGCGTTGGTCATGTTCGTCGGCGGACGCCAGATTCTGAACGGCACCCTGACCCTGGGCGGCTTTGTCACCTTTACGGCGTTTCTTGCGTTCCTGGTCGCTCCCGTTTTCCAGATCGTGGGCATCGGAACACAATTGACGGAAGCCGTCGCCGGACTGGAACGTATAAGGGAGATCCTGAACGAGCAATCCGAGGACGCCGACCCCTTGCGGGTTACGCGAATCGGCCCGGTGCAGGGCGCTGTGCAATTCGAGGACGTGCGCTTCTCCTATGAGGCGGGCAAGGAAGTGCTGCACGGCGTGAGCTATACCGCCGCGCCGGGAACGGTCACCGCGCTGGTTGGCTCGTCGGGTTCGGGTAAATCGACAACCATCGGACTGGTATCGGCATTCCACAAACCGGACAGTGGCCGGGTTCTGGTGGATGGCATGGATCTATCGACCGTGCAATTGGACAGCTACCGGACCCAACTGGGCGTGGTTCTCCAGGAGACATTCCTGTTCGACGGGACCATCCGCGAGAACGTCGCCTTCGCACGACCATTCGCGACCGAACCCGAGATCATGGAGGCGTGCCGCATCGCGCGAGTCGACGAGTTCGCCGAACGGTTTCCGGAAGGGTACGAAACCGTGGTGGGCGAGCGCGGCGTAAAACTCAGCGGCGGGCAAAAGCAGCGCGTCTCCATCGCGCGCGCAATCCTGGCCGACCCGCGAATCCTCATCCTGGACGAGGCGACGTCCAGTCTCGACAGCGAGACCGAGGCCCTGATTCAAGCCGGCCTCCAATACCTGATGAAGGGCCGTACCACCTTCGTCATCGCTCACCGCCTGTCAACGATCCGGCGCGCCGATCAGATCCTGGTGATGGAGGATGGCGTGCTCGTCGAACGCGGCACGCATCCGGAGTTGTACGCGGCGCGAGGCCGTTACTATGACCTCTACACCCGCCAGCACGGCCTGGAGGCGAATCTATTTCTGGCTCCGGGCGAAGGGGACGTGGAGGAGTAGGATAGTGCCATGCTGTTCCGATGCCTGCTGGCACTTCCGATCGCGTGCGCAGCGCTGGTTGCGGGCGAATCTGATGGTGCTATTGCCGGACTGATGCGCCGGGCGGATCCACGCGTGCGCCACGTGAAGGTGCTGACACGAACGCAAGTTGACCCAACCCTGAACCTGGTGGTTGCCCTCGGCACGAAGCAGTCCGTTTGGCCGCCGAACAGTGCCGGCGGTGAGTGGGATAAGACCTCCTCGCTGGGTCTCTACCTGCAACACCGGCAGCAACCGGGGATGATCTACCAGATCGCAGTGACCCAGGGACGCAACGACGGCGAGTGTTACGCGAGGGTGGAACGGGTGACGGCCAGTCAGGTCGTCATTTCCTGCACACCGGAGAAAGGCTCGCACGGGTCGAACTGGAAGTTCCTCTTCGACGCGCGGGCGAAGACGCTGGTCAAGCAACTCGAGTATGATCGTGTTCCGTTGAACCGCGTCTCCGTGTCAGGCCGCAAAGCAGTGTTCGCGGGGACAGATTCCGGGCGGGACTTAACGGTGGAATACGACCCGGAGAGCGACACTGCTTTCCGCGTGAGGAAGGGGCTGGAGGTTCCGGCCACGTCCACACAGGAGCGGCGCGTCGTCCGGTTCGGACCGGGAAATCAATTCGATCTGGTGACCAGTGAAACTGGTGCCACTGTGGAGGAGGGGTCCGGACCGACACGAAAGACCCTGGAATTGCCACGGTCCACCTTTGATCTATTCGCCCTGGCGAGGCCCGGACGCGTGAAAGACGGATACGTTCGCGAGCACACCCACATCGCGGAGGCGATAGGCCCATGGCAACTGGCCGAAGGAACTCTTTGGTTCGCGAAGTCGTTCTGCGACGGGGAGGGAATGACGGGCGTCGGCGGGTTCGGCTACGTCGACACCGCAGTGCGCCGATTTCGCATGTATGCTCCACCCGAGCTCGTGAATTGGTCAGCTTCGGCCATCCTGGTGGAGCCGGACGCCGTCTGGATCGGCCTTGTGAACAACGGAGAGTGGGGCGGCACCGGCGGCGGGCTGCTGCGATTCGACAGAGCCTCGGAGAAGACGGAGCTCATCCAATTGCGCGACATCGTCGGAGGAATCGCCAGGGTTGGCGACCGCCTGGTGATGGCAACCGAGTTTGGCCTCGCAATCCTGGAGGGCAGTAGCGTCCGCCGCTACTTCATCGATCGAACGTCGGCGGGCGCGCCGGTGGTGGTCGAGGCAGTGATCGAGACCTACAACAACTCCCGCCGGTAATGCTCCAGCGCCACTCGCACCAACTGCGACCGCGTCCGCACCCCGGTCTTCGAGAACAACTGCTGCAGCGAAGCCTTGATGGCGCTCTCGGAGACGTGCAGCCGGTCCGCGATCTCCTTGTTCGCCAGCCCCTCGAACACCCCACGCAGCACCTGGCGGTCCCGCTCCGTAAAGCGGGCGCGGCGCGCGGCTTCGACCGTGGCAGGCACATCGGCGCCGAGAGTATACTTGGGGTCCATCCAGACTTCGCCGCGCATGACCGCGTGAACGGCCTGGATCAGCAGTTCGGGCGAGTTGTTCTTCAGAAAGACCCCGCTCACCCCGCTGTTCATCATCGCGCGGACTTCGGCGAGAGTGAGGCCCACAGTGACGATGAGGATCTTGCCCGCAAAGCCATTCTGGCGGGCCGCATTGACGACTTCATTGCCGCGGCGATCACCCAGCTCGTAATCGAGCAGCACCAAGTCAAATTCCTGCGCCCCCATGAAGTGGAGCGCCTCTTCCACCGTGCCGCACTGGGCAACGATGCGGATATCGGATTCCACGGCAAGCAGGCGGGCCAATGACTCACGAAAGAGTGCGTGGTCATCGACGAGAAGAACGTTTGTCATTGGATCGACTCCGTGGTTTGCCACTCGCCCGCCGGATCGGGCAGCGGACATGGTTTCAGTCTGAGGCACATCATGCAACCAGTGGCTGTTGGTTCATGATACAACTCACCGTCGCAGGCCCGTACGATAGCGCGCGAAACGAATAGGCCGAGGCCCACGGCGTCGGCCCCCTGCTGAAAGGGCTGAAAGAGCCGTTTCGGATGTGGGACGCCAGGACCGGAATCGTAGAATCGCACGATCACGCCTGCCGGTTCTGGAGTGACCGATAGCTGCAGCACACGGCGCGGCCCTACTTCCAGCGCGCGGATACTGTTGCGGCAGAGATTGAGCATTACCTGGAGGAAACCGTGGTGGTCGCCGTAAACCGGTGGCAGTTGCTTTTCAATCTCAAGCTGCAACTCGACTTCGGCGGCTTCCAGCGATGGGCCCGCGACGATTCGGAACTCATCCACAAGCCGCTCCAGATTCACCGTGCCCATGTCATGTTCCGCGGTCGCCTGCAGTTCCACCGTGGCGAGCCGGGCGAGGCCTTGAGCCAGGGTGCCTAGCGCTGAGTAATCTTCCGTCGTGGCCACGCCCGGGATGCGGCCGAGATTGGCGTGGACGACGCTGATGGCCGCGCAGATGTTGCGAATCTCGTGAGAGACGGATCCGACCAGCACGCGAGTGCTGCGCAACAGGCTCTGCAGCGAGGTCTCCTGCCAGTCGCGCAGGTCGTCGGACGAGTCCGTAATGATGGCGGCCAGCCGCTTGCCGGCGCGGGTCGGGTAGGTGGCGAACCAGATGCACGCCAGAAAAGACCCACCATCGGCGCGGCGCCCGCGCGCGGTAGTGGCAGTGCGGTACGGAAGATCATCGCTGGCGGCCTTCAGCAGGTCAGCCATCACCGGCAGGTAGTCGCGGACATCGGCATTGATCAGTGAGCCGTCTGGCAATGCCAGCATTTCGTGAGCGGCGAGATTCGCGAGATCCACGCGTCCCTCGGCATCGAGAGTAATGATGGCCGCCGGGCTGGACTCAATCAGCGATCGCAACTGGCTTTCCGCTTCCCGGCGCAAATCGACCTGCTCCTGAAGGCGAACGGAGTACTCCGACGCCCGGCGCCGGCCATGCGCCAGCTCGCTGGAAAACAGGCCACCGCACAGAAATGAGACCACGCCGTAGCTCATGCGGGCGGTAGAAGCCTGATCCCAACCAAACGGCGCGAAATGCTCGCGCAGCAGGGTGAACACGATCGACAGGATCACGATCTGCCAGCGCTTCAGGGCGGGCGCGGCGATCAGCATGGGAATGATGTACAGAATGCCAAGACTGACCGTGTTGCTGTTGCGGCTGTCCAGTGCGGCAATCACGATCGTGAGAGCCAGCGCCGACGCCACCAGCACATGGGCCGGCGCTTCCAGCATCCGGATGAACTGTGATGGCGGCTGCGTCGACATCTGGCGTCCGTCACTTATGATACCCGGTCAACGGATAGGCTTCAGATCGCCGCCGGGCAGGATGGTGTACTTTCGCCCGCGCCAAGTCATGGTCCTGCCGGAATAGGCCAGCCAGTAGAAGAACCAGCTCCACAGATCCTGTAACGGCACCAGATACCAGTGCCGGCGGGTCAGCGGATCGCGCAGCACCCACTCGCCGGTGGCATGTGCCGCCAGCGCCCGAATCGCGACGGTCGCAACCAGTAGGGGCCACCACTCCGGATTAACCAGAGTCAGCACCAGCGCCCACGGCGTCGGATACGTGAAAACCTGGCCGTAATACCCTGAAGGCCGCGAGCAGCGGGTACCCCGCAGCCACGTCACACGGTGTTTGCAGTTTGTTCTGAAAGACTGCGCGCCGATGCGGTGCTCGATCACGTAGGAAGAGAGCTCCACCTTCCAGCCGGCCTCGTGGGCATAGCGGCCGACCAGGAAATCGTCGATGTACGAGTCCTTCACTCGCGGGAAACCGCCAATATCAGCGAATATCTGCCGGCGGCACGCAATGGTGGGGCCGACAGAGAAATTCATCCCCTCCAACCGCCGGGCGACCAGGATACCGGCGATAAACTCCGTGTTCATGCCGATGGCTTCCAGACGCGACCAGAAACTGTCGCCGGGTACGGCGCGGTAGGGACACGTGACAAGCCCAAGCTTCGGATCCTCAAACTCAGCCGCGATCACACGGAGGTGCTCGCAAGTAACGCGGATATCGGAGTCGCTCATCACCACCAGGCCGTGCTCCACCGCATTCGTGAGCTGCTCCAGAGAATAGACCTTCGGGTTGGTGTAGGGCGGCTTTCCAGTGACCAGGATTTTACACGGGATGTGGGGGTAACGCGCTTTCACGCTCTCCGCGATCGGCAGGGCCTTGTCGTCCGCCGTGTCGACGCCGATGATGATCTCAAAATCGGGGTAGTCCTGCTCAAAGTAGGAGACGAGGTTCTCCTCCAACCCCTCGTCGATGCCATGGAGCGGTTTCACGATGCTGATGGGCGGCGTGGAACCACCCAATGGGGGCCGGGGACGCGTCCGCAGATAGTGCAGGGCTGACACGATGATCAGCCCCAGAAAGACCAGCCCGCCGGTAATGAGCGCCAGCAGTGCGATCTGCAGGTAGAACATTCGCTCCTACTCGGTGGCGGATTTGTCGGCCACGAGTTTGGCGATATCGGCGACGACGTCGGCAATCGGCCGGGCTCCCAGATCGCCGCCCTTCCGCGTGCGCACGGCCACCTTGCCGTCCGCCGCCTCACGATCGCCAACCACCAGCATGAACGGGATCTTCTGAAGTTGCGCCTCTCGGATCTTGTAGTTCACCTTCTCGCTGCGGTCATCGATCTCCACCCGCAAGCCGGCTGCCTCCAGTTGGGCCTGAATCGTTTTAGCGTAGTCGAGGTGACGGTCTGCGATGGGCAATACAATGGCCTGGACGGGTGCCAGCCACGTCGGAAACGCGCCGGCGTAATGCTCCAGCAGGATGCCGAAGAATCGCTCCACGGAGCCGTACAGCGCCCGGTGGACCATCAGCGGCTGATGCTTCGCACCGTCCTCGCCCACGTACTCAAGCTCAAAACGGCGCGGCAGTGTGAAGTCGAACTGAACGGTCGAAAGCTGCCACGGACGATCGAGAGCATCCAGCAGCTTGACGTCGATCTTCGGGCCATAGAACGCGGCCTCGTCGGCCATCACCGTGGCTTCCAAACCCACCCGCTCCACGGCGCGATGCAGCGCGCTCTCGGCCAGCGCCCACTGCTCCGGCGTACCGTCGTACTTGCCGCTCACGCCGCCGTCCCACACGGAAATCTCCGCCTTGTAGCGGTGGAAACCGTAGGTCTTCAGCACATCGACGGCGAACTCCAGGCAGTTCACGATTTCGTCTTCGATCTGGTCAGGGCGGCAGAATATGTGCGCGTCGTCCTGCGTAAACCCGCGCACCCGGAACAAGCCGTGCAGCGTGCCGGAGCGCTCGTAGCGGTACACCGTGCCGAGCTCGCCCAGACGCACCGGCAGGTCCCGATAGGAGTGCTGCTTGTCCCGGTAGATCAGAATGTGGCCCGGGCAGTTCATCGGCTTCAGCCGGTACCGCGCGTCGTCCAGTTCGATGGCCGCGTACATGTTGTCGGCGTAATGGGAAAGGTGGCCGGAGACCTCCCACAGCGATTCCCGCATCACGTGCGGCGTATTCACCAGCGAGTACCCGCGGCGCAGATACTGCTCGCGCATCCAGTCTTCCAGCATCTTGCGGACCAGGGCGCCCTTCGGATGGAAGAAGATCAGGCCCGGACCGGCCAGTTCCTGGATGGAGATCAAATCGAGCTGTTTGCCAAGCAGACGATGGTCGCGGCGTTTCGCCTCTTCCAGCTTGTGGAGATGCTCGTCGAGATCCTTCTGCGAAAACCACGCCGTCCCATAAATACGCTGCAGCTGCTGGCGCTTCTCGTCGCCCTTCCAGTACGCGCCGGCGATCGACAGCAGTTTGAATGCCTTGATGCGCTTGGTGGAAGAAACGTGCGGTCCGCGGCAGAAATCGATGAACTGCGGGCCCAGCGTGTACTCGGAGAAGATGTCGCCGGCGCGCTCGCTGATCAGCTCACACTTCATCGGCTCGCCGAGTTCCTCGTACTTCTTGAGACCCTCCGGCTTGGCCACCAGCCGGCGCTCGTAAGGCAGATCGCGGTCGCGGATCTCGCGCATACGCTGTTCGATCTTTTCGAGATCGTCGGGCGTGAACGGCGAGGGACGATCAAAATCGTAATAGAAGCCGTCCTTGATGGGCGGCCCGATCCCGAGTTTGGTGCCGGGATTCAGTTCCAGCACTGCCGCCGCCAGAAGGTGGGCCGTGGAGTGGCGGTAGATTTCGAGGGCCTCTGGGCTCTTGGACGTCAGCAATTCGAGGGTGGCATCCCCTTCAAAAGGCCGCGTCAGATCGATGAGTTCGCCGTTGACCCGCGCCGCCACCGCATCGTCGGCGAGACGCTGTCCGATCGAACGTGCAACATCGAGGGACGTGGATCCTTCGGGGACGAGCTTGATGCTGCCATCCGGCAACGTGATGGAATAGGTGCTGCTCATTGTGATTTCTGGTGAAAAAACCAGCGTATCACGCTGCCTCGGAGGAAGGCGGACTGTCCGTGCCTATTCGAGAAGAGCGGAGATCATGTGCGCCATCGGCGCCGTATCGGCGCGCAACGGCGCCAATGTGTAACTGTCGGCCTCGCCGGGTGAGGCAGGCAGGAGGAATGGGCGGAAGAAGAATGTCGATTCTGGGCAATCTATCAACACTCGTTGCGCGCACATCGGGCTCAGCAGCCTGGCGGCAAGGCCAGAAGAATCGAGGGCTGCCTGGGCGGTGATGATCTGAGAGATTTCTGATGGGCGCACTGTTCTTCGGATGCCGCGGGTAGCGGCGAAGTTTCTTCTATCACGCAGGACGCGATTCGACCCGGCCCATGCCCGGCGGGCACTGACCGGCGCGGCGGACTGCTATCCTGAAAGCTCGGAGTCATTCAGTACATGGAAGGTGAACCGATCGAGTCCGTGGGAGTGCCTGACGCACCCTCAGCGGAAGTATTGATGGTGGAGCGGGCCAAGCAAGGGGACGTAGCTGCCTTCGGCGAGCTCGTCACGCGCTACGAGCGGCGCGTTTACCGCATGGCTCGGCAAATCACCCAGAACGACGAAGATGCCGAGGACGTGCTACAGGAGACCTTCCTGAAAGCGTTTGAGCACATCAACTCATTCCAGGGCCAATCCAAGTTCTATACGTGGGTGACCCGCATCGCGGTTAACGAGAGCTTGATGAAGCTCAGAAAACGAAAATCTGATCGAACCGTTTCACTCGATGAAAACATCGAAACGGATGAGGAGCCGATTGTTCGCGAGATCGCGGTTTGGGATGACACTCCTGAGCAGAGGTATAGCCAGGAGGAAATGAGAGAGATCCTGAACAAGGCCATTGACGGTCTGAAGCCGATTTTCCGGACGGTCTTTATCCTCCGTGATGTGGAAGAGCTGTCCACCGAAGAGACGGCGGAGGCCCTGGGCCTCTCCATCGCGGCCGTGAAGAGCCGGTTGCTCCGGGCGCGCCTGCAGCTTCGAGAGAAGCTGACGCGTGTGTTTAAGAGGAAAGGGGATCAGATCCTTGGCTACGCGAAATGAGATGGTCACGTGCAAGGACTTCCTGCGTGAATTGAACGAGTACCTGGACGAGACCACTGACCCGGCCACCCGCGCGGAACTCGAACACCACATCAGCGAATGCCCCAATTGCTGGGTGATCTGCGATACAACCCGCAAGACCATTCAAGTGTACAAGGGTATGGACGCGCAGCCGATCTCGGAAACTGTCCACAGCAAGCTGATGGAAGCGATCGAGAAGAAGGCGCATGAAACGGGGCAGCCGGGCTGCTGCGGCGGCGATCACAATTCCTAGCTACTGTTGAGACTTGGGCTGAGGGGCCGTGGAGCCCCCAAGCCCCGCGTAGCTGTCCTTCACCTTGGTCACCTTGCCGTTGGCGAACGTCACGAACGTGATCTTCCCCGGCGGATAGCCGTAGATCCAATCCTCAGTTTCCAGTCCGTCGTTCTGCTGGCGGATCCGGTCGCGCGGTTGCCCTATGGCCATCTTGACCTGATCGCGGTTCATCCCGACCTCGGCACGCTTGGCCTTGATAGCCGCCTGGATCTCCGGCGGCAGCGTGTCGAAGTAGTTCTCGGTGGCGCTGCGCTTCTCGAAATCCAGGATCGGCGCCAGAATCTTCTTAATCTCTGCCGGCTTCACAGGCGGGAGCTTGCCGGGATAAACCACCGCAATCGTCGTACCGGCGCTGCGGGACTGCTCGCGCGTCATCGGCACGCTTCCGCCCCCCACGCCGCCCTCGATCCGCTCGTACCATTTCCCCTTGGTGTTCAGTCCGCCGTTGATCTGCAGGACAATCCGTTCGCTGTCGATATCCACTTTCGTGATTTGAACCAGATCGCCTACCCGCGCCACGGGACCGTACTCATCCCCGATATCGCGCCAATCGCTCTTGTCCCACGTGCCGTCGCTGTTGAACTTGAGCGCCTTCTTGGCGCGGGGCAGGTAGGCCTTCACAGTGGCGTATTCGGCCGAAAGGCCGCGAATCAGCTCGATCTTCTCTTCGTCGGTGAGCTTGCGGGCCTGATCTTCCTTGCCGGTCGGAGCTTGGGCGAAGGCCAGGACTGAGGCGCAACACAGCGTTATTAAAGTGACGTGCCGCATCGGATCATGCCTCCTTCTCCGGCTGCCCCACGGGTGGGCTGCCCAGCCGGGCCTTCCATAACCAGAGAGCCAGGAGGATCGCGATGATAGTCGTGAACAGGCTGGCCTCAGGCCCGTAGGCGCCGCCGCTCCACAGTTCCTGCCCTCTTGCCTCCATGGTGTATCCGCTGAGGCCCAAAGTAAAGCCGCTGAGATTTGCGCCGAGCAATGGGAGGACCCAATTCCATCCGAAGTGCAGGCCGATGGGCAGCCACAGGTCCCCCGCGCGGTAAAACGCGTAGCCAAGCACCAGTCCCCAGAGCGCCGTGTTGACCAGACCCAGGGGAGACGCCGCGATGTTGCCATGATGCGCCCAGCCAAAAATCGCGGCGGAAATCGGGATGATCCACCATGGGCCGGCCGCATGGAGCAGCAGTTGGAATCCGTAACCGCGAAACAGCAGTTCCTCGCCTACCGCCCCGAACAGCAGCAGGACCGACACCCAAAGCAGACGGCCGGCCTGGAAACTGGCATCTGGATCCGGTTTCCAGACCGCCAGGCCGAACCCCAACAGAGCGCCCATCACGATCAGGCCGGCCAGAACCCCCGCCGCTCCGCCCAGCAGAAGATGCCGCGGCGCGGCGGGCCCCCAGCCCATGCCGACATCTTCCAGCCGGCCGCGCTCATACACACGAACCGTCAACGCGTTGGCAAGGGCAGCGGCCAGGAAAACGCCCAGGGCGCCGGCCGCCAACCGGCCCGCCAGTTCATCCAGGAACGTGGCGAATACCACCATCGCCACAATCTCCAGCAGGAAAAAGAAGAACAGGCGCAGGCCGATACCGGTGAGTCCGGCGGGCGGGTTGCTATTCTCCTCAGGCATTGGCGAAAGCTCAGGCGGAGGCTTTAACGGCCACGCCCTTCGGCGCGACACTCACGGGCAGCACCCGGACACCGTAGCCTTTGCCCTCCTTTTCAATCAACTCCGATACTCGCTGTTTAGCGCCTGGCTCGCAGAGGAACACGACGCAGCCCCCGCCGCCGGCGCCGCACACCTTGGCCGCCAAGGCCCCTGATCTGCGAGTTGTGGCAATCAGGTGGTCGATGACTTCCGTCGTGATGGTCGGCGCGTTGTTCTTGCGGTGGTTCCACTCGTCGCGGAGGAGCCTTGCTGTGGCCGGCCAGTCGCCGCTCTCCAGCGAACCGCGCATGGCGTGCGCGATCTCGGCGATGCGGGCGAAGTTCCGGATCACCGGTTTGTCCCCGTCAATGTGGAGCTTGGTGACCTCCCAGTTGTTGATCCCGGAGTTGCGGGGCTTGCCTGTGTAGGCCAGCACAAATCGGCTGTTCAATTCGTCGGTATTCACCGGCAGCGGCTTCCGCTGGATGCCGGCAACCGTCAGGTCGATGGCGCTGACTCCGCCGTACATGGCAGGGTAATAGTCCTGGCAGCCCGTCGGCACCGAAATCACTTGCGCCTCGATATTCTGGGCGATCTCTCGGACCCGTTCAATCGGATGGCGCGTCCCGCAAAGCTTGTTAAACGCGCTGACCGCGGAGATAAGCATAGACGAGGAGCCGGAGATGCCTGCGCCCTGCGGCGACTCCGAGTTGGTTTCCACCAGCATCCCGCCGGTGGGCCGGAAGTGCTTGAGCACATGGGCGGCCAGCGGGTGACGATGCCGCTTCGCCGCGCTCAATGTTTCGAGCGAATCGTAGGTCTCCTCGATCTTCTGGTCCCAGGACTTGAGCGTGATGGCGCTACCCGGCCGCTGCGTGATGCGGCACGACGTGTAGACGCTCACCGCAAAATTGAGCGTAACGGCGTTCGAATGGTAGAGGTACAACGGCCAGATGTCCAGGGTGCCGCCGGCGAGATCCACGCGGCAGGGCGATTTGGCAAATACTTGCATTAGGGGTAGTTTAGCGGATCAGCCCAGCCAGGCGGTGAGCGCCGGATGGAGGCGCGGCGGCACGGGGGCATAAGATAGGGGAATGGCAGCACGGCGAATTCTGCAGTTGGGAGATCCGGTACTGCGGCAAAGCTCGGCAAGGGTGGTTGAGCCCGGCGATGTCACCGGACTGCTGGCCGACCTCAGCGACACGCTGGCGGAGTTCCGGCGCGGGCACGGATTCGGCCGCGGTATCAGCGCAATTCAGATAGGCGACGCCCGGCGCGTCATCTTCCTGCGCGTCGAGCGAATACCTTACGAATTGATTAATCCCGAGTTCATTGAGATGAGTGAAGAGACGTTTGCGCTCTGGGACGACTGCTTCTCATTCCCGAACCTCATGGTCCGTCTACGGCGGCACACCTCCGTGCGGATTCGTTACCAGGACAGGTCCGGGAGATGGGCGGAACTCGCAGCCCGGGACGCGCTCTCAGAACTGGTTCAACACGAAATGGACCATTTGGATGGGATTCTCGCGGTGGACCGGGCCGCCAGTTCTCACGATCTGGCTACGCGGGAGGAGTTTCTCCGCTTACGAAGCGCCGCCGATTTGGGATAGGATTCTGAGGGGTAGTGATGCTCGCCTGGCACTAGGCTCCCTCCCTAGTACAACGTAAGGTGAAATTCTCCTATGGACTCTCATGCACCACCAGCGCCGAACGGCCGATTAAATACTCGTATGATAGAACGGCGGTCCGAACCGAGGATGATGTGCGCGGATCTGGTAGACGTCCGCTGGAAGGACAAGTCCGGTCGCGGCCGCAGGGCCATCGCGAACCTGGAGGATATCTCCCTGTCCGGAGCGTGCCTTCAAACAGACGTGCAGATCCCGCTGACCACCACCGTGCGCATCTCCTATCCGAAAGGCGAGTTTTCGGGCGTTGTGCGCTATTGCCAGTTCAAGGAGATCGGATACTACGTCGGCGTCCAGTTCGAGGATGGCTGCAAGTGGTCCAAGACCAGCTTCAAGCCCCTGCACCTGCTGGACCCGCGGGGACTCGCCAAGCGCGCACCCGTGCGCGCGCGCAACGGGCCTGAGCAGCGGCCGGCCAACTGACCATCCGGAACAAGAAGACCCTCATCTCCGTCTACTCAGGCTGAACGGAGGTTAGTTGAGCCATGAAAGCCTGTGCGCTGGTAGTACTCCTTGTCGCGGGTGTTCTGCAGGGTGCCGATCTGGCAACCAAGGCCCACTCTTTTCTGGATGCCGCCTCCGGATTGGTCGCCGCGACCCCGCCGGACTTCCAGGCCGGGGCCCTCCTCCAGTTAGGTTCGGTCGTAGCCAGCTACGATGCGAAACGAGCACTCGAACTCTACGAACAGGCACTGGCCGCCGGAGCGATCCTGCCAACCCGGAAGAACTTTCGGGCAAAAGAGGAGTTTCAGGCCCAAATTGCAGCCCAGGTTGCCAAGCTCGATCTGGAGCGGGCTTTGGAGATGCTTCGCATGATGACGCCGCCACGCGCCGGCGAAGCGGACCCGCCCCTCGGGCCAAACACTGACATCGTGCGGCAACTGATAGCCAGGAAGAAGCTCGACCGCGCCGTCGAGGTCGTGGAGCAGATGGGCGTGGGCGGTGGCTTCCCCTACGACGCCGTCTCCCTGGTGCTCAAGGCGCTGCCGGCGGGAGATACCCGGCGCCAGAACCTCTACTCCCAGGCGTTGACGGGATTTCAGCAGCGGCCGGAGGTGGAGCCTTTCACCGAGTTCCTCCGCAACTTCCGAAATTCCATACCCATACAGACCTACGATACGGCCGCTCGCGGCTTGGCCAAGGCTCTGATAGACGGCAAAGGACTACCGGCACCCTACAGCCAGATGATCACGACGGATAAAGGCGCGGTCACGCTGACAGACCCAAAGGATATCGCGGTCTTCAACGCGTTTGACCTCATCGTCGAGGTGGACGCCTCCTGGGCCAAGCGCTATCTGGAGGAGCGTCCGGAACTGAAGCTGGCCATCGACAGGTACCCGCAAGGTCTCCACTCCCTAAACACCGGCGCGGACGGCGTGACCACCAGAGGGTCCGTTAAATCGGGCGAGTCGAAGTCCCAGATCGAACAGCGGGCGCAAGTCCTGGCGTTTGAGACGGCGCGGGCGCAGGAAGCGATGCGCAATCTACAGAAGGACCCAGCGAAGTCTTTAGAGGCGATCCGGCAGATCCCCTCCCCGCAACTGCAGGCTAGGCTGCTGGGAAGCTTGGCTATCGTGGCCGAATCGAAGGACCCGGCTGAGGGCCAGCCTCTTCTCGGCAAAGTCATTGCGGCTCTTGACGACATGAAGGCGCCCGAGTGGCGCGCCGCCGCCTGGGCCTCCGTGGCTAATACTGCGGCCAAATTCAAGGACATTCCCCTCGCATTGAAGGCGTTGGAAAAGGGTCTGGCAGACGCCAAGGTGATGTACAAGCTCGACGCCGACGTCGACGACCGGAACATGGCGCCGCGCTCCGCTTGGCCGTCCACCATGCAGTACAAGCAGCTCTTTTACCGGGCAGCCAAGTCACTGGGCGAGGAGGCGGAACTCCTCCTGGAAAAGGTCCCGGACGCCGAGATCCAGATAATGGCGCGCACCGAGATGGCGGCGGCCTGGCTGAATGCCCCCGCGTCTCCGTGGTTCGTCCAAGTGCGGCGCGCGGAGAAGCGTTAGCGGCGGTATGATGCGGGGTATGCACCGCATGTTTCTCCTGATGCTGGCATGCCTCGTGTGTTCGGCGCAGTCAGCAAGAGAGCTCCTGCAGGCTGCCACTGAGATGGTCTCGACAGCCTCGCCGGGCATACAGGTGCCGGCGCTCCTCGAGTTAGCTCTGCTCTATCAGGACACCGACAAAAAGAAGACGTTGGAACTTCTGGATCAGGCGATGGGCGCGGCAAGCACTGCCGCACTGCAAGCGCGGGTGGTGCGCACGGCAGCCGGCATCGACGTCGACAAGGCCATCGAGATGGCGCCCTCGGTACCCGTGCAACAGCGCACCGAGCCTCTGGAACGGATCGTGACGGCGCTTGTCGCTCAGAAGCGCATCGACCGCGCCGTCGAAGTGCTGGAGCAAAGCGCCGGTCAGGGCGGCTACCCCTATCGAGCGGCGGACAATCTGCTCTCGAAGCTCGCCGACGACGACCCGCGCCGGGCATCACTCTTCGCTTCGGCTACGGCGGCACTGACTCCAGACTCCCGCACGTCCGACTTCGCACGGCTGCTGGCCCTCCAATGGCGGACCCTTCCCCGTCCGCTCGTGGACGGGGCCGTGGCCAAACTGGTCAACCTCATTCTGGACGAGAAGAGCGACACCACCACCTTCAGCACACTCTCGTCGTCACTCGGATCCGTGAGCTTCAGCGATGACAGGGACTATCAGCTCTTCGACATCATGCACATTCTCCAGGTCGCGGATCCGAAGAGAGCCGCCGAGCTGAAAGAGAAGCATCCCGCTTTGGCCTCCGCTCTGGAGAAGTTCCCCGAAGGGCGTCCCTCCATGAAGGCATCGGATTCGGACAACATCCGCATCAACCGTAATACCACCGAGAGGAATGCGCCGAATGATCCCCAAGCGGCCGCCAGAATGCAGATGGTAGCGCTATCGCAGGCCAAGGCCCGGGAGGCCCTCGCGCTGGCAAGAAAGGATGTGCAGCTCGGCATCTCTCGCGCAGCCGAGGTACCCGACCTGTTTCTGAAGGCGGGAGCGCTGGCCGAGATTGCGCAGCTCGCGGCCAGTAAAGATCCGGCGACGGCCAAAAGTGTCATTGGTCAGGCCATCGCAGCAATGAAAGAAATCAAGGATCCGGAGGCGACGGCGGACCTCTGGGCTGCGGTAGCAAGTGCCGCGACGGAAGCCAAGGACGATGAAATGGCAAGGGATGCAATCGACAGGGGTTTGACCGCCTGCGCGGCTCTTTACAAACTCGACTCCAACGCCGACGATCCCAACGAAGCGCCGCGCGAGTATTGGCCTTCCATGCAGCACTATCGCAATCTCCTCTACAAGGCGGCTAAAGTAAATGGAGCGGAGACGGCTCTGTTACTGATGAAGATCAACGATCCGGACCTACAGCTGATGGGCCGAATCGAGATTGCGCGGTCACTGATGGGCAAGCCGCGTGGGGATATGAATGTTTGGGTGAAAAGAGGGAATCGGATGCAGGGCACTTCCCTCCGCCAATAAGGAGACCATATGCACGACATCGCTCGCCGGTCATTCCTGACACTGCCCGCCGCGGCTCTGGCGGCGCAGAACAACAATGAAATGCCAACGCGCCTGCTGGGACGCACAGGCGTGCGTGTGTCGATGCTCGGAGTCGGCGGCCATCACATCGGCCGGCCGAAGGACGTCAAGGATGGCATCCGCATCATCCATGCGGCCATGGACGCCGGCATCACCTTCATGGATAACGCCTGGGACTACAACAACGGGCGCAGCGAGGAAGTGATGGGCCAAGCCCTGGAGATGGACGGCCGCCGCAAGAAGGCCTTCCTCATGACCAAGGTCTGTTCGCGCGAATACAGCGAAGCTGTCAAGCAGTTGGACGAGAGCCTCAAGCGGTTGCGCACGGACTACCTCGACCTGTGGCAGTTCCACGAGTGTAACTATCACAACGATCCGGAGTACGTCGTGGAGAAAGGCGCGCTGAAAGCGGCGTTGGAGGCTCGCAAGGCCGGCAGAGTCCGCTTCATCGGCTTCACCGGACACAAGTCGCCCCGCATTCACCTGAAGATGCTCGCCGTGCCCTTCGAATGGGACGCCTGCCAGATGCCCATCAATGTCATGGATGAACGCTTCGAGAGCTTCCGCCACGAAGTGGTGCCCGTCTGCCAGAAGAAAAAAGTCGGCGTTATCGGCATGAAGGGCTGCGGCGGCGACGCAAAAATGCTCACGTCCGGAACCGTGACCGTCGAAGAGTGCTACCGCTACTTCCTCTCGCAGCCCGTCAGCGTCCAGGTAGTCGGCCTGGCCTCCATGGAGCATCTGGAAGGCGCGCTGCGCATGGCCCGCGGATTCCAGCCCATGACGAAAGCGGACATGGACACGTTGCAGGCGCGCATCAAGGACGTTCAGAGCGACGGGCGCTACGAGCTCTTCAAAACCGCGAAAAACTTCGACGCGGGCTATCACCGCAAGCAGCACGGCTTCGATTAGTCCAGGCGAAGTCGCTACCCCATGGCGGCTACCGGCCCAGCTACCGTAGAGACAGGGCCGAAGACGTCCGGAAGAGGTTGCTGGCTTGGTTCAAAAAATACGGCG
>CAYVDY010000041.1:0-20822 GCA_964450255.1 uncultured Candidatus Solibacter sp. | reverse complement strand
GAAGACCTCGGCCTACGGCGTGAAGTATTTCCGCGCGGAGGGCTTCGACTACGACATCTGGCAGAAGAACGCCCGCCTGATGCGGCAGACGCTCGAGTTTCCAATGAAGCTCGGGCGCCCGGCGTCGGAGTGCATGTACCTGGCCGGCATCTACGGTCCGCCCGATCCTCCCATGCGCGAGGCCTACGGCATGTGGCGCAACCGCGGACTGTACTCGTTCTGCCTCTGGGCCTTCGATCAGTTCTGTTTGAACTCGCGGCCGGTGCCGATGGAGGTCGCGTCGCAGGCCACCGCCACTCTCGCAACATACCACCGCCCGCGCGCCGCCAGGTCGCCCGAGGCGCCCATCGCCGTCGCCTATGCTCCGGAGCCGAGCAGCCGGATGAACACGTTCCGCACCAACGCCAGGAGGCTGAATGCCTAGATTTCCGACCGCGATCGACGACGCATCGAGCTTGTTCTCACCAGCCGATGCATTCTCGACGAAGCCGCTGGAGACCATCACGACGATGCTGGTGCAGGCCAACGACTCGACCATCAGCGTCGAGTCCGCCGGCGGAGGATTCGCGGACGAGTACGGAATTCTCTCCATCGACGACGAGCTGATCGTCTACACCGCCAAGACCGCTGCGCAGTTCACCGGCTGCCAGCGCGGTGCATTCGGCACCGTCGCCGCACAGCACACGGCCGGAGCCACAGTGCGCGCCAATATGGTTGCGGCCTATATCGAGGCTCTCCAGGAAGCCGTCATCGCCGTCGAGCAGGAACTTGGCACAGCCTCCAGCCGCAACTACGTGCGCAAGGACGGGGCCGTCACCATCACGGGGCTGAAAAGCTTCGTCGACGGAGCGGAACTCGGCTCCGGCAGCAAGGCGGCGACAGGCCTGGTCCGGCTGCCGAACACCGGAGCTATGAAGTGGCGCAAGGCTGACGGCTCCGGAGATCTGGGCGTCGCCCTCAACGCCAATGACCATCTCGCGGCCGATGCCATCATCGACTTCGCGCCCGGACAGACCTTCGGGACTTTCTCGTACCCGGACGCTGGCTACGGGAACAAAGGCATCGTGCAGGTCGACGCCGCCGGCGGCCTGGCCGTCGACGCGGGCCTGCTGTCGATGGCGCAATCCGGGGCGTCGCCGGGCACCTATCCAAAAGTCACCGTCGACGCCAAGGGACGCGTGACCGCCGGCGCGAATCTGGCGGCGGCCGACCTGCCGGGCCACACCCACGCCGCCAGCGATATCGTAAGCGGCGAGCTCCCGCACAAGGTCCAGAAGGACGGCTCTGATGTCGGCACGCGACGGGCGCTCAACCTCGTTCAGGGCACCCGCGTTTCGCTTGCGGCCGCCGATGACCCTGGGAATGACCGTGTCAGCGTGACCATCGCTGCAAGCCCTCCGGACGCCGGCGAAATCACCAACGCCCTCGGCTATGTCCCCGCCAACCGCGCGGGCGACCACTTCACCGGATCTATCGACTGCGGCCCGCACCAGACAATTGGCGGCCCGCTGGAGAACATGGCGAAGCGCTCCGAGGACTTCTCCTCAGCGACCTGGGACAAGAACGGCGGCTCGTGTTCAGTGACGTCGAACAGCATCATCGCGCCCGATGGGAACCAGACCGCCGACGTGGTCACCGCCGTGACCGATACCCCGGTCATCCAGCAGCAGATCGCAGGCCTCGCTGATGGCGGCACCTACACCTTCTACATCTGGGCCCGCGTCGCCTCCGGCACTCGGAAGGTCTCAGTGGCGATCGTCAACAACGCCTACGCGGCATACCTGGACGGGCCCACGCAGGTCACGCTGACGACCTCCTGGCAGCGCTTCCGGATCACCGGGACACTCGCGTCGGGGCAGACTGGTCTCTGGATCGTCGTCCGCCAATTCGCCGCGAACGGTGACGATTGGACCACAGGGGCAATACACCTCTGGGGTGCCTGCCTCCAGCAGGGCAACGACCCACAAATAGCCTACGCCAGGACCTGGGCCTCCCAGGCTCCGCACATCGCCTCAGGCCTTGCCGCCGGCCCAACTGTGATCGCCGCCACGGACAGCGTCACCTCGCCCTTGAAGATCCATGGCCCCGGGTCCAACCTCGCCGACAATACACTCCTGGAACTCACCGCCAGCGGCGAGCTAATAGTCGCGGGGGGATCTTGCAACGGGTACCGTTTGGCTGAACTTATGGCCGCCAACAACCCCAGCGGTTGGGCTGGTGTCTTGAAAGTGAAGAACCCAGACGGGACCACGCTCGGGCACATTCTTCTCTATACCAGCCCGTAAGAACAACTTACTGGAACGGATGCTGGGGAGCTAAGACGGTTAGGCAATTGAACTTGAGAAGCGGGGGGATCTTCAGCGGAGGACAGACCTGCCACGGGGCGGAGGGAGATCGAAGTCTGACCGTCGCGTCGCCAGCATCTGACTCTGAACGCGCCGCATCGGCTTCCTCATTCGCCGCCTCGGATTGAACCGATACAGCTACGAGGGCCAGGACGGTATGATGACTCGGGTCTGCCCTGGAGTCATCGCTGACAGCTATGCCAACCGCGGCACCGTCCTACACGGCTGGTGGACGGCGGATGCGGTGAGCGAGGTTCGCGCGGCGCTCGGGGTGTGATGAGGAGCCGCGTGCTGCCCCGATCCTACTCTTGGATCGCCTGGTCCAGGTCGAGGTTATAGAGCTCGAACGTCACCTTCTCGACGCCAAAGCCTCTTTCAAGCATCTTGTCCACGATCGCGGGGCCGTCCATCAGAACGATGGTGACCGCGCCTGACTGGACCCCGCACTGGAGCGCCTCTGGCGTGAAGCGTGCAGTGGTGAAGAAAATGCCCTGCTCGTACTTGCCCTGGATGTCGCCCCGAAATTGGTTCACCTCAGGACGCCCGACGTTGGCGTGACGCCACTTCTTGCACTGGAATGCAACGTTGAAGGACGTGAGCCCCATCGTGAGCTTACCGTGGCCGTCGATGCCGCCGTCCCGTCCCACGTTCTTTACAACGACGTCGTGGAAGCCGTAGAGCCGGATGAAGTTCCGACAGAAGAGCTCGAATGAGCGCGGCTCAAGGTCGTTGATCGCGCGCAGGACGCGAAGTTTGAAGGACCGCAAGAAGCGTTGATGCGCTGCCTGTACCTCCGCTGCCGCCGTGGGACGGTCGTGCTCCTTGCGGACACGTCGGGGACGGTGCGTGATGGTCGTCGTATTCGCGACGAAGTACTTCCCGTCTGGGGAGAACTCGAAAACCTTGACCCGTGATGCCGAGGGGAAGTCGAGGCCGCGGCAGTGCCGCCGAATTTGGCTGCGCACAACGTGTGAGGGATTGTCAGCCTTGAACTCGTACAGGTGCTGTTCTACGATGGCCGCGTAGACTGCCTCTGCAGTCATCGGTGCGCCGTGCTGCTGCAGGACGGTCTTGATGGCATCGACGATGGTCGGCGCGCTCGCGATTGCCGCGGCTGGTGGCGTTCCGGTCGGCGAAGTGGCGTCTTGGACTGGTTCGGCGCGGGTACCCACAGGTCGTTCATTCCAGTTGCGAAACGATAATCATACCGCCCCGGTGCTCTCGTCTGCCCATCACGAAAGTGAGCAGGCCAAGAAATCTCTCTTCCACTGCCGGAGTGTCATACTAACTAAAGGAATGTCCCCAGAATTGGGTCGGAGTGGCGCCTTCTTGCATGTAGATTAACTTCCACGACGGAGAATTTGACTTCCGGTGCCTTCTTCTATAGATTCAAGAGGATGGCGGGCACCGCACCAACCGGCTTGACGACGACGATGGAGCCTTCCTACGTGCTGCTCGTGATTCGCGGCGTCCAGGCAGGCCGGGAGTACTACTCTGCGATGTGCCCGCTCAAGCTCATACCCAAGCTCTTCCTCTTCGATGAGGAAGAAGTGCCGTCGGAGATGCGCGCACAGCGACAGCTCAACCGTGCGCGCGTGCCCGAAATCGCGCGGTACCTCGTCGAGAATCCGACGGAGTACGTGTTCAGCAGCATTACAGCGAGCATCGATGGCCCGGTGACCTTTGAACCGCTGGACCTCGCGCGCTCAGATGGGAACGTGGGACGGCTCGTCGTCCCGATGATGGCGCGTTTCGTGATCAACGACGGCCAGCACCGTCGCGCCGGGATCGAGGAGGCGTTACGCATCCGGCCGGAGCTTGGAGACGAGACCATAAGCGTGGTGTTCTTCGTGGACCGAAGCCTGCAGCGCTGCCAGCAGATGTTTGCTGACCTCAACAAGCACGCGGTGCGCCCCACCAAGTCACTCGGCATCCTGTACGATTTCCGTGACCCGCAATCACAGCTCGCGCGCAAGCTGATGAGCAGCGTGAGCGTCTTTGATGGGCTCATTGAGACCGAGAAGACGACGATTTCGAATCGGTCCCACAAGCTCTTCACGTTGAGCGGCGTGTACCAAGGCACGCGAGCGTTGTTGAACAAGCAGAAGGCCGCGGCGCTCGAACCAAGCGAGGAAGTGCTTGCGGTGGAGTTTTGGAATGAGGTCGCAAAGCACGTCACGGACTGGCGTCTGGTCCGGGAGAAGAAACTCAGCGCGGCAGAGGTCCGGCGGGACTACATCCACGCGCACGGCCTGGCACTCCACGCGCTCGGCCGCGTGGGTGCATCGCTCATTGCCGCCGAGCCAAAGCGCTGGAAGGATCGGCTGAAGCGACTCTCCAAGGTGAACTGGTCGCGCACGAATACCGAGCTTTGGGAAGGGCGCGCGACTGTGCTTGGAAAGGTGAGCAAGGCGCACCAGAACGTGCTTCTCACGACAGGCGTGCTCAAGCATGAGCTCGGATTGCCGCTCTCTCCGGATGAGGCGCGTGCCGAGGAGGTCTACAAGCGACGCCGATGATGAACGTGTTGGGACAAGGCAACCTCACCGGTGACCTGCTGAGATCTCGCGGTGAGGAGATTCGCGACGTCTACCAGGGCGACGAGCGCCCTTGGGTGATTGGATACAGCGGTGGCAAAGACAGCACGACCGCCTTGCAGCTCATCTGGCTTGCACTCTCCAAGCTGCCGCGCGAAGCGCTCCGCAAGCCTGTGTACATCATCAGCTCGGACACACTCGTCGAAACGCCGAAGATTGTGGAGCACCTGCACGGGTCGCTGGAGCGGATGAATGAGGCGGCGAAGGAGCAGGGTCTCCCGTTTAGCGCGCACAAGGTGAGTCCAGACCTTGATGACACATTCTGGGTGAATCTGCTCGGGCGTGGTTACCCCGCCCCCTCCAAGCGCTTCCGATGGTGCACAGACAGGATGAAAATAAAACCTGCGAACCGGTTCATCCTGGACACTGTCACAAAGTACGGCGAGGCCGTAGTCGTCCTCGGTGTCCGGTCGGATGAGAGCGCGACGCGCGCGCAGGTGATGAGCCTGCACCGGATTAAGGGCAGCCCGCTCTCCCGGCACTCGTTTCTCCCTCACGCGTACGTGTACACACCTATCAAGGAATTCACGACGAGCGACGTGTGGACGTACTTGCTCCAGGTCCCTAGCCCATGGGGGAACGATAACCGAACACTTGTGACGATGTACCGCAACGCGCAGGCGGGAGAGTGCCCGCTCGTCGTGGACAAGACCACACCTTCGTGCGGGAACAGCAGGTTCGGCTGCTGGGTGTGCACGGTTGTTGAGCGCGACAAGAGCATGGAGGCAATGGTAGAGAGTGGGGAGGATTGGCTACAGCCGCTCCTCGATTTCCGCGACGAGCTCGCGCGGACGCACGACCCGACGGTGAAGGCGCAAGTGCGTGACTTCAAGCGCCGCGACGGTCACGTAAAGGCCAAGAGGGATGGTGAGGGGATCGTGCGTGGACCGTACCGGTTGCCGGTACGTAGGAAGTTCCTCCAGCTCCTACTCGAAACGCAAGAACGTCTCCGCCGCGAAGGACCGAACTCCGAAGAGGAGCTCATCACGCCCGCGGAGCTGCACGAGATCCGTCGCATCTGGCGGACGGAGGAGGGCGATTGGGAAGACAGCCTGCCCGCGATCTACCGCGACGCGACCGGTCGAGACCTCGCGTGGGTGATGGACGAGCAACCCGGGTTCTCCGGGACAGAGCGAGCACTCCTTGAAGAACTGTGCCGTCGGCACGACGTCCCCGCAGGAATGGTGGCGAAGCTGCTTGATGTGGAGCGCGAAGTGCACGGTATGAGCCGACGTTCCAGCGTGTACCAGCGAATCGCAAGCGTCATTGATGAAGACTGGCGGACGGAAGTCGAAGTGTTGCGCCATTACGGTGGGGCAGGGGCACGGGACAGCGTGCACGGGGAGACCGACGAAGAGACTATTGAGGACGTCTTGGCCGAGGAGGCGGGTGCGCAGTGATTCTTGAAAGCATCACGCTCCATAACTACGGAACATTCCGGGGTGAGCATCGTATCGAACTTGGAATCCGTCCCGGCAAGCCGATCGTGCTGTTTGGTGGCAAGAACGGTGCGGGGAAGACGACGCTCCTTGAAGCGCTCCAGGTCTGCTTGTACGGGATTGGCGCCGCTGGTGAGCGCGTGTCGCGTGATGCCTACGCGAGCTTTCTGCTGAGCAAGATCCACACTAGCTCGGCGCTCCTCATCCAACCCACTCTTGCGAGCGTACGCGTGGAGTTTGTGCACGCGCACGTCGGCAAGCAAGCGCGCTACACCGTCACGAGGACCTGGGAGCGTTCGGCCGCTGGCCGCGTGGCTGAGCGCCTGGAAATCGCTCGAGAGGGCAACGTACTTGCGGACGTGTTGCCCGAGCAGTGGCAGGACTTCTTGCGCGAGCTGATCCCGCCGGGACTCGTCCGCTTGTTTTTCTTTGACGGCGAGCGCATCCAGCACCTTGCGGAGGAACAGGCGGACCAGCACGAGCTTGGCCTGTCGCTTCGCGCGCTCTTAGGGACAGATCTCATCGAGCGTCTCGGCGCGGACTTGACTGTACATCGTTCACGGCTTCTCAAGCCCACGAAGAATGCAGTAACAAATGGCGCCGGCGCGGAGCTTGCAGTGCGGATCAGTGCGTGCGAGGAGCGTATCGCCACGCTCAAGGCGCAGCGGGATGCACTTGCCGAGGAAGTGCGCGCCCTGCGCGACGGGGTCGTACTAGTTGAGCATCGTCTGAAGGCCGAAGGCGGGTCGTATGCGAAACACCGCGACACGCTCGTCGCGCAACGCGAGCAGGCGCAAGCGCGCATCCAGACCATTGAGCAAAGCATCAGGCATCTCTGCCAAGGCCCCCTCCCGTTTGCGCTCGCGCCAAGGGTGTGCGCGTCCCTGCGAGACCGCCTTGGGCAGGAGCAGGACTTCGTGCGCCAGCAGGGAGCACGTGCCGAACTCCTGCGTGCGCGCCATGACTTGAGCGAACGCATTGCATCCCTTGAGTGGTGCCCACCCACGATCTCCGGCAAGGCGCGCTCGACCCTTGCCGCCAACCTTCAGGAACTCATCACTAATGCGCTGCGGAACGACCGCGAGCCAGCCACGGAAGTCCGCCACCCGGTCTCGCCGGGCGAGGCCAACCAGCTCGTGCAGTGGATCGACCAGTCTCGGCTTGCCGCCGCGCACGTGCGGGAGCTTGCAGCAGACCTGGAACGCGAGTACCGGTGCGTGCACAAGACGGCGGAGGCGATCAATCGCGTCCCCGCACAAGACGTCTTGCAGCCACTCCTTGATGAGCTGCAGTCCCAGCACCAAGCGCACGCGACAGCGTGCAGCGCGCTGCAGCGTGTCAATGACGAGCTTGCCAACGAGGAAGGCGTGCTTGCGGGACTGCAGCGCGATCTTGCTTCCCTACACGACCAGTTGGCCGCCGAGGTGTCAATGACGGAGCGACTCCGCCTCATCGGGCGGACGCAAGTGGTCTTGGAGGAGTTTCGTGAGAGGCTCTTGGAGCGCAAAGTCGAAGAGCTCGCGCGTGCCTTCACGAGCTGCTTCAACAACCTCTCGCGCAAGACCGATGCGGTTCGCCGGGCGAGTATCAGCAAGGAGACCTTGCGTGTCACCCTGTACGACCGGGAGGACCACCCGATTCCGAAAGGCCACTTGTCTGCTGGCGAGAAGCAGATCTACGCTATCGCGATGCTCTGGTCCTTGGCGCGCGTGAGCGGCCGGCCGCTGCCGGTCATCATCGACACTCCGCTTGGACGACTCGATAGCGATCATCGGCGGCTCCTCGTTGAACGGTACTTCCCCCAGGCGAGCCACCAGGTCATCCTGCTCTCGACGGATACGGAGGTGGACCAGACGTACTTCTCCTCCTTGCGGCAGCACGTCGCGACCGCGTACCGATTGGAGTTCGACATGAAAGAGCGCTGTACGGGCGTGTCGCCGGGGTACTTCTTCGCACAATGAAACTCACGAAGCTTCGCCTCACTAAAGACGCATCCAACCGCCTGCGGTTTCTCGCTGGAAGGACGGGCCTCACGCCGAACTTGCTCTGCCGCCTCGGGTTCTGCCTCTCACTTGCGGAGCACTCGGTTCCTGACCCGAAGGAGTTTCCGGAGGAGGACCGCGAGTTCAACAGGTACACGCTCCTGGGTGAGTACGACGGGCTCTTCATCGCGCTGCTTCGTGAACGAAGCATCCAGGACGGGCTTCCCGAGGAAGCGCTCTCGGGAGTCTTCCGTGCCCATGTCAATCGTGGCATATTACTCTTGCAGCAGCGCGTGCGCGGGCTTGCGGACCTCGGCGTGCTGCTTGCAGAGCAACCGGCGGGCATCGATAAGGAGTAAGCGAACGGAAAGCACGGGTATGCTTGTGGCGCGCCATCGCACTGCCATCCACCGTTCGAGCCTTTCCCGACCGCTGCGCCTCGCGCGCGAGCACGGCATCCTCACCACAGAACGGACCATGCTCGACTACGGCTGCGGTCACGGCGAGGACGTGATGGCACTAGTCAGTGAGGGGTATGCCGCACGAGGCTGGGATCCCGTCCACCGACCGGACGGCGACCGTTCTTCGGCCGAAGTCGTCAACCTCGGGTATGTCGTCAACGTCATTGAGGACCCTGAGGAGCGGTCACAGACCGTTCGGGACGCGTGGCGACTCGCCGAGCGCGTGCTCGTCATCAGCGCTCGCCTTACGTTCGAGGACCGCGCCGCCGGGGAGCTGTTCGGTGATGGTGTCATCACGCGGCGCAGCACTTTCCAGAAGTACTACGAGCAAGAGGAGCTCCTGTCATTCATCGCTTCCGCGATCGGTGTCGAACCAGTGCCTGCGGCGCCGGGGACGTTCTACGCGTTCCGGAACGATGAAGAGCGTGAGACATTTCGAGCGTCGCGCTTTCGCCAGCGTATCAATGCACCTCGCTTGCGGGTCGCCGATCGCCTCTATCAAGAGCACCAGGGCCTCTTCGACCGGCTCGCGCAGGACCTCCGGGAGCGAGGGCGGCTGCCGGTGGACACGGAAGCAGCAGGGCACGACGCACTTATTGAGGCCGTGGGCAGCCTGCGGCGTGCTTACCAGGTGCTCGTGCGCGTGTTCGGGTCTGAGCACTGGGACGACGTGCGCCGTCGCCGTGCGGATGACCTCCTGGTTTACCTTGCCTTGGCGCGGTTTCGCGGTCGCCCACGCCCCCGAAGCTTAGGCGTGACCCTGCGGGCGGACGTGGCGGCGTTCTTCGGCAAGTACCACGCCGCGTGCTCCGCGGCAGATGAATTGCTTTTCGGTGCGGGAAGGACGGAACGGGTGGAGGAGGCAGTTCAGGCGATTGAGTTTGGGAAGGTTACGCCGACCGCGCTCTACGTGCACCGGAGCGGGCTTCACGAGCTGCCGGCGATCCTGCGCGTGTACGAAGGCTGCGCGCAGCATCTTGTGGGGAGCGTGGAGGGCGCGAATATTATCAAGCTGTACCGTCGCGAGCCCAGAATCGCCTACCTCTGCTACCCCACGTTCGAGAGGGAAGCGCATCCCGCGTTGCTCGGAAGCTTGCTCGTTGACCTTCGCTCTCGCAGCGTCCGCTACCGCGACTACGCTTCTGCCGGAAACCCACCAATCCTGCACCGCAAAGAGACTCTCCTGCAGGCGGGCCATGCTTTGCGAGAGCGGTTCGCACGCCTCACGGCGCAGGAGGAACGGCACGGCTTGTTGACGGAGTCGGAGAGTATCGGGACGTATGCGGGCTGGCAAGCAGCCCTACACCGAGCTGGTCTTGAAGTTCACGGGCATCGGTTGCTTCGGTCGCTCCGCGCTGCGGCCGAGGAGGGGGGAGGGTCGACCAGCAATAAGCTGGCGGACCCGCCCAAGATCCGGCACTGAGTTCGGGCAATGAGTCTGCTGGTTAGGTGCGCCCCCATGCGGGCGGGGCTTGATCATGATGTCCGCATGGCACCCGTGATTCGCAGCTTCCATCTTGCCAACATCGCCGCCCATCCACCCACCGAGATAGGCAGGGAAGGCCGATGCTCGAACGAAGAACGTCACCAGCCTGGGGGTGGGGTCCTCCGGCGTGAAGTTTCGGGGAATAGAAGGGAACGGAATTGGCCCAAGAGGAGACGAAGCCGCAACGCACTCATGACTCATACTCATCGAGGAAGGTGAGGCGTGTTGATCCGAGGGGTAGACAGCAGGTCCAATACATGGATATGCTTGGTGCTTTCCAGAGTCATTTACTGCACTTCCTGTGCACTGCTAGGCGCCTCTATGTCGCAACCGTCATCAATCGTCGTGGCAAATTCTTTCGCCCTCCTCGTCCGTGATCTTTGGGAGCGTCTCTGCGCCCCTGTGGGCCAGTTTAGCTACTGGACTTACGTGTTTCTCGGAATCGTGGTGTTCGGCGGCTTAGGGATCTGGTGGGAGCTCGGGAAGTTCATCTTCTTTGATGTTGACGGGAACGCTGGCACGGATGGAGTGCGCCTTGCAATCATCACGTACTTCCCTGCTGTCGGGTGCTCGGCTGCATATCAGTTGCAGCTCGGCGAAAAGCACCGGAGCTATCTGCGTTCTTTTGGGACACTGGCGAGTGTTTTTTTCATGCTATGCTGCGTGCTCGCGTTTCTGGTGGGGTTGAAGTCGCCGAGCAAGAGCCTGACCATGGCCGTCGTTTGCTCAGTGTTAGCCGTAGTGATGTTCTGGGTCGCAAACGCCCATGACAAGAGCCTGCAGGATGCAGACCCCGAAGCTGCAGTGGGTGGGTCAACGAGCACGAAACTCGCGGGGGACACCACGGGATTTCGGGTGTAATTCGCCATGTCAGGAATCATCACGTACCCTTACGAAACGCGCGCATTTAAGGTGGAGCAGCCGATGGGCACCTACTACGTAGCGGTGCTCCCGGCTGCCTTGCTCTTGGACGTGTGCTTTAGCGACCGGCTCCGAGCCAGCAAGAACGAAGGGGAACCGTACACGCTTGACGGCACGCAGCGAATGCGCGACGAACCGCGACTCAAAGCGATTGGGAGCTACATCTCTCGCGCTGATGCCGCATTCCCGAACGCCGTCATTCTCGCCGCGAATTCGCGCGTCGAGGATGGTTTCATCGAGACTACTGACGAGGCGCGGTGGTCCATCAAGGCGCGGGAAGGAGAGGATGCATACACAATCGTCATCCCGACGCGGCAGAAGCTGGCTGCCGTGATTGACGGACAACACCGGATCTTCTCTTTCACGTACGCTGCGTCAGCGCGTTTGAAGATGCCGATGCTTTGCTCGATTTTCTTCGATCTCCCAAAACCGTACCAGGCGCAGTTGTTTGCGACGATCAATTCGACGCAGAAGCCGGTTGATAAGAGCCTGACCTACGAACTGTTCGGTTATAACGTGACGGAAGAACCCGAGAGCTTTTGGAGCCCGGACAAACTCGCCGTATTCTTCGCGCGCAAACTCAACATTGAGTTGGACTCGCCGATCGTTGGCCGCATTGCGATCGTTCCCGAGAATGACTTTGCGTTTGACGCTGGAAGGGCTGCTCGTGAGTGGCGAGTCTCCATGGCGACCGTGGTTGAGGGTATTGTCCGACTCGTGTCGAGCAATCCGAAGATGGACGCGAATGAATTGCTCAACCCCGTACGCCAGACGCGTGACGTCTTGAAGGCCAGCAAGCGCGGAGACCGTTCACCTTTGCGCGAGCTCTATCTTGGGGGAAATGACCGTTTGCTCTACCTGATCGTGATGCACTACCTCCACGCGTGCAAGGAGCATTTCTGGGACGCAGCGCAGGAGGGCTCTTTCATCGTGAAGACGGTGGGGATCCAAGCGCTCTTCGACATCCTGCGCGAGCTGGCTCCGGACGTTCTTCGCACGAAGGATGCGAGTCGTGAGTTCTTCGCGCATCGCCTGGAACCAGCGAGCACAATTGACTTTGCGGGATTGCGGTTCCGCAACGCCTCCGGATCAGGTCGGACCGAAATCAAACGCGTGATCCGGGAAGCACTGGGACTCACCTAAAGCACAATCACGGGAATTGTTCGTGGGTGTCGGTGCCGGTCCGGATCCTCAGTTACTTCGGTGGCGTGCAAGGTCGTCCCCGAAACACCTCGCGGCGGTGCCAGCGCAGGTAGTGGCGGTTCGGCCGTGCGAGGGTGCTGAGTGGTGAGCGCACGGATGCACCACCCAATGCGAGGAAGAGTTCTTCAATCTTGCCGTGGCCCTGCAATCGGTCCGAGACAATGATATGCAGGTCGTCAGTTATGCCAAGTGCTCCACGGTCGAAGGCCAGATGATGGATGGCGCAGCATGCAATACCGTTGTCCAGGGTCTCCGGACCGCCTGCTTTCACCCACTGGATGTGTGCTGCCTCCAGCCCAAGGTCAACGTTGTCGAGTTGGACGCTGAATCCGCAGAACGCGCATTCGTGGGCCCACGCGGTGACCACCTGGTGGCGGAACCCGGGATCATCCTGAGTGTTGCGTGTTGTCCCGGTGAGGTCGAGCCCAACGGCGGTGCAGATGCTGCTGTGGAGAGAGTCCGGGAAGTGCCCGCTGAGGAGTTCTCGGCCGAGTTTATGCAACAATTCTGGACTTCTTGCGAGTGTCTCGTAAATCACCGCGGGGAATCCGCCGGCGATGCCTGCCCGGAGGAGCTCGCTCTTGAGTGGGTCGGTGTTGCTCTGCCGACGACGAAGTTCGTCGATGGGGCCGTCCAGTTCCCAGACCTTGTCGTGTTGGAGGCGCCAGAAGGGGTACTCTGGGTGAACCGAGCATCGTGGCGGCCCGAACTCGCGCAAGAGTCGATCGAGCGCTGGTGCTAGCTCCGCGAATGGCACGAGGCGGTCGCGCCCCGCTTGGATGCGTCCAAGAGATAGCAGGACAAGCAGGGGCTTGTGCGGAGCTCGCTGTGCACCCTGATGCCAAATGTTCAGAGTACGGAATTGGAGGAGCAATGCGTCTACTTGCATCACAATCTTGCCTGAGTCCTCGGGAAGTATACCAGTCGTTCGTCGACCCTCACAAGAGCGGATATCGCGGATATCGCGGAGCGCATATCGCAGGGGCATGTCCGATGGAGTCCAGTGGCCACCATGGTGTCTTGCCTCATCAGTCGAGAGATCCCCAATTGCGTGCAAGAATGCCAGCGGCGGACGCCCTGATCCGCGAGGCAGGTGCCGCTGTAGTGGAAATGCGGCAGGTCTTAACTGGCAAGAAACCCAGATCTTAATCCTCAAGATGCGTACAGTCGATGCCTAAATTGCCCTAGTCCGCTCGGCACCATGCGATCGGCGTGCTCCAAAACAGTTGGGAAACGCCGCGACAAGGTGATCGGCGCGTTTTCTGGTACCGGGGCCTGAAGAGGCACCACAGCATAAGTTGCGCTTAGGCGTGATACTGTGGCAATTTAGGCACCGAAATGAGATTATGACCTCCGATAGTCGAAGTGAGCTCGAAACGGCACTTCAGCACATCTTGTCCGGATTCGACGAACGAGATCTTGCCATCCTCGCAGGGAGAACTTTCCGGCTACGAGGAAGATTGGGACTGCAGGAACTCGGCGACCGCTTTGGCATCACGCGCGAGCGCGTGCGCCAGCTGGAAGCCAAACACGTCGAGCTATTGCGTAAACGGCTGTGCCGTTCTGCATTCAAGCCGCTAACCGCCGCCGCGGACCGAGTCCGAAACGCAATTGGCCTCGCCGTCCCGGTAGCCTTCGCGGAAAGCGCGCACTTGCTTCCGCAGGTGGCTACCGACGACGCGCCTTCCTCAGCAGTGGTCGACCTCCCACCGTTCCTGCTGTGGGTGACCGACGAGTATGAAATTGCGAAGCAGTGGCTCATTCGGAAGCCGGCGCAGGACGTCATTCGCAACACGCAGCACTGTGTTACCCAGGCACTCAGGAACGGCTCCGCATGCCCGTCCGACGTGAGCGCAGGACTCCGAGATCTCGGCCTGCGGCTGGACTTTGTGCCTCCCTGGGTTACGCAATTCTGCAAGCTGCGGACGCTCGACGGCGTCATGGTCCGCTGGGCTGGATCACTGGCGGACAAGGCGGCCGCAGTACTCGAACTCAAAGGCCAGCCGTTGTCCCGGGATGAGATCGCGGCGCTGATCGGAGACGACAGGAGTATTCGGACGCTGGCGAACTACCTCTTCAGCGATCCGCGATTCCGCCGTGTCGGACCAGATCGCTTCGGCCTCAGCACCTGGGAGGGGAGCGAGTACATCTCCATTGCAGAAGAAATTCAAAGAGTGCTTGACGCGAACGGCGGGGAAGCTCCTGGAGCGATCATCGTGGGCACAGTCCTAGGGCGGGTGTCGGTGTCTGAAAACTCCGTCCGAACCTACCTTAATGGACCCCGGTTTTGCCGCACTTCGCGCGGCACCTACCGGACCCGACACTCAGCCGATTCTGCATCCCCTGGGCGGCCTGCGGGCCTGACGGCCCGCTGCTATCGGCTCGCGGACGGATGGTGCTACAAGCTCGACGTGAATGCCGAACACTTGAGGGGCTCGGGACTCCCGCTTCCTTCTTCTCTCGCAGTCGCACTGGACGTCAAGCCCTTGGCATGTTGCTACTTCGACTCTCACTATGGGCCGATTCGCCTGTCCTGGGTTTCGCCGCAACCGACTATCGGCTCACTCCGGCTTGCTTTGGAGGACCTTTGCGGGCAGCAGGGAGATGTGCTGTTCGTGTCCTTCCGCGATCAGCGCCAGGTGACTTTTGACTTATGTCCCCGTGCTCGTCTGGAAGCGGCGGCTGGCGAACAGCGACTCTTGCTTGAAGTCGGCTGGCTGGATCACTCACTGCCGCCGCAGCCGCTACACCTGGTGGCAGAGCGTTTGGGGGTCGATGGGAGCAGTTCCGTGAACGACGCGATTCGAGTTCGCTTACGCGCTCGGGGTGAGGACACCCTGCTCGACCTCATACCTGCTGCCAGGTTGACGGAAGATACCGACGCACTCGAGGACTTACTCTCGCTGTTCTCCATACCAACGTCTCGGCAGACGGAGTCTCATGTTGCAGTGCCAGTGGAGGGGTGACGTGCTTACGGATATCACGATCAAGCCCCAGTACCGCAGCGATCGAGACAACTTGCTTCGGGACTTTTACATTCCCTGCCTAGCCGAAGTCGTCTTGTATCGGCGAGCTGTCGGGTACTTCACCAGTGATTCGCTCAGTGCTGCGGCCCAAGGACTCACCGCCCTCATTAAGCGCCGGGGGCGGCTGCAGTTGGTCGCCTCCCCGATTCTCGATGCGGACGATGCACGCGCGATTCAGGAAGGCTACCGCAGACGAGAGGAGATTCTAGAAACGGCACTCGTTCGGGCCCTGGAACGCGGCCCTCTGCCAGAGCAAACAGTGGAACGCCTCGGGTTCCTGGCCTGGCTCATTTCCGAAGGCCTTTTAGATATTAGGCTCGCCTTGGTCGACACCAACTCCGGGCTTGGCATTTACCACGAGAAGATCGGGATCTTCTCCGATGCCGACACAAACATCATCGCGTTTACCGGGAGCGCCAACGAATCTCTCGGCGGCCTGGTGTCCAACTTTGAATCGATCGATGTCTTCCGATCGTGGATTCCGGCTGACCACGAGCGCATCGACCCCAAGGTTCAGGATTTTGAGGCACTCTGGGACAATAGAACTCCTGGCTTGCGGGTATTCACGTTTCCAGAGGCCGCGAAGCGGGCTCTGCTCCGATTCCGGCCGACGCACCCGCCCGAACGGGAGCCGGAGGTCGGCTCTATCGTCGTTCCGGGGTTCACGGAGCGAGACGGGCCGGTAATTCCCCGAGACCTAGTAATCCGAGACTACCAGAAGCAGGCGGTAGAGGCATGGTTCCGCGCATCCTGCCGGGGCATCTGGAAAATGGCGACCGGCACTGGCAAGACCATCGCCGCGCTGGCTGCAGCGGTCCAACTGTACCGGCAGTTACAGCGGTCGTCTCGCCCCCTTGCCGTGATCATCGTCTGCCCTTACAAGCACCTCGTCGCTCAGTGGGCAAAGGAAGCGCAGCGTTTTCAATTCAGTCCGCTAAAGTGCTTTGAGAGTCGGGAGCGGTGGTTTCAACCGCTTCTGGACGGGCTGTCGTCGCTCGCGTTCGGGAATCAACCATACTTTGCTGCCATCACAACTTGCGCGACTTTTCAGAGCGCTGCGTTCCAGGAGGCACTGACTAGCGTTCGCGTCCCCCTGCTGCTCGTGGGGGACGAGGTCCACAACATGGGCGCCGACACGATCCGCGCCGTATTGCCCGACGCAGCGCCGTATCGGCTTGGGCTCTCAGCAACCCCCGAACGTTGGTATGACGAGGCCGGCACCGAGGCGCTGTTCTCCTACTTCGGGCCAGTAATGTATGAGATCACCCTAGGGGACGCGATCCGCATGAAGGCGTTGACGGAGTACTACTACTGGCCCATCCCCGTCGAACTCACCGAGGAGGAAAGCCTGCGTTATGTCGAACTAACGAAGCGATTGGCCGCCCTCGTCGGCGACGGTGACAAGGAGCTTGTCACTGCTAACGCGGATGCACGGGTCAAGAAGTTGTTGATCGACCGCGCCCGGATCGTCGCCTCGGCCCAAAACAAGCTGGCGGCACTGGAAGCACGAATGCGCCCGCTGAAGTCCTCAACGCACAACCTCGTCTACTGCGGCGACGGCGAGGTCGAGTACGCGCCGGCAAACGAAGCGGTGCGGCAACTTGACGCCGTCGCACACATGCTTGGTGTCGGGCTCGGCATGAAGGTGAATTCCTACACCGCCGAGACACTCCTCGACGACCGCCGGGACTTGCAGGAATCGTTTGCGGCCGGGGAGCTACAGGCGCTTGTGGCCATCCGCTGCCTTGACGAAGGCATCGACATCCCACAGACTCGGCGCGCGTTCATCCTCGCTAGCAGCACGAATCCTAAACAGTTTATCCAGCGCCGTGGTCGAATTCTGCGACGAGCGCCGGGCAAGGCGGACGCCGAAATCTTTGACTTCCTCGTTGTCCCACCCGGGGACCTGCTCGATGAGGGAACGTTCAAGGTTGAGCGCCGACTGTTTCGAAAAGAACTGGAGCGCGTCGCCCTGTTCGCCAGCCTTGCTAAGAACGGGCCGCAGGCGATGAACACCCTGCTGCCCCAGCGGCAACGCTACGCATTATTGGACATCGATTACTGAACTCCTGGGAGGTGATGAGTATGCAGGACATCAAAAAGACGATTGAGCAGCTGCTGACCAGTGCGTCAAGAGATGCCAGAACAATCTTGTCGCGCGTGTTCGCCCTAGAAAAGCAGAAGCTGTACCTGGGCGCCCCCCCGCAGGGGATGGCCGATGAGGTGGTCGCGATTGTGAAGGAGACCGTTCAATGAAGTTGAAGGCGATGACAGTCAACAACTTTCGCCAATTCTATGGTGAGCAGAGCCTCTACTTCGACACCAGTGAAGACCGGAACGTCACGCTTGTGTACGGCGCGAACGGTGCCGGGAAGACCACCCTTCTCAACGCGTTCACCTGGGCCCTCTACAAAAAGTTCACGCCGGCTTTCGAGAATGAAGGCCACCTGATCAACGAGCGTGCATGGTCCGAAAGCAAGCCCGGTCGCGAGGTCAGTGCCTCGGTTCGGCTGGAGTTTGAGCACGAGAGCCGCACGTACTTCATCGAGCGTCTGACGGTCTGCCGCAAGGGCAATGGCAACGAACGTCAGCTGCTGCGCGATGCCGAGCTGAAGGTCGATTACCGCGACGAGGGCGGGCGCGAAAACAAGGAACGCGAGAACCCCGGTGACACTGTCAATCAAATCCTTCCTGACCGCCTGCACCGGTTCTTCTTCTTCGATGGTGAACGCATCGAACAGCTCGCCAAGAAGGAAGCCTACGCTGAGATTGCTGACGCGATCAAGAACGTTTTGGGGCTGGAGATCATCGAGCGCGCCCTCAAACACACGAGTGGTGCCATCCGCAAGCTGGAGAGTGAGCTCAAGGCCGTAGCGCCGCCTGAGCTGGCGCAGCTGCAGGAAGAACTCGACAACGAGCGCAGCAAGAAGGAGGAGGCAGAAAAGGAGCGGAGCAACCTCGAGCAGCAGATCCTTGCTGCGGATAAGGACCTGGAGGCGGTCAACGCTCGCCTTCGCACACTTGAGGAAGCGAAGAAGAACCAAGAACGCCTCGAAGGACTAGAAACCCAGTACGCCGCCACGAAAGAGGATATTCGCACGCGCCGGGAGCAACTGGTCTCTTTGATGAGCCAAAGAGGGTACGTGCTCTTTACTGAGGCGATGGCCACCAAGTCGCTTTCCGTGCTACAAGCGCTACGGCAAAAAGGCGAAATCCCCTCGGCCCTGAAGCGGCAGTTCGTCGAAGACCTGCTGGAGCGTGGCGAATGCATCTGCGGGACGAAGTTGGTGCCGGGTCAGCCTCCACACGCCAGCTTGCAGTCTTGGCGGAGCAAGAGCGGTAACTCGGAGGTCGAGGATGCCTGGACCCGGCTCTCGGCCCAGGCCGAGGAGTTCCTTCGCTCCCGCCAGCAGACCTCCCGGGATGTGCAGGACCGACTGAATGACATTGGCCGATTCAGAAAAGCGCAGCTAACTTTGGAAGAGCAGATCAGCGAAGTAAAGCGGCTGTTCAAGAAGTCAGAATCTGAAGAAGTCAGCAAGCTTGACGACTGCCGCGAGTCCCTCAAGGCCAAGCGGGACGACTACCGCCTCAAACTCGGCTGGAACCTGCGGGACATCCAATCTTCTGAGAGCCGCATTAAGGAACTTGAAAAGTCGCTGCAGCAGGCGGAACTGCAGAGCGAGAAGGCGCGGGTTGCGCAGCGCCGGGTCGCCGCGGCCGTGGAGGCACGTAACCTGTTCGCGCAGATTCTTGACCTGCGCACCGAGGATGTTCGGCTGCAGCTGGATGAGCGCGTGAAGAAAATTTACGCCCGCATTTCCTTCAAACCGTACACCCCGGCTTTAACCGATCAATTCCGGCTGGAGCTAAAGAAGCCGGTTGGCAGCGAGACTGAAGCGGTAGCGAAGGGCACCGGCGAGAACCAAATCCTGAGCCTAGCGTTCGTCGGCGCAATCGCGGATTTGGCTCGGCAACGGTATCAGGAAGTTCAGGACGACCCGGCCAAGGCGAGCCAGGTCCTTTCGTTCCAGGGCGGCATCTATCCCATGGTGATGGATTCTCCGTTCGGGAGCCTCGACGAGAACTACCGCACCCTGATTGCAGAGGCGATTCCGCAGCTCTCCCCGCAGGTTGTGGTCTTCGTGTCAAAGAGCCAGGGGCTCGGAGTCGTCTCCGACGCGCTGGCACCCAGAGTCGGTAGGAGATACGTGATCTCCTACCACACGCCAAAGAACGATGCTGATGCCGAGCAGATCGAGCTGGCATCCAGGACCTTCCCATACATTGTCAAAGCCGGGGATGGTTGGGAATGGGCAGAAGTGAAGGAGGTGTCCTAATGGCGAACGGAAAAGAGGAAGCTACTAGGGGCGCGCAGCGGCGCGTGCGACGACCGAAGGACAAAGAACCGCTGATCAAGAAGCTCGTCGATGACGAACATGTGTTTGATGCCTACCGCGACCTGCTGGTTTTCGCCGCAGGGCTTGGCTTTGCCAGGAATCGTCGCCAGTCGTTTGAGCACAGTTCCGAGCCAATCCCGTGGTCGGTCTTCTCCGGCGTGGGGCTCGATGGGTTTGTGAACATGCTCGCCGCGGTCACTGACGACGACTACACTATCCTCGACCCGGAGCGCTACGACGAGCGACTGAAAGTATTCGAGGAGTATGCCAACGGCGGTCTGGAGGTCATCCACGAGCTGTTGGGCCATTCGTCTCGACCTAGCCTCGACATCCTCGTGCAGGTGATGATGGAGGTGGGGCATGGGACGCCGAAGGGTGTAGCAGAGGGAGAGACGGAGGCGATCGCCAGCGAGCTGTCCTGGTAACCGCCGGCTCGGGCGCACAAGCCGCAGTGATGTTGCGCCTTCAGCTTCTGCCTCCAGCCATTCATCGGTCCACTACATGGCGCCCGAGAAAGCGGCAGATCTAGGATTGTGGCTTCGCGAGCGGAGTCGTGGCCCCTCATTCGCTGGAGGCTGCCGATGTTCTTCAGCAGCTTCTTCGGACCTTGCACCTGCAGTTCCACATGCACTATGTTTCACCGAGCCGCGTGCCTTGCTTGGGAGACTCCACCGCAAGGGCGATGAGAGTGGTGGAGCCTCTTTGACGGAGGTGCGCAATTAATCAAGGGCGTAGGCGAGCTCAACGTCTAACTCGTGCGCCGGCCGAGCCTTCAGCGAACCGGCTCCGTCCCCTCGTTGAGGATCGCCAGGTATGCGTCGTAGACGAACAACCGGTGCCGCTGCCGACCGGTGATCTCCCGCAGGATGCCGAGGCGGCGCATATGCTCCAGCGACTTCGCCACCGTCGGCGCTGAGATGCCGATCTTCTGTGCGGTCGCGGGGATCGACACGATCGGGTTG